>DASSVX010000060.1:0-16964 GCA_035705655.1 Casimicrobiaceae bacterium
GCGCCGTCAGGCCGACACGGCCCTTGTACGCCGGATTCAACAGGTCGTCGTAGGACTTCGGCGGCGTCTTGATCTTGTTCGGGTTGTAGCCGATGCCGATCACCTGCAGCGAGATCTTCGGGCCCCATTTATCCTGGTAGACCGGAAACAGCTCCTTGAAATTGGGCGACTTCGCGGCCGGGTACTCGTCGATCAGGCCCTGCTTCGCGGCGTCGAACACCTGCGGCTCGTCGAGGATCGCGACGTCGAACGGCGGCCGGCCGCCCTTCGCCGCCTCGAGCTTCGCGATCTGCTCGGTGGCGAGCTGGATGCTCTGCGTGACGCCAGCACCCGTGCGCTTCCTGAAATACGGCGCGAGCAGGTTGCGGTGCGCCTCGTTCCACGTGCCGGGGAACGTGGCCACCACCAGCGACTTCGACTGCGCCCGCGCGAAGGGCAGCATTGCGTACAGGCCCGCGCCGGCAGCGGCGGCGAGCAATTGCCTGCGGCTCATAGGTGATCCCATGACGTTCTCCCTCGAGTTGAATACACGATTGCGACGTTTCGAGACGGTCCTACGCGGCGCGCTCCGATTGCGCGGCAAACATGTTGCACGCATGCGCTGCGACGGGCGCCACATGCACGCATTCGCCTGGCAACAGCAGTTGCGCGCCGGCATCGCGCGGCGCGCTGATGCGAAAGGCGACGCCGGTGTCGGTCCGCGCCTCGTACATCACGTGCGGACCGAGCGGAAGCACGACCCTGATCGTTGCAGTCACTGCACCGTCGACGTGCGCCGAATGAATGCGCAGTTGCTCGGGGCGCACCGAAAGCACCACACGGTCCCCCTGCCGAAGACCGGGCGCGGGTGCTGCCGCCATCAACCCGCCGCCTTCGAGGCGGACGACGCCGAGCACGGCATCGGCGAGCTCGCCGTGCAGCAGATTGGTCGTGCCGACGAACTGGTTCACGAACACCGTCTGCGGCCGGTCGTACACGTCGGTGGGCGATGAAAGCTGCTCGATGCGGCCGCGGTTCATCACCGCGATGCGATCCGCCATCGACAGCGCTTCCTCCTGGTCGTGCGTGACGAGAATCGCCGTGATGCCGTATTCGCGCTGCAGCCGCTTCACCTCGATCTGCATGTCGAGGCGCAGGTTCTTGTCGAGCGCGCCGAACGGCTCGTCGAGCAGCAGGATTTTCGGATCGACGGCGAGGGCGCGCGCGAGCGCAATGCGCTGCTGCTGGCCGCCGGAGAGCTGCCGCGGCAGCCGCTGCGCGTAGCTCTGCATGTGCACGAGCCGCAGCATGTCTGCCACGCGCGATTCGATCCGGTCCTTCGCGAGGCGTCTCGCCTCGAGCCCGTAGGCGACGTTCTGCGCGACCGTCATGTGCGGGAACAGCGCGTAGTTCTGGAACACGATGCCTGCGCCGCGGCGCGTCGGCGCGACGTGGTCGACCGCTTCGCCATCGAACAGCACGCGGCCTTCGCTTTGGGCGATGAAGCCGGCGATGATGCGCAGCAGCGTCGACTTGCCGCAGCCACTCGGCCCGAGCAGCGCCACGAGCTCGCCGCCCGCGATGTCGAGCTCGATCCCCTCCACCGCCGTGACGTCACCGAAACGATGCGTCACGCGCTCGAGCGTCAGCCGGTGGCCCTTCGGCGCGTCGGTCATCGGGGAAGCACGCGGCCGCTCAGCTGCCGCGGTAAGTCGAGTATGCCCACGGCGAGCAAAGAAGCGGGACATGGTAGTGCGCGGCGACGTCGGCGATGGCGAAACGGATCAGCACGCGGTCGAGGAACGGCGGGTCGGCGAGGGCATGGCCCTGGCCGCGGAAGTAGTCGGCCACGTGGAACGTGAGCTCGTATTCGCCGCAGCGCATCGCGTCCGCCGGGAGAAGCGGCTCGGCGGTGCGCCCCTCGGCATTCGTGTACACGGTGCGCACGCCGGGTGCCGCTTCGCGGTCGAGCGAAGCGAAATCGACGCGCATGCCGGCCGCCGGCTTGCCGGCCGATGTGTCGAGGACGTGCGTGGTGAGCTTTCCCATCAGCTTGTCGCGCCGCCTCTCGCCGAGGCCTCTCGACACGGTTGCTGCGGCGAACGCGCGATGATTCTTGACGCCCAGGATCACTGTCCAATATATTGTTCGACTCATTCAATACGTTTTACCTATGGATCTCCGCCACCTGCGCTACTTCGCCACACTCGCGCAGGAATTGAATTTCACGCGTGCCGCGCAGCGCCTCAACGTCTCGCAGCCGCCGCTCAGCCAGCAGATCAAGGCGCTCGAAACCGAGCTCGGAACGCTGCTGTTCGTGCGCACCAGCCGGCGGGTGGAGCTGACCGCCGCGGGCCATGTGTTCCTCGCCCATGCCAGCGCGATTCTCGAGCGCGTCGAGCAGGCATGCGCCCAGGCGCGCGCGGTGGGCGGCGGCCATGTCGGCCATCTCGACATCGGCTCGAGCAGCTCGCTTTTGCTCGGTCCGTTGCCGCAGCTCATCGCCGGGTATCGGCGCACCTTCCCCGGCGTGAACATCGCGCTGCACGAGATGACGCCGGCGGCGCAGCTCACAGCGTTGCGCGATCGGCGTCTCGACATCAGCTTCTCGCGCACGCCCGTGCTCGACCAGCACCTGTCGGCCGAGCTTGCGTGGGAGGACCCCGTTGTCGCCGCGCTGCCGCGCGCGCACCGGCTCGTTGCGCGACGCAAGCTCGCGCTGAAGGATCTCGCGAACGAGGAGTTCGTGCTGCTGCGGCTCGATTCGTCCGCATTCGCCGTGTATCTCAACCAGTGCTGCGTCGATGCCGGCTTCCTGCCGCGCGCTTCCCAGTATGTCGTCGAGTCGCAGGCGATGCCGAGCCTCGTGGCCGCGGGTCTCGGTGTGGCGCTCGTCCCCGCCTCGCTTGCCCGCGTGCACCGGCAGGGGGTCGAGTACCGGACGCTGGCCGGTGCTGCGCCGCGCGCCGACGTGTATGCGCTGTCGCGCCGCGACGACCCGTCGGCCACCGTGCGCGGTTTTCTGGAAAAGGCCCGCGAAATTCTCGCCGCGGGAAAGTAGCCCGCCCGCGCGCCACCGGCGCGACCCGCTCCGGTCTGCAGCCGCAGCGCCGTGCACGCTGCTACCATGCCAGGGATGGCGACGCCACTACCGCAACTCGGCGATCTCGACGAAGGGGCGGCTCCCTTCGACGAATTGAATCCCGCGCCCCGGCTGCTCATGGGTCCGGGGCCGATCAATGCGCATCCGCGCGTGCTGCAGGCGCTCGCCGCGCCGATGCTCGGCCAGTTCGACCCGCAGTTCCGCGCGTACATGAAACAGACGATGAGCCTGTACCGGCGCGTGTTCGAAACGCGCAATCGCTGGACGCTCCTCGTCGACGGCACCGCGCGGGCGGGGATCGAATGCGTGCTCGCCTCGGCGGTCGAGCCCGGCGAACGCGTGCTCGTATTGTCGTTCGGCCGCTTCGGCCAGTTGATGATCGAAATCGCCCGGCGTGCGGGTGCCGACGTGCGCGTCGTCGAAACCGCGTGGGGCACGGTGTTCCGGCCCGAGCAGGTCGAGGCGGCGCTCGTGCGCCATTCGCCGAAGCTCGTGGCCGTATGCCAGGGCGATACGTCGACGACGATGGCGCAGCCGCTCGACGCACTCGGCGCGCTGTGCCATCGGCACGGCGCGATGCTTCAGGTCGATGCGACCGCGACGCTCGGCGGCATGCCGCTGCCGGTCGACGCATGGCAGATCGATTGCGCCACCAGCGGTTTGCAGAAGTGCCTCGCCGGTCCGTCCGGATCGGCACCGATCACGATCAGCGAGCGCATGGCGCAAACCGTCTACCGGCGCCGCCACATCGAGGAGGGCCTGCGCCCGGCGAACTACGTGCCGGGCGAAGGCGCGATCGTCGGGTCGAACTATTTCGATCTCGCGATGCTGATCGACTACTGGAGCGACCTGGGCCTCAACCATCACACCGAGGCCACGTCGATGCTCTATGCGGCGCGCGAATGCGCGCGATTGTTCCTGCAGGAGGGGCACGAGCGCGCATTTCGCCGCCATGCGCTCGCCGGGGAGGCGCTCGCCGCCGGCGTGGAAGCAATGGGCCTGCGCATCTTCGGCGACCGCGCGCACAGGATGCCGAACGTCACCGGCGTCCACATCCCCGACGGGGTCGCCGGGGATCGCGTGCGTTCGGCGCTCCTCGCCGATTTCAACATCGAGATCGGGACGTCGTTCGGCCCGCTGCAGGGCAAGGTCTGGCGCATCGGGACGATGGGCGTGAACGCGCGCAAGGACGCGGTGTTGACCACGCTCGGCGCGCTCGAGGCGGTGCTCGCCGGCGAACACGTGAAGCTTCCGCGCGGCGCAGCGGTCGACGCCGCGCGTGCCGTCTATCGCGAAGATGAGTGATGCGATCCGTTTCCTGCTGAACGGCGAGCGCGTCGATGTCGCCGGCGTTGCCCCCCAGACGACGCTGCTCGACTACCTGCGCGACGAGCGCCGCCTGACCGGCACCAAGGAAGGCTGTGCCGAAGGCGATTGCGGCGCCTGCACGGTGGCACTCGCCGAGCGTGCCGGCGACGCGCTCGCGTGGAAGCCCGTCAACGCCTGCATCCGACTGCTGCCGTCGGTCGATGGCAAGGCCGTCTTCACCGTCGAGAGCCTCGCGTCGGACGACGGCGCGCCGCATCCGGTGCAGCAGGCGCTCGTCGAATGCCACGCGTCGCAGTGCGGCTTCTGCACGCCCGGATTCGCGATGAGCCTGTTCGGCCTGTACAAAAATGCGTCACGACCGTCGCGCAACGCCGTCGACGATGCGCTGTCCGGCAATCTGTGCCGCTGCACCGGCTACCGGCCGATCGTCGATGCGGCAATGCGCATGTACGCGCTCCCACCCGCTGCCGGCTGGCGTGGCCGCGGCGTCGCCGACGACGGCACGCGCATCGTCGCGCCGGACGAAGCGCGTCTGGCGGCCGATCTTGCACTGCTCGCGCGCGACGACACGTTCGACTACGCGCATGCGGGCCGGCGCTGGTCGGCGCCGCGCACGCTTGCAGCCCTCGCCGATGCCTGCACGGCTCGTCCGCAGGCGCACGTCGTTGCCGGCATGACCGACGTTGCGTTGTGGGTCACGAAGCAGCATCGGGATCTCGACGACGTGGTCTATCTCGGGGATGTCGACGATCTGCACGCGATACGCGAGACCGGCGCCGGCGTCGAGATCGGTGCGGCGGTCACGCTCACCGACGCGTTGCCGACGCTCGACGCGCTGTTCCCCGAATTGCACGAAGCGTGGCAGCGCTTCGCATCGGTGCCGATCCGCAACAGCGCGACGCTCGCAGGCAACGTCGCGAACGGCTCGCCGATCGGCGATTCGATGCCCGCGCTCCTGGCACTCGACGCGCGCGTGCTGCTGCGAAGCGCGGCCGGCGAACGCGAAGTGGCGCTCGACGCCTTCTACCCGGGCTACCGGCAGACGGCGCGGGTGCCGGGCGAATTCATCGCCGCCGTGCGCATCCCGCGACGCGTCGAAGGACTGCTGCTCGGCGCTTACAAGATCAGCAAACGCTACGACCAGGACATTTCCGCCGTCTTCGCATGCTTCGCACTCGTGCTCGACGCAGGACGCATTCGCGGTGCGCGCATCGGCTGCGGCGGGGTCGCGGCAACGCCGGTACGCGCGCACCGCGCGGAAGCCACGCTCGTCGACGCGATGTGGGATCGTGCAACGGCCGAGCATGCCGCGCAGACGCTCACCGGGGAGTTCGCGCCGATCGACGACATGCGCGCGTCGGCCGCCTATCGCCGCACGGTCCTCGGCAACCTGCTGCGCCGCTTCTGGCTCGAATCCGCGGCGAGGCCCGATGCGCCGACGCGCGTCGAGATGCTCCTGCCGCAGACGCGATGAACGCACCCCGTCCGCCATGGGATTCGGCGACCGGCGTCGTCGGCGTGCCCGCGGCGCACGATTCCGCGGCGCTGCACGTCGCGGGCGAAGCGCACTACACCGACGACCTGCCCGAGCCGCGCGGCACCCTCTACGCGGCACTCGGCCTCAGCCCGCACGCGCATGGAAGGATCGAGCGCCTCGACCTCGACGCCGTGCAAGGGGCGCCGGGCGTCGTGGCGGTGGTGACCGCGGCGGATTTCATCGTCAACGACGTGGGGCCGATCGAGGCCGACGATCCGATCCTCGCCGATCGCATCGTGCAATTCGCGGGGCAGCCGGTGTTCGGCGTCGCCGCGACGAGCGTGGGTGCCGCGCGCCGTGCAGCGACGCTCGCACGCCTCGACGTCGCACCGCTGCCCGCGATCCTGACGATCGACGATGCGCTGGCCGCGCAATCGTTTGTCCTGCCGCCGGTGCATGTCACGCGCGGCGATCCGCAGGAAGCGCTCGCGCGCGCGCCGCATCGGCTCGCCGGCCGCGCCGCAAGCGGCGGACAGGATCATTTCTATCTCGAAGGCCAGGTCGCGCTCGCCGTGCCGCGCGAGCATGACGGCATGCAGCTCTTCGTCTCGACGCAGCATCCGGGCGAGGTGCAGATGCTGGTCGCCCGCGCGCTCGCGCTGCGCGTCAACGATGTCGTCGTCGAGTGCCGGCGCATGGGTGGCGCGTTCGGCGGCAAGGAAACGCAGATGTCGCTGTTCGCCTGCGTTGCCGCGTTGCTCGCCCGCAGGACCGGGCGCGCAGTCAAGCTTCGCCTCGACCGCGACGACGACATGCGCGCCACGGGCAAGCGGCATGCATTCGAATATCGCTACGACGCGGGCTTCGACGACGCGGGACGCATCCTGGCACTCGACGTCACGCTGGCGTCGCGCTGCGGCTTCTCGGCCGACCTGTCCGGTCCCGTCAACGACCGCGCGGCGTTTCACGCCGACAATGCGTACTGGCTGCCGAACGTCGCCATCCATTCGTATCGCTGCCGCACGAACACGGTGTCGGATACCGCGTTTCGCGGCTTCGGCGGTCCGCAGGGCATGTTCGCGATCGAAACCGTGATCGACGACATCGCGCGCACGCTGGCGCTCGATCCGCTCGACGTGCGCAAGGCCAACCTCTACGGCACCACCGATCGCAACGTGACGCCGTACGGAATGAGCGTCGAGGACAACATCGCGCCCGTGCTGATCGACGCGCTGGAGACACGTGCCGACTACCGGGCGCGCAGGCGCGCCATCGCGCAATGGAATCGCGAAAGTCCGGTGATCAAGCGCGGCATGGCGCTTACGCCCGTCAAGTTCGGCATCTCGTTCACCGCGACGCACTACAACCAGGCGGGCGCGCTGATCCACGTGTACCGCGACGGCAGCGTGCTGCTCAACCATGGCGGCACCGAGATGGGCCAGGGCCTGTTCGTCAAGGTGCAGCAGGTCGTCGCACACGAGCTCGGCGTCGCGCTGGATTCGGTGCGCGTGTCGGCGTCGGACACGAGCAAGGTGCCGAATGCGTCGCCGACGGCCGCCTCGTCGGGGAGCGACATCAACGGCATGGCGGCGCGCGCTGCCGCGCGCAAGCTGCGCGAGCGGCTCGCCGCCTTCGCCGCAGGCGAAAGCGGTGTCGCGGTCGAGCACGTGCATTTCGCCGGCGGGATGGTGGTCGCGGGCAGCGAGCGAACGACGTTTGCGGCGCTCGTCGACAGGGCGTACCACGCGCGCATTCCGTTGTCTGCCACCGGCTTCTACGCCACACCGAAGATTCACTACGACCGGCGCACGCTGTCCGGCCGTCCGTTCTTCTATTTCGCGTACGGCGCGGCCGTCACCGAGGTCGCGATCGACACGCTGACGGGCGAGCATCGCCTTTGCGCGGTCGACATCCTGCACGACGTCGGCGCGTCGCTCAACCCGGCCATCGACCGCGGACAGATCGAAGGCGGGTTCATCCAGGGATACGGCTGGCTGACCATGGAAGAGCTTTGCTGGAACGCGCGCGGCGAGCTCACCACGCACGCGCCTTCGACGTACAAGATCCCGACGTCCCGCGACGTTCCCCCGCACTTCGACGTCGTTTTTTTCGGCGAACCGAACCGCGAGGAAACGATCCATCGCTCGAAGGCGGTCGGCGAGCCGCCGTTGATGCTCGCGCTCTCGGCATTCCACGCGCTGCGCGACGCGATCGCGAGCGTTGCCGACCAGCGGCTCGTGCCGCGATTGGACGCACCCGCGACGCCGCAACGCGTGCTCGCCGCGATCGACGACGTGCGAGCGCGGGATCGCGCGACGCCGAGGGCGTGATGGACGACGCCAACACGCTTCCCTGGCTCGACGCGCTCGCCGCGACGCTCGCGCGCGACCGGGAGGCGGTGCTGATCGTCGTCGCCACGACCAGAGGCTCGACGCCGCGGGAAAGCGGTGCGGCGATGGTCGTCTCGCGCGACGCATGCGCCGGATCGATCGGCGGCGGACACCTCGAATTCGAAGCAACGCGCATTGCGCGCGACGCGCTGTGCGATCCGGCGGCGGCGGGCGGCACGTGGATCGTGCGCTTCCCGCTTGCGGCGCGCCTCGGCCAATGCTGCGGCGGCGTCGCATCGCTCGCCTTTGCGCGGCTCGGCGCCAACGCCAATGCGTGGCTCGAGCCCGCCATCGCGTGCGCACGTGCTTCCACGCCTTTTGCGATCGTGACGCGCATCGGCGGCGCCCCGGCGTCCGAGGGGCGGCTCGTGGTGACCAGCGACGACGTGCGTGGCAGCCTCGGGAACGTGGCGCTCGATTCGGGCGCAATCGGGCTTGCGCGTGCGCGTCTTGCCGCGGCGAGCAACGGCGCCGCGATCGTTCGCTTCGCCCGCGATGACGACGCGCCGCTGCTGATCCAGGTCGAGCGGTGCGACGAGTTCCCGGTCCTGGTGTTCGGGAACGGCCACGTCGGCCGTGCGCTGGTGAGCGTGCTCGGCGTCGTGCCCGCGCAGGTACGCTGGATCGACGCGCGCGCCGACGACTTTGCGCGGCGCATTCCCGGCAACGTCGAGGTCGTCGTGACCGATGCGCCCGAAGACGAGCTTGCCGATGCGCCGCACGGTGCGTACGTCGTCGTGACCACGCACAGTCACGCGCTCGATTTTGCCCTGATCGAGGCAGCACTCGCGCGCGACGACTGGCGCTACGTCGGACTGATCGGCTCGAAGTCGAAGCGTGCGCAGTTCGAGCGGCGGCTTGCCGCGCGCGGCCTCGGCGACGAAGCTTTCGCGCGCATTCGTTGCCCGATCGGCAGCGAGGTCGCTATTCGCGCCAAGCATCCCGGCGCGATCGCCATCGCGATCGCCGCCGAACTGCTCGTCGTTCGCGAGAGCGGCGCACGCCGCGCCGGCGTCCCGCGCGAATTCGCGCTTGTCCGCAAGGGTTGAGCGCCCGCTGTCCTGAAATGCGCGTTGTAATTCGTGCAATATTTTTGTCGCCGCTCGCCGACGGCGGGGGAATCCTTCGCGCACCGGTACATCAAACAATCATCAGGTAACCGGAGGTGACGTCATGAAGGAAAAACGCTGGCAGGACTGGCTCAATCTGCTGATCGGCATCTGGCTGTTCATTTCGCCCTGGGTGATCGGGTTCGTCGGCACCGACGCGTCTGCGTCATGGAACGCCTGGATTCTCGGCGTTGCGATCGTCGTGTTCTCGGCCATTGCCGTTTCGATGCCGCAGGCGTGGGAAGAGGTGATCAACATCCTCCTCGGCATCTGGATGGTGATCTCGTCGTGGGTGCTCGGGGTCGCGAGCCGTGCGGCCGAAACTAACGCCGTGATCGTGGGTCTGCTCGTCATCCTGTTCGCCGCGTGGGCGATGGCGATGAACCGCGAGTGGCACCGCAACGAGTCGATCACCCCGCCGTAGCGGCGGCGCGGAGCCACCTTGCTCGCTCGCGACGCGAGCAGGCGAAACAGATGCAGCGGGCGAATGGCGCATCTCGCGCCATTCGCTTCGCCGTGTCTTCTCTCGGAGCGATGACATGCTGCACAACGTGAAGGAACTCTCGGGCCTCGCCGTCGGCGCGCGCGACGGCGAGCTCGGCAAGGTGAAGGACGCGTACTTCGACGACGAGCGCTGGGTCATACGCCATCTCGTCGTCGATGCCGGCGGCTGGCTGAACGAACGCAAGGTCCTGATCTCGCCGCGGTCGGTGCGCGGCGTCGACTGGAACGGCGAGGTCATCAACGTGGAGCTCACGCAACAACAGGTGAAGGACAGTCCGGGCATCGACACCGACCGGCCCGTGTCACGCCAGCACGAGATCGATTACTACCACTACTTCGGCTACCCCAATTACTGGGAAGGCTCGAACCTGTGGGGCATCACGATGCTGCCGTATCCGTGGGTCGGCGCATCGGCCGATCCGATGGTTGCCGCGTCGCAACCGGTCGACTCGGCCGTGGCGCGCGAACTAAAGGGACGCGTCGACGAGGAAATCGACCAGGCCGACGTGCATCTTCGCAGTTGCGACGAGGTGATCGGCTACGACATCCTCGCCACCGATGGGTCCATCGGCGAGGTCGACGACTTCGTGTTCGACGATCACGACTGGGCCCTGCGCCATCTCGTCGTCGACACGCGCAAATGGCTGCCCGGGAAGCACGTGCTCCTTGCGCCGCAACAGATCGACCGGGTGAGCTGGGAGGATCGCGAGGTGTACGTGCGGCTGACCCGCGAGGAGGTCCGCAATGCGCCTGAGCTCGATCGCTCCGGCACGTCCCCCGACGCCGGCCTCGAGCGGGGCATGGGCGCCGCCCCGCTGCCATGACGTGAACGGGGTGGCCGCCTTGCGCGAGCCACCCCTGCCGCCGACGATTTCGCAAAGGAGGCGCCGTCCCGGATAATCCGCGGCATGGCGGACTCCCCGGCTGTCCCGCGTCTCGCGCTGCGCGGCATCACCAAGCGCTATCCCGGCGTGCTCGCCAACGATCGCGTCGACCTCGACGTGCTGCCGGGCGAGATCCACGCCGTTCTCGGAGAGAACGGCGCCGGCAAGTCGACGCTGATGAAGATCATCTACGGCGCCGCGGAGCCCGATGCCGGCGAGATCCGCTGGGAAGGCGAAGCGGTGCACGTCGCGAACCCGGCACGCGCGCGAAAGCTGGGCATCGGCATGGTGTTCCAGCATTTCTCGCTGTTCGAGACGCTGACCGTCGCCGACAACATCCGGCTCGCCCTCGAGCCTGCGCAGACGCGCCAGCTCAAGCAGCGCATCCGCGCCGTATCGGCGCACTATGGCCTTCCGCTGCAGCCGGCGCGTCGCGTCCACACGATGTCGGTAGGCGAGCGGCAGCGCGTGGAGATCGTGCGCTGCCTGCTGCAGAAGCCGCGGCTGCTGATCATGGACGAGCCGACGTCGGTGTTGACGCCGCAGGCGACGCTGCGCCTGTTCGACACGCTGCGCACCCTGGCGAGCGAAGGCTGCAGCATCCTCTATATCAGCCACAAGCTCGACGAGATCCGCACGCTTTGCCACCGCGCAACGGTCCTTCGCGCGGGAAGGGTCACCGGGCAATGCGATCCGCGCCGCGAAACCACGGCGTCGCTGGCGCGAATGATGATCGGCGGCGAGCTGCCGCACACGGTGCACCGCGAAGCGCACGTCGGCGCCGCGGCGCTTTGCGTTGCTGCGCTCGACCTGGCGGCCGACGACCCGTTCGGCACGCGGCTCGCCGGGATTTCGTTCGACGTCTGCGAAGGCGAGATCCTCGGCATCGCCGGCGTCTCCGGCAACGGCCAGAAGGAGTTGCTTGCGGCGCTGTCCGGCGAGCGCACGCTCGCTCGCGCCGATGCGATCACGCTAGGCGGCGAGCCGGTCGCGTCGCTCGACGCATTCGCCCGTCGCCGGCGCGGGCTTGCGTTCATCCCCGAGGATCGGCTGGGCCGCGGCGCCGTGCCCGAAATGACGCTCGCCGACAATGCGCTTCTCACCGTTCGCGGGAACGGCAACGTCGCGCGCGGCTGGATCCGCACGCGCAGCGTCGTCGCGTTCGCGAAGCAAACGATCGCCGCGTTCGGCGTCAAGGCGAGCGGCCCCGCGGCGGTCGCGCGCAGTCTCTCGGGAGGCAACCTGCAGAAGTTCATCGTCGGCCGCGAGATCGGGCAGCAGCCGAAGGTGCTCATCGCGGCGCAACCGACGTGGGGTGTCGACGTCGGCGCGTCCGCGCAGATACGCCAGGCGCTGCTCGACCTGCGCGAGCGCGGCGTGGCCGTGCTCGTCGTCTCGGAAGAGCTCGACGAGCTGATCGAGATCTGCGACCGGCTTGCGGTGATCGCGCACGGCCACCTGTCGCCGGCGAAACCGGTTCGCGAGACGAGCGCCGAGGAGATCGGCGTGCTGATGGCGGGCGCGGCGGCGCGTGATGAGGCTGACGCTGAGGCCATCGGGACCATTCGCGCCGAAGGGCCGCCCCGAGGCGCGAATTGCGCACCCACCGGGGGCAGCGCAGCGGCGCAGCCGCAAGCGTGGGGGGACCACCACCCATGAAATTGCGACTCGAAGCACGGCCCGAGCCGTCGCGCATCGCGCTGTGGACGGCCCCGCTGCTCGCCACGGTGGCGACGCTTTGCGTCGGCTTCATCGTGTTCACCGCGCTCGGCAGGAATCCGCTCGCCGCCTTCGACGCGTTCTTCATCGCGCCCGTTGCCACGCGCTACGGCGTCGCGGAGCTGCTGCTCAAGGCGAGCCCGCTGATGCTGATCGCCACCGGCGTTGCGATCGGCTATCGCGCGAACGTCTGGAACATCGGCGCCGAGGGCCAGTTGACGCTCGGCGCGCTCGCCGGCGGCGGCGTCGCGCTCGCGGTGGGCGACGCCGACTGGCCGTCAGCACTCCTGCTGCCCGCGATGTTCGTGGCAGGCGCGCTCGCCGGCATGCTGTGGGCCGCGATTCCCGCATTCCTGCGCACCCGCTTCAACGCGAACGAGATCCTGACGTCGCTGATGCTGGTCTACGTCGCGACGCTGCTCCTGTCGTGGCTCGTGCACGGGCCGTGGCGCGATCCCGAGGGATACAACTTCCCGCAATCGAAGATCTTCGCGGCGAACGCGATGCTGCCGATCCTGCTCCCCGAGACACGGCTCAACGCGGGACTCGTGCTCGCGCTCGCCGTCGTCGCTCTCGCCTGGCTGTTCGTGCGCCGGCATATCGTGGGCTTCGAGATGCGGGTCGCCGGCCTGTCGCCCGGTGCCGCGAACTACGCGGGTATCTCGTGGCGGCGCAACATCTGGCTCGGCATGCTCGCAGGCGGTGCGTGCGCGGGACTCGCGGGCGTCAGCGAAGCCGCGGGACCGATCGGTCAATTGCTGCCGTCGATGTCGCCGGGCTACGGCTTTGCCGCGATCATCGTCGCCTTCGTCGGCCGCCTGCATCCGGCCGGCATCGTGCTCGCGAGCCTGCTGATGTCGCTGCTGTACCTCGGCGGCGAATCGGCGCAGGTGAACCTCGGGCTGCCTTCCGCCGTGACCGGACTGTTCGAGGGGACGCTGCTGTTCTTCCTGCTCGCGGCCGACGTGCTCGTCAACTACCGGCCGCGCATTGCGGCGACCGCGGCCTGAAGTGGACGAGATCGCGCAGATCGTCGTGCTGACGCTCGCCGCCGGGACGCCGCTCGTGTTCGCAGCGCTCGGCGAGCTCGTCGTCGAGAAATCCGGCGTGCTCAACCTCGGCGTCGAGGGCATGATGCTCGTGGGCGCCATCGCATCGTTCATCGTCGCGGCGAAGACGGGCGCGCCGTGGCTCGGTGTCGGTGCCGGTGCGCTGGCCGGCGCGTTGCTGTCGCTGATCTTCGGCGTCATCGCATTGACGCTGCGTGCGAACCAGGTGGCGACGGGGCTCGCGCTGTCGCTGTTCGGCATCGGCCTGTCCGCGTTCATCGGGCGCCCGTACATGAGCGTCGTCATCGAGGGCATCAAGCCGCTGGCGGTGCCGGGCCTCACGACACTGCCGCTTCTCGGCAAGCTCGTCTTCGGCCACAACCCGCTCGTCTACGTGTCGATCGCGCTGTTCGCCGCCGTCCAGATCTTCCTGCGCCGCACGCGTGCGGGCCTCGTGCTGCGCGCGGTCGGGGAATCGCCGCAGTCGGCGCACGCGATCGGCTATCCGGTGATCGCGATCCGCTACGGGGCGGTGCTGTTCGGCGGAGCCTGCGCCGGCCTCGCCGGCGCGTTTCTCGCCGTCGCCTACACGCCGTCGTGGGTCGAGGGCATGACGGCGGGCCGCGGCTGGATTGCGCTCGCACTGGTCGTGTTCGCGACGTGGAAGCCTTGGCGCGTCATGATCGGCGCCTACCTTTTCGGAAGCGTCACGCTCGTGCAATTCCAGGCGCAGGCCGCCGGCGTCGCGGTGCCCGCGCAGCTGCTCGCGATGCTGCCGTACGTCGCAACGGTGATCGTGCTCGCGATCATCTCCCGCGACGCGACGATGATTCGGCTGAATGCGCCGGCATCGCTCGGCAGGCCGTACCATCCGGAGTGATCGCGGCGGCCGATTCGAGGGCCCGGTGCCCACGGCGTACAATCCCGGCCCATTCCGCGCCCTCGCCCAAGGAGTCCTCGATGTCTCACATTACCCGCAGAACGGTGCTCGCAACACTTGCCGCCGGTCCGATCGCGCTTGCCCTGCCCGCTCGCGGCCAGACGAATGCGCCGCTCAAGATCGGCTTCATCTACGTGAGCCCGATTGGCGATGCCGGCTGGACGCACCAGCACGACATCGCGCGCATCCAGATGGAAAAGAACCTGGCGCCGCGCGTGACGACGAAGTACATCGAGAACGTGCCCGAAGGCGCCGACGCCGAGCGCGTGATCCGCGAGCTCGCGCAATCGGGGCACAAGCTGATCTTCACGACGTCGTTCGGCTACATGAACCCGACGGTCAAGGTCGCGCAGCAGTTCCCGAACACGTTCTTCGAGCATGCAACCGGCTACAAGACCGCGAAGAACCTGGGCACGTACAACGCACGCTTCTACGAGGGCCGCTACCTGGCCGGGATCGTCGCGGGCCGGATGACGAAGTCGAACGTTGCCGGCTACGTCGCCGCGTTTCCGATTCCCGAAGTCGTGATGGGCATCAACGCATTCACCCGCGGCATGCGCAGCGTCAATCCGAAGGCGGAGACCAAGGTCGTTTGGGTGAGCACCTGGTTCGATCCGGGCCGCGAGAGCGAGGCGGCGAATACGCTCGTCGCACAGGGCGCCGACGTGCTGACGCATCACACCGATTCGACGGCGGTCGTGCAGGCCGCCGAAGCGAAGAAGGTCTACGCGGTGGCCTATCACTCGGACATGTCGAAGTACGGGCCGAACGCGCAGATCACCGCGGTAACGCACGTCTGGGACAGGTACTACACCGAGCGCGCGCAAGCGGCGCTCGACGGGAAGTGGAAGCCCGATCACGTGTGGGGCGGCATCAAGGAGGGCATGATCGCGATGGGTCCGTTCGGTAAGGCGGTGCCGAACGACGTGCGCGACACGATGAAGAAGGCGGAAGCGGGCATCGCCACGGGACAGCTTCATCCGTTCACCGGGCCGATGAAGGACAACGAGGGCAAGGAGCGTCTCGCCGCCGAAAAGGCGATCACCGACGAAGCGCTATCGAAGATGGACTACTACGTCGAAGGCGTGCAGGGGAAGCTGCCGGCGAACAAGTAGCACGGGCAGCCGGACATGGCCACGCCCGCGCTGCGCGGCTACGGCGGCGTTGCGAAGACGCTCCACTGGCTCGTCTTCGCGCTCGTCTTCGCGCAGTATGTCGTCGCGCTCGCGATGCCGGACATCGGACGCACAACGGTGCCCGGCACGCTGATCAACCTGCATATGTCGATCGGCGCGACGATCCTTCTCGTCATCGTCGTGCGCTGGCTCTGGCGCATCGGCCGCCCGGTGCCGCTTTCGACCGTCGGGCCCCGCATCGAACGCGATGTCGCGCGCGTCACGCACGCGCTGCTGTACGTGCTTCTCGCCGTCAACCCGATCCTCGGGTGGATGAATGCGTCGGCGCGGGACTGGAAGATCACGATCTACGGCATCGTCACGCTGCCGCATCTGGTGGCGCCGCGCGCCCGAATCGGCAGGGTGGCCGGCGACGTGCACACGTTCCTCGCCTGGACGCTGCTCGTGCTCATCGGCCTGCATGTCGCCGCGGCGCTTTATCACTTCTTCCTGCGCCGCGACGGCGTGCTGCAAAGGATGCTGCCTGGCGCGGATTGACTGACGGAACAATCGTTCGCGGGCACGGCAGGCGCGTTCTGCGATGACGGGCTTCGTCAGCCGAGAGGCGAACGCAGCAGCGCAAGCGCGCGCTCGAAGTTGCGCCCGTACGGCGGCGCGAGCAGGCGCGTCGCGGTAAGCCGCGACTGGACGAACACGGGCTTGCGATGCGAGAAGCGGACGAACCCATGCTCGCCATGGCAAGCACCGCTCCCCGAGCCGCCGACACCGCCGAACGGCAGGCCCGGATGCGCGAAGTGCCAAAGCGTGTCGTTGACCGTCACGCCACCCGCGAGCGTTTCGCGCAGCACGCGGTCGCGGTGTGCGGCACGGTTGCCGAACCAGTACAGCGCAAGCGGACGCGGCCGCGCGTTGATCCTGGCGATTGCGTCGTCGAGCGTCGAGTAGGTCTCGACCGGAAGGAGCGGCCCGAGGATCTCCTCGCGCATGATCGCCATGTCGTCGCTGACGTCGAGCACGAGCGCCGGCGGCAGACGGCGCGGCAGCTCCGCGTCACCGGACGGCGCATCGGCAAGCGCAATCAGCCGTGCGCCCCGCGCGCGGGCGTCTTCGAGAAGCCCGATCAGGCGCGCGTAATGGCGCGTGTCGATGATCGACGAGTAATCGGCGTTGCGCACCGTTGCGGGATAGAGCCGCCGCACCGCAGCGTCCATCGCATGGACGAATTCGCCGAGGCGCGGCTTCGGCACCAGCGCGTAATCGGGCGCAATGCATGTCTGGCCCGCATTGATGAGCTTCCCGAGCGCGAGCCGCGGCGCGGCCAACGCAAGATCGGCGTCATCGTCGA
>DASSVX010000061.1:0-17217 GCA_035705655.1 Casimicrobiaceae bacterium
ATCGACCCCGGGATCGCGAAGACGTCGCGGCCCTGCTCACCGGCGAGACGCGCCGTGATGAGCGAGCCGGACGAAAGCGTCGCCTCGACCACGAGCACGCCGCGAGCGAGGCCGCTGATCAGGCGGTTGCGTTGCGGAAAATTCTCCTTGCGGGCGGGCGTGCCCGGCACGTATTCCGACACCAGCGCGCCGTTGCGTGCGATGCGCGCCGCGAGGTCGCGGTTTCGCGCCGGATACACTCGATCGAGCCCGGTGCCCACCACGGCGAGCGTCGATCCCGTCGTTTCGAGTGCGCCTTCGTGCGCCGCGGCATCGATGCCGACGGCGAGGCCCGACACGATGGTGAGCGCCGCGCTGCCGAGGGCATGCGCAAATTCACGCGCGGTTTCGCGGCCTTGAGGCGTCGCGTGACGGCTGCCGACGATGGCAAAGGCCGGGTGCGCCAGCAGCTCGCGCCGCCCCATGTGGAACAGCACCGGGGGCGCATGGCCGAGCTCGAGCAGCGCCGGCGGATAATCGCCGTCGTCCCACGCGATCAGGTGATGTTCCGGATGATCGAGCCACGCCTGCGTGTGCTCGAGGAGTTCGCGTTCGACGGATGCGAGCGTGCGCTCGGCGACGGCGGGCGGGACGACCGAGGCGAGCTGCCGGTGCGACGCGGCGAGCGCCGCCTCGGGGCTACCGAACTGGCGCAGCAACGCGGCGACGGCGCGCTGCGGCAGCGTCTTGTGCGCGAGCGTTGCCCAGGCGAGGGTGCGAGAATCGAGCGCCACCGCTCAAAGCCTCGCGAAAGACGACAGTGTGCGCTTACACGAAGCGGGCGCGCGCGCCGAGTGAGGCCAGGGTCATCATGGCGTGCGCACGAAATCGCCGGTACGCACCGCACCGCTGGAGTTCAGCACGAGCGCGTACGACACGCGATCGAACACGCGGAAGACCATGAGGATGCCCGTGCGCTCGTCGGGCACGTGCAGGTAGGCGGGCGGCGTGTAGAACGTCGTCTGGTCGAGGTTGGGGAACTGGACGGTGGGTTCGGTCTTGTTGCGCCGCGGATCGCGGATCGGCGCGACAACGCGATAGATCGCCAGCACGTTGCCGACTTCGAGACCGTCGCGCGCGCCCTTGTCGAGCGTGACGACGTAACCGCGACCGGTTTCCTGCACGTCGCGCGCGAGCTTCAGGATGCGGCCGTCGATGACGTGATCGGGCGCGTGCGGGATGTAGTTCTGCACGATCTCGCGCGTGGCCGGGAGCAGGCGGTCGCCGATCACGATTTCTTCGGTCGCCGATTCGATCCGGGCGGTCGAGACGTCGGCGAAGCGCTCGACGCGCACGGTGCCGAGGAAACGGTTTTCGAAGCCGAGCGTTTCGCCGGCGCTGTTGACGAGCCGCTCGCCCGGACGGTAGACGAACCACAGGTCGCCGCCCTTCGGATCGAGGCCGACCGCGTAGACGATATCCTGCTGTCCGCGGATGACGCGCTCGTCGCGGCCGGCGACGATCT
Source organism: Casimicrobiaceae bacterium (assembly GCA_035705655.1). Lineage (GTDB taxonomy): Bacteria > Pseudomonadota > Gammaproteobacteria > Burkholderiales > Casimicrobiaceae > VBCG01. Next base: position 1,505 of record DASSVX010000061.1, read on the forward strand.
CTGCAGCGTCGCCCAGGCCCTCGGGGCCGGTGACGAGCGGACGCGACAGGAACGGCTCGATATCGCCCGGCGGGATCGCGGGGATGGCTTCGGGGGCGAGCGGCGAAACCCTGATTTCCGGCGAGAGTCTTACCGTATTGCGCGCGAGATCGAGGCGCGGGCTGCCGTCGACGACCGTGAGCCGGATGACGTCGCCAGGGTAGATCCGGTGCGGGTTCCTGATCTCCTCGCGGTTCATCCGCCACACTTCGGGCCAGCGCCACGGCTCCTTGAGGAAGCGGCCGGCGATGCCCCACAGCGTGTCGCCCTTTTGCACGGTGTACGTGGACGGTGCATTATCGGCGATGCCGACGGTCTGCGCCGATACCGGCGCCGCGAGCGCCAGAATGGAGAGGACGCCGCACAGGGCGGCGATGCGTGTTGCCATGGTAAACTGTTGACGCATAGGGCCTCTTTCCGGTCGGGCGGACTTGCTAACGTCCTAAACCGCCACAAAATAAGGACTTGAAGTCGATTCTTATCTAAGAGCTTGTATTTTGCAAGCCAATAACGCAATGGCCCTGCTTCCGATCCTCGAATATCCCGATCCGCGTCTCAAAAAGGTTGCAACCCCGGTTGCCGCCGTGACCGCGGACGTCCGCAGGCTCGTGCGCGACATGGCCGACACGATGTACGCCGCGCCCGGGGTGGGCCTCGCGGCCACGCAGGTCGACGTGCACAAGCGGGTGATCGTCATCGACATCTCCGAGCACAAGGACGAGCTGCGCGTATTCATCAACCCCGAGCTGCTTTCGGCCGACGGCGAGGCCGAATGCGAGGAAGGCTGCCTGTCGGTTCCCGGCTACTACGACAAGGTGACCCGGGCCGCCCGCATCCGCGTGCGTGCGCAGGACGAGCATGGCGAAACGTTCGAGCTCGACGCCGAGGGGCTGCTCGCGGTGTGCATTCAGCACGAAATGGACCATCTGCAGGGCAAGGTTTTCGTCGAATACCTGTCGCCGCTCAAGCGTGCGCGCCTCGCCGCGAAGTTGCGCAAGAAACAGCGCCTCGCGGGCTGATCGCTGCATCGTCCATGCGCGTGGGTTTTGCCGGAACGCCGGCGTTCGCCGCCCGCGCGCTGGCGGCCGTCCACGCCAAGGGCTTCACGATACCGGTCGTCCTGACGCAGCCCGATCGGCCTTTCGGCCGAGGACTTGCGATTGCCGCGTCACCGGTCAAGCGCTACGCCGCCGACCACGCGCTGCCGCTGCGCCAGCCACCGACCCTCAAGCTCGACACCGTGCAGGCAGCGCTTCGCGACATTCCGATCGACGTGCTGGTGGTTGCCGCGTACGGCCTGATTCTGCCGCAGCCGGTCCTCGACTGGCCGCGTCACGGCTGCCTGAACGTCCACGCGTCGCTGCTGCCGCGCTGGCGCGGCGCGGCGCCGATCGCACGCGCCGTCGAGGCGGGCGACGCGATGAGCGGGATCACGATCATGCAAATGAACGCCGGCCTCGACACCGGTGCGGTCGTGACCGAGCGAGCGCTCGCGCTCGGTGCGCGCGAGACGACCGGAACGCTCACCGGCCGGCTGGCGATCCTCGGCGCATCGATGATCGTCGATGCGCTGTGCACGCTCGAGCGCGACGGCCGCCTGCAGGCCACGCCGCAACCCTCTGACGGCGCCACGTACGCCGCGAAGATCGGTCGCGCCGACACGCTGACCGACTGGACGCAGGACGCCGAAGCGCTCGATCGGAGGATCCGTGCGCTTGCGCCGTCGCCCGGCGCGCTTGCCGGCTGGCGCGGGAAGCCGGTCAAGATTCACGCGGCAGTGCCGGTCGAGGCGAAGGTCGCCGCGGACGCCGGTACGGTCGTCGCACTCGGCGCCGACGGCATCGACGTCGCTTGCGGCAGCGGCGTGCTGCGGCTGACCCAACTGCAGCCGGCGGGCGGCCGCTCCATGTCCGCGCAGGCATTCGCCGCGGGCCACCGCGTGGCGGCCGGCGAGCGGTTCGAGCCGGGCCGATAGGCACGAATGAAACAGGAGCAGACGCAGGCGGCACTGGCCGTCATGCGCGTTTTCGACGGCGCGCAACTGCGCGACGCGCTGGCGCTCGTCGACGACGGCAGCGCACTGCGCGGGCGCACGCTCGTTCAGGAGATCGCGTACGGCACGCTGCGCCACTGGGGCGCGCTCGACGCGATCGTCGGGCGTCTCGCACGAAAGCCCATCGCCGATCCGCTGCTGCGCACGCTGGTTGCGGTCGCGCTCTATCAGCTCGAGCACACGCGCGCGCCGCCGTTCGCGGTGGTCGATCGGGCGGTCGCGGCCGCGGGCGACGCGGTGCGTCCGGCGGCGAAGGCACTCGTCAACGCGCTGCTGCGCCGCTATCTGCGCGAGCGCGACGAGGTCCAATGCGCCATCGCGCAAAGCGACGTGGCGCGCTGGTCCTATCCGCAATGGTGGATCGAGCGGGTGCGCCGCGATTACCCGGCGCAATGGCAGGCGATACTCGAGGCGGGCAACGCGCGCGCGCCACTCACGCTTCGCGTTAACCGGCGGGTGACGTCGCGCGAGGCGCTCGCCGAGCGCTTCGCAGACGCGGGCATGGCCGTCGAGCCGGTCGCCGAATGCGCACTGATCGTTGGCGTGCCGCGGCCCGTGCGCGAGTTGCCGGGTTTCGACGACGGCGCATTCGCCGTGCAGGATCTCGCCGCACAGCTCGCGGCGCCGCTCCTCGACGTGCACGACGGAATGCGCGTGCTGGACGCCTGCGCCGCCCCCGGCGGCAAGACGACCCACCTCCTCGAGAGCGCCGACGCCGACGTGCTCGCCCTCGACATCGACACGCGCCGCCTTGCGCTGATCCGTGAAAACGTGGAGCGGTTGCGGCTCGGCGCGCACCGGCTGCGCCTCGTCGAGGGCGACGCCGGCAACCCGGCGGCGTGGTGGGATTCGCGCCCGTTCGATCGCATCCTGCTCGATGTGCCCTGCACGGCATCGGGCGTGGTGCGGCGCCATCCCGACGGCAAGTGGCGCCACCGCGCCGGCGATGTCGACCGGTTCGCGCGCGAGCAGGCGCGGCTCCTCGCGGCCGCGTGGCCGCTTCTGGCCCCCGGCGGCAAGCTGCTCTATGCCACCTGCTCGGTATTCGTCGCTGAGAACGGGGCACAGGTCGCGAAATTCGTTGCACAGCACTCCGATGCGTTGCGCGAAACCCTCAATTTCCCGAGCGCAACGGGGGCTCGGGACGGACAACTCTTGCCATCGCCGGAAGCCGCGAGCCACAATCAGGACGGGTTTTTCTACGCGCTGCTTCGCAAGCGCTGATGTGGTGCCTCGGCCACGCAGCGGTTCTGCGCGGCGCATCGCCACGCCCCGGCCTCGGGGCGCGTCCCGCCGGCATGCCGTCATCCCTACGCACCGACCGCGCGCCCGCCACGCCACGGCGCCGCTTCCTGATCGCGCTGATCGCGCTGATCGGCAGCGCATGGCTCGCGCAGCCGGTCGCGGCCGACGAGATTCCGGTGAAGTCGGCGTCGCTTCGCGTCGACGAGGCCGACGTGCTGCTCTCGGCGGAGTTCGACCTTTCGCTCACCCCGGCGCTCGAGCAGGCGCTCGACAAGGGTGTCGCGCTCTATTTCACGATCGAATTCGAGCTGTTGCGCACGCGCGCCTTCTGGTTTCCCGAAAAGCTGGCCGACTGGTCGATCACCTACCGCGTCTCGTACAGTCCGCTCACGCGCCAGTATCGCGTGGCGAGCGGGCCGCTCGGGCAGGCGTTCGAATCGCTCGACGACGTCGAGCGATTCATCGGGCACGTTGCGTCGCGGCCCGTCGCGCAGGCGAGCGATCTCGTGAAAGGGGCCTCGTACGAGGCCGCGGTACGGATGAAGCTCGACGTCAATCAGCTCCCGAAGCCGTTCCAGTTGAACGCGCTCGCCTCGCGCGAGTGGCAGCTCGCCTCCGACTGGTATCGCTTCGGCTTCACGCCATCATGACCGCGCGCGCATCTTGAACATCCTTGCCTCGCCGACGCTGCGCTGGGTGACGCTCGGGTTCGCCTGCCTCTCGGCGATCGCGCTGTTCCTGCTCGCGAGCGCGACGGCGAACACCGATTTTTTCGCCGGCCACTACGACGCGCTCGTCGTCATCAACGGTGCACTCGTGGCGCTGTTGATGCTCGTCGTGGGCGGCCAGCTTCTGCAGCTCTGGCGCAGCCTTCGCGCCGGCGTGTTCGGATCGCGCCTTGCGTTGCGGCTCGTGCTGCTGTTTTCGCTCGTCGCTGTCCTTCCGGGCGCGCTCGTCTATGCCGTCTCGGTGCAGTTCCTCGGCCGCAGCATCGAGAGCTGGTTCGACGTGCGCGTCGATCGCGCGCTCGACGGCGGCATCAATCTCGGCCGCAGCGCGCTCGACTACCTGCTGAAGGAAACGACCAACCGCGCCACGCTCATTTCCGGCGCAATCGCCGACGCGCAAGGCGCACCCGGTGCGGCGCTCTCCCGTGCGGCGGAGCAGGTCGGCGTCTACGAGGCGGCGCTGTTCGCGCCGTCCGGCAGCGTCGTCGCCGTTGCGGGTCTCGGCGGCGGCATGACGCCCGAGGCGCTCCCCGGCGACGCGCTTCGCCGTGCACGGCTGCAGCAGACGTACGCGAAGGTCGAGCAGCAGCAGGATGGCGGCCTGATGCTTCGCGTCGTCGTTCCGGTCAACAGCGGCGATCGAATCGAGCCGCTGCGCGTGTTGCAGGTGATCGAGCGCGTGCCGCGCACCCTCGCGCAGGATCTCGAGAAGGTCCAGGCGGGCGCCCGCGACTACCAGGAAATTTCATTCTCGCGCGGCGCGCTGAAGCGGCTCTACCAGCTGACGCTGACATTGACGCTGCTGCTCGCACTCACGTCCGCGCTCGGTCTGGCGCTCGTGCTCTCCGAGCGCTTCGCATCGCCGCTCGGATTGCTCGCCCAGGGGACCCGCGCGGTGGCGGAAGGCGATTTCACGCGGCGCCATCCGGTGACATCCCGCGACGAGCTCGGCGTGCTCACCGAATCGTTCAATACGATGACGGCGCAGCTCGCCGACGCGAAGGCGAAGACCGAGGAGTCGCAGCGGGCGACGGAGACGACGCGCGCCTACCTCGAAAGCGTGCTGTCGAACCTGTCGTCGGGGGTGCTCGCGTTCGACGATCGGTATCGACTGCGGACCGCGAATCCGAGCGCCGCCGTCATCCTGCAGCAGCCGTTCGCCGAGCTCGCCGGCGTTCCGCTCGCCGAGTGGGGCGGACGGCTTCCCGCGCTCGCGCCGTTCGGCGAGCTCGTCGCCGAAGCGTTTCGCTCGGCACGCGAGGGTCACTGGCAGCGCGAAGCGTCGCTCGGCGTTGCCGCGCAGACGCGCACGCTGCTCCTGCGCGGCACGCGGCTGCCCGGCGCGCCGGTCCCCGGCTATGTCGTCGTGTTCGACGATGTCTCGGAGCTCTTGCAGGCGCAGCGCGACGCGGCGTGGTCGGAAGTCGCCCGGCGCCTCGCCCACGAAATCAAGAATCCGCTGACGCCGATCCAGCTCTCCGCCGAACGGCTCACGCTGAAGCTCGGCCCGCACCTCGACGAAGCGGACCGGGAAACGCTGCGCCGTGGCACGCAGACGATCGTGTCGCAGGTCGCGGCGATGAAGCACATGGTCGACGATTTCGCGATCTATGCGCGCAAGGCCCGCCCGGGCCAGATGCAGGCGGTCGACCTCGCGTCCCTCTTGCTCGACGTGCTCGCTCTGTACGACAATCTGCGCCCGCATGTCGCCCTCGCGCTACCCGACGCGCCGGTCATGATTCAGGGCGAGCCGACCCGGCTGCGCCAGGTGATCCACAATCTGCTCCAGAATGCCGTCGATGCACAATCGGGGCAGGACGAGTCGCAGATCGACATTGCGCTGTCGGTCGGCGACGGGGAGGCGATACTCGCGTTTAGCGATCGCGGCCCCGGGTTTTCCGAAAACGTGCTCGCGCATCCGTTCGAGCCGTATGTCACCACGAAAGCGAAAGGCACCGGTTTGGGACTGGCCATCGTGAAGAAGATCGTCGACGAGCACGCGGGACGCGTGACGCTCGAGAACGTCGCACCGCGAGGCGCGCGCGTGACGCTGCATCTGCGCGCGCTCAAGTCGGTTGCCGCGGCATGAATCCGGCGCGTGCGGCGCAGGGCCGCGAAATCCTGGTCGTCGACGACGAGGTCGGCATCCGCGAACTGCTGTCGGAAATCCTGCAGGACGAGGGCTACCGCGTGGCCGTCGCCGAGAATGCGGGCGAGGCGCGTGCCTATCGGCAGCGCCAGCAGCCGGCGCTGGTGCTGCTCGACATATGGATGCCCGACACTGACGGCGTGACGCTGCTGCGCGAATGGGGATCGAGCTCGCTGCTGACGATGCCGGTCATCATGATGTCGGGCCACGGCACGATCGAAACCGCGGTCGAGGCCACGCGCATCGGCGCGTTCGACTTTCTCGAAAAGCCGATCGGCCTCTCCAAACTGCTGTCGACGATCGCGCGCGCGTTCAAGTCGGCGGCGGCAAAGGAGCCACGGCGAATTTCGCTCGCAGCGCTTGGCAGCGGCCCCGCCATTCACGACGCCGAACGCGCGCTCGAGGCGTTGCTCGCCGCACGGCGCGCGGTGCTGATCGCCGGCGAGCCGGGCACGGGCCACGATGTTGCGGCGCGCTCGCTGCAGGTTCCGGGCGCGCCGTTCGTAGCACTCGCCAATGGAGCGCGACTCGCGAACAATCCGCTCGCGTTGATCGAGGAGGCGCGCGAGGGCGTGCTGTACTGTCCCGAGATCGGCCAGTATTCGCGCGCGGAGCAGAAGGGGCTCGCGTTCCTGCTGCCGAAGCTCGACAAGCACAACATCGTGCTCGTCGCGACGAGCGCCGAGCCGCTCGCGAACCTCGCGACGGAAGGCAAGTTCGACGCAGGGTTGCTGTCGCAGCTTTCCGCCGGCGCGATCGTGCTGCCGCCGCTGCGCAGCCGGCGCGACGACATCCCGGCATTGATCGAGCGCTTCTGGCGCTCGGGCGGCGCCGAGGAGCGCGCAACGCCGCTGCTCGCGACGCTGTCGCCCGCGGCGCTCACGATCCTGTCCAGCGCGTACTGGCCCGGCAACCTCGATCATCTGCAAAGCGTCGTGGCGAACATGCAGATCGTGCGCGGCGAGATCAGCGCCGATCACGTGAAGCGCCTGCTTGGTGAAGCCGCGTCGCCGAACCAGGTCGTGGCACCCGAGATCACGACGCGCTTCTTCGAGTTGCCGCTGCGCGAGGCGCGCGAGGCGTTCGAGCGCATCTACTTCGAGCAGCTGCTCGGCCGCGAGCAGAGCAACATGAGCAAGGTCGCGGAGCGCGCCGGGCTCGAGCGGACGCACCTCTATCGCAAGCTCAAGCAACTCAACATCCGCTTCTCGCGGCGCACCGACGACAGCAGCGCCGTCTCGTGACGGCGCGAGAGCCGAAAGCGACCTTGAGTTCGGCCGTCGCATCCGCTCGCCCGCCCGCCCGCATGCTGCCGCTCGCGCTCGGTGCGGTCGGCGTCGTCTACGGCGACATCGGCACGAGCCCGCTGTACACGCTGCGCACGGCGTTCACCGGCTCGTACGGGCTTTCGCTCACGCCCGACAACGTCCTCGGCGTCGTCTCGGTCATCTTCTGGGCGCTCCTGATCGTCGTGACGCTGAAGTACATCACGCTGATCATGCGGGCCGACAACCGGGGAGAAGGAGGCATCCTCGCGCTGACGGCGCTCGTGTCGCGCGGCATCGAGAGTCGCGATCGGCTTCGCTGGTGGCTGGTCGGCCTCGGCATCTTCGGCGCGGCGATGTTCTACGGCGATGGAATGATCACGCCGGCGATCAGCGTGCTCGGCGCCGTCGAGGGGTTGCGCGTCATCGCACCGGCGATGCATCCGTTCATCGTGCCCGCGACGATCGTCATCCTCGTGGTGCTGTTCGCCGCGCAGCGCAAGGGCACGGCGGGCCTCGGGGCGGTGTTCGGCCCGGTGATGGTGATCTGGTTCATCGCGCTGGCGCTGCTCGGCGCGCTTTCCATCGGGCGCAATCTCGCCGTGCTCGAAGCGCTCGAGCCCGTCTATGCGTTCCGTTTCATCGCCGGCAATCCCGGCACCGCGTTCGTGGCGTTCGGCGCGGTGGTGCTCGCCGTGACGGGGACCGAGGCGCTGTATGCCGACATGGGGCACTTCGGCCGCAGCCCGATTCGCCGCGCGTGGCTGTTCTTCGTGTTTCCCGCGCTCCTGCTGAATTACTTCGGGCAGGCGGCGCTCGTGCTCGACAACCCGGCGGCGATCGAGAACCCGTTTTACCTGCTCGCCCCCGAATGGGGACGGGTGCCGCTGCTGCTGCTCGCGACGGCGGCGGCGATCATCGCATCGCAGGCGGTGATCTCGGGCGCCTTCTCGCTCACCCGAGCGGCCATCCAGATGGGCTACTGTCCGCGGCTCACGATCATGCACACGTCCGAGCGCGCGATCGGCCAGATCTACATCCCGTTCATCAACTGGATGCTGCTCGCGGCCATCATCGGGCTCGTCGTCGGATTCGGCAACTCGGACAATCTTGCCGGCGCCTACGGCATCGCGGTGACGATGGCGATGCTGATCGATTCGATCCTGATCTTCGTCGTCATGCGGCGGCTCTGGAACTGGCCGGTCCCCATAGCGATCCTGATCGCGACGCCGCTCCTGCTGATCGATCTCACGTTTCTCGCGTCGAATGCGCTGAAGATTCCCGAGGGCGGATGGTTTCCGCTGCTGATCGGCGCCGTCGTGTTCACGCTGCTCACGACGTGGAAGCGCGGGCGCTCGCTCCTGATGCGCCGCCTCGCCGACGACGCGATGCCGCTCGAGCTTTTCATCCAGAGCATCGAGGCGTCGCCGCCGACCCGCGTGCCGGGAACGGCGGTGTTCCTCACGTCGACGCAGAACCGCGTTCCGCATGCGCTGCTGCACAACCTCAAGCACAACAAGGTGCTGCACGAGCGGGTCGTGTTCCTGACCATCGTCACCGAGGACATTCCGTACGTGCCCGACGAGGAGCGCTACGAGATCAAGCCGCTCGGCTGCGACTTCTTCCGCATGGTCGCGAACTACGGCTTCAAGGACGACCCCGACGTTCCGGAGCTGCTCGAGGACTGCGGCCGGCGCGGCTTCGTGTTCGACATGATGGAGACGTCGTTCTTCGTGTCGCGCGAAACGCTGATCGCGACCGTCACGCCCGGGATGGCGCTATGGCGGGAGAAGCTGTTCGTGTCGATGTCGAAGAACGCGACGAAGGCGTCGGAATTCTTCCAGGTGCCGACGAACCGCGTCGTGGAGCTCGGCACGCAGGTGGAGCTGTAGCGAGCGCGGCGCGCAGGTGGCGAAAAAACGCCGGCACGAAGCCGGCGTCCGTTCGCCGCGAATGGCGCGTTACTGAAGCGTCACCATCTCGGAGCGCATCGTCTTCAGCGCCTTGCTCTCGATCTGGCGAATGCGCTCCGCCGACACGCCATACTCGTTGGCCAGTTCCTGCAGCGTCGCCGAGTCTTCTTCCCGCAGCCATCGCGCTTCGATGATGCGGCGGCTCCGTGCGTCGAGCTTGGACATCGCCGAGCGCAGGCCGGCGGTGCGGTTCGCCGCCATCTGCGCGCGCTCGAGGATCTGCGACGGCTCGTCCTCGGCATCGGAAAGGTACGCGATCGGCGACACCGAGTCCTCGTCACCGGGCGTCGGATCGAGCGAGACGTCGCCGCCGGAGATCCGCTTCTCCATCTCGAACACTTCCTCGGGCTTGACGCCGAGGTCGGCCGCGATCTTGTTCGCCTCGTCGGGGGTCAGCGCCGCCGACGAAGTCTTCATGCTGCGGAGGTTGAAAAACAGCTTGCGCTGCGCCTTCGTCGTCGCGATCTTGACGAGGCGCCAGTTGCGCAGCACGTGCTCGTGGATTTCGGCCCTGATCCAGTGCAGCGCAAACGACACCAGGCGGACACCGCGCTCCGGATCGAAACGGCGCACGGCCTTCATGAGACCGATGTTGCCTTCCTGGATCAGGTCGGCCTGCGGCAGTCCGTAGCCCAGGTAATTGCGCGACACGGCGACGACGAGCCGCAAGTGCGACAGCACGAGCTGCCGCGCCGCATCGACGTCCTCGTGCTCGCGCCAGCGGCGCCCGAGCTCGGTCTCCTGCTCGGGGCTGAGCAGCGGAAAGCGGTTCACCGCCTGGATGTAGTGATCGAGGCTTCCCAGCGAGGCCGGGGTGGGAAACGCGAGCGCACTTCCGGACATTCAGTTCTCCTTTCCATGGCGCACCAGAAAATACTTCGTTGGAGTGCCGGCGCGCCTAGTTTAGCACTCGTGTAATGAGAGTGCTAACAGCCGGGAAAGTTCCCGACTGATTTAGTCGACTATTGCGTGGGAACGCTCACCGCGCAAGCCCGCTGCTAAGGTGGACCGCCCGGGGAGATGACAGTTCGGACGGCTCGCCGTTTGATCCGGGCGGGACCGAGTGAGCGCCCGCTTCGACGCTAAGGCAGTCTAGGAAAGCGCTTCTTCGGCCGGCAAAAGCGCATCGACGAACTCGTCGGCGTCGAATGGACGCAGATCGTCGACGCCCTCGCCCACGCCGATGAACCGGAGCGGAATCGGGTGCTGGCGCGCAATGGCGGCGACGATGCCCCCCTTCGCGCTGCCGTCGAGCTTGGTCAGGATCAGCCCGGTCAGGCCCACCGCCGCATCGAACGCCTTCACCTGGGCGAGCGCGTTCTGACCGGTGTTGGCGTCGAGCACGAGCCACACCTCGTCGGGCGCGCCTTCCCGCGCCTTGCCGAGCACCCGCTTGATCTTGCGCAGCTCGTCCATCAGGTGCGCCTGCGTGGGCAGCCTGCCGGCGGTATCGGCCAACACGACGTCGAGGCCCCGGCTGCTCGCCGCACCGACTGCATCGAACATGACGGCACCGGGATCGCCGCCGGCCTGCTGGATGACCGCGATGTTGTTGCGCTCGCCCCAGACGACGAGCTGCTCGCGCGCGGCAGCACGGAACGTGTCGCCCGCCGCGAGCAGCACCGAGAGGTGCCGCTGTTGCAGCCACTTCGCGATCTTGCCGATGGACGTCGTCTTGCCCGCGCCGTTGACACCGGCCAGCATGATCACGAACGGGCGCGCCGCGCCGACCGTCACCGGCGCTTCGAGCGTGCGCACGAGATCGGCAAATGCACCGCGCAGCAGCGCGCGCGGATCGGCATCGGCGCCGGCCTTCCGGTAGCGCAACCGCAACTCGTCCAGCAGATGCTGCGTCGCAGCGATCCCCACATCGGCCATCAGGAGCGCCGATTCGAGCGCCTCGAGCGCCTCGTCGTCGAGCACGCGCCGGCGCAAAGCGCCGGATAATGCGCCCGACAGCTTCTCGCGCGAAAGGCCGAGGCCCGACTTCAACCGCTCGCGCCATGAGCGCTTCGCGGCGGAAACGCCGGCGGCAGCTTCGGACGGCGGCGCGCTAGGCACGCCGGGCACCCCGGCGACCGGCTCGGGGGGCGCCGATTCCGCGGGCGCGGCAGGCTGCGGGGCCGGCTTGCGTTTGAAAAGGTCGAACATCGGGAAGGCAGCGGGCGCTCTACGCCAGGACTTTGACGCGGCGCGGGGAAATTGGGATTCTACCCGGCCCCGCGCGGGCGCCATGCCGCGCTTGCATGATCCCCACCGCCCATGCCGGCCCCTCATCGCGTAAGAATCATCGGCGGACGCCACCGCGGCCGGCAAGTTGCGGTCCCCCCCGTTGCCGGTGTGCGTCCAACCCCCGATCGGGTGCGGGAGACGCTTTTCAACTGGCTGGGGCAGGACCTGACGGGCGCGACGACGCTCGACCTGTACGCGGGTACTGGCGTGCTGAGCCTGGAAGCGCAGTCGCGCGGCGCCGAGCGATCGGTCGCGATCGATCGCAATCCCGCGTTGATCCGGGCGTTGCGCAACGCGGCGGAGGCGCTCGGCATCGCCGCCATCGAGACCCACGTCGGCGAAGCGCTTCCCTACCTCTCGGGCGAATCGCGGACATTCGACGTCGTGTTCGTCGATCCGCCGTTCGCGGACGACCCCTGGGATGCGTTGTTCGCGCTTCTGCGGCCGCGGCTCGCGCTCGACGGCCGCCTGTACGCCGAAGCGGGCCGAGCGCTGACGCCGCCGCCGCAGTTCGAGCTATTGCGCCACGCGCGCGCCGGGCACGTGCATTATCATCTGCTTGCGCGGACCGACCGGCGATAAGCCGGCGCAACGATGAAAGTCGTCTATCCCGGCACCTTCGACCCGTTCACTCGCGGCCACGAGGACCTCGTCCGCCGCGCGGGCCGCCTTTTCGATACGGTCGTCGTCGCCGTCGCGGACAGCGCGACGAAGAAGCCGTTCTTCTCGACCGGCGAGCGCATCGCGATGGCGCGCGAGGTGCTGCGGCCGTTCCCCAATGTGGAGGTCATCGGGTTCTCGTCGCTCCTGATGGACTTCGTCGTCGGCCAGGGGGCGCAGGCCATCGTGCGCGGCCTCCGCGCGGTGTCCGACTTCGAGTACGAGTTTCAGATGGCGGGAATGAACCGCCATCTCGACCCCGACGTCGAAACGCTGTTCCTGACGCCGGGCGAGAAATACATGTTCATCTCGGCGACGATCGTGCGCGAGATCGCCCGCTTCGGCGGCGACGTGACGAAGTTCGTGCACCCGCACGTGGGAGAGTGCCTGCGACGCAAGGTCGCCGCCGACGTGAGGTAGCATGGGCGGATGGCCCTGATCATCACCGACGAATGCATCAACTGCGACGTCTGCGAGCCCGAATGCCCGAACCAGGCGATCTCGCAGGGCGCGGAGATCTACGAGATCGACCCGCGGAAGTGCACCGAATGCGTCGGGCACTTCGACAAGCCGCAGTGCCGCGAGGTGTGCCCGGTGGACTGCATCCCGGTCAACCCCGATTTCATCGAAACGCCCGAGGCGCTCATGCGCAAGTACGAGGCGCTGACGGCGGCAAAACCGCAATAGCGCGGCGACGACGCCAAAAAGGGGCCAGGCTCGATTTCCCCCCGATTTCCCCCGCTCGGCCGCGGTCGCGGCATGAAAATCGAGCCTGGCCCCTTTATCAACCGCGGCCTACCCGTTCGCGGCGAGCGGCAAGGCGTCCGGTGCCTCGATGATCATGTCGACGGTGCTCAACTGCTCGCGCAGTCCCTGCCGCTGCGTGTCGAGCGCCTCGCGCTGCTGCTCGAGCTCCATGATCCGGTTCTCGAGCTCGTCGCTCGCACGGTGGATACGGCGGATGCTGTCGAGGCGGCGGCGAAGCTGGATGTGATGCTCGCGCACCTGCGTCTCGAGCGGCGACATCACCGCCTTCAGCCAGCCCTCGACGTCGCGGTTGGCGACCTTGTAGATGTGGCGCGCGCGTGAGGCGACCGTCTCGAAGAACTGCTTCATCAGCGGGTACTTCGCCTTGCTCACCATGTTCCAGAGCGTGTTGAAGTGCGTGTTGTAGGCGCGCTCCATCCGCTCGATTTCCTTCAGGTACTTGAGCACGGAGAACTGCGGCGGCACGTAGATCTCGATGCCGTGCTCGTGCGCGAAGCGCGTGTACATCGCGCGCATCAGGTCGTGGATCTCGGCGGCCTGCCGGCCGGCCTGGTCGAAATCGGTGCGCAGCCGCCCGAAGAACTCCCCCATGGCGTCACGCACGCCCTTCGTGAACGGGCTGTCCTCGATGCGCTGGCGCGTCTTCGTGGCGTTCTGCCGCAGCGCCGAGAGACCGATGACGTCGAAGAGGTCGTTCGTATGCTGCGTGAACACGGTGCGCAGCGCCGTATAGCGGGCGAGCCCGCGCTCGAACAGCGCCTTTTCCTCCTGGACGCGCGCCATCATGTGCTCGACGACGTCCTGGTTCTTGCCGCGCAGCGCGATCAGCTCGACGAGCTGCTCGCCGATCGACGCGGCGCGTGCGTCGAGGATCGTGCGCAGCGACGACGTGAGACCGCGAAGCTCGGCCTGGGTCGCCGCGCCCACCAGCTCGCGCTTGGCCGGAATGAGCTTGCGCGACAGCGAATTCTCGAGGACCGGCAGGCGGCTTCGCGCAAGCAGCGCATCATCGCCATTCACCTTGGCGAGCAATGCCTTCTGCGCCGACACGCCGAACACCTGCGCGGGCGAAATGCCGAGCAGCGTCGCACTGGCGTCGACCTGCCGGTCGATCTCGGCGTTGATCTCGACCTCCTCCTTGAGGTCGTCCCACAATCCGTCGATCTTGTTCAGGATGACGAGACGCGCCGACTTCATCCCGTCGTCGTCGCCTGCAAGATGATCGTTCCACACGTCGAGATCGGTCTTCGTGACGCCGGCATCGGCGGCGAGCAGGAACAGGATCGCGTGCGCATTGGGCAGCAGATTGAGCGTGAGCTCGGGCTCGGTGCCGATCGCGTTGAGTCCCGGCGTGTCGAGGATCACGAGACCCTGCTGCAGCAGCGGGTGCGGAAAATTGATGATCGCGTGGCGCCAGCACGGAATGTCGACGCTGCCCTCGTCGCCGCGCTCGAGCGCCGACAGGATGTCCTCGTCGCGCTCGCTGAAGAGCCCGTATTTGCGTGCGAGCGCGATCGGCACGCGCTTTACCTGCGACACGCGCGCGAGCGCCTCGGCCATCCGGTCGGCGGCGCCGAGATCGAGCGGGAACGTGACCCACTCGTCGGCGTACGTCTTGAATTCGGTGACCGTCGCCTCGTTCAGCCGGGTTTCGATCGGCAGCAGCCGGATCGACGGCGGGCGCGAGGGGTCGTGAAGCAGTTCGGTCGGGCACATCGTGGTGCGCCCGGCCGACGACGGCAAAAGCCGCTGTCCGAAATCGGCGAAGAAGATCGCATTGATGAGCTCCGATTTGCCGCGCGAGAACTCGGCGACGAACGCGACGACGAGCTTGTCCTGCTGCAGACGCTCGAGGATGCGCTGCACCTTGACCTCGACCTGCGCGTCGGCGAGGTCCTGCTGCGTCAGCCACTCGAACAGCGACGAGACGCCGGCCGACAGCCTGCGCCGCCAATCGGCGTAAGCCTCGAACCGCGCGGCGAGATCGCGCGAAGGATTCATGCCGCCGCGGGTACGGGGCTGTGGGAGGAATGCTTCAATCGTGACTCGCAGCCGATCAGCAGCCGGAAAGCACAACTCGTGCCGTATGAGCGGGCGAGTTCGCCGCGACGGCAACGCGCCGATGCCGCCGCCGATGTCGCTCGCGAATCGGTGCGCGTTCGGCAGCCGATCGGCGCCGCCCATCGGCTGCGCATCGCATGCGCGCGCCGCGCTCCGTCTGCACATGCCGCGCAGTGGCACCGCCGTGCGTGACGCGGGTTGCGTCGGCGGCGCTGGCAATTCGGGCAGAATCGCCGCACGCCGTGATCGCGTGGTGCGCCGCGGAGGCGGCTCGCGGAAAACGCGCAGCGTCCCGGTCATGCCGAGATGCACGAGCAGCGCGGCTTCGCCGGCGTGGAACAGCAGGTATTTGCTGCGCCGGTCGACGCGATCGATCGTGCGGCCGCGCATGCACGCGTCGAGATCCCCGGGAACCGGCCAGCGCAGGCGCGAGTCGTACACGTCGATCCGCGCCACGCGCCGGCCGATCACGTGCGGCGCGATACCGCGCCGGGTCGTTTCGACTTCCGGGAGTTCGGGCATCCTCGAGTATTTGCGACG
>DASSVX010000062.1:0-4142 GCA_035705655.1 Casimicrobiaceae bacterium
GATGCTGGCGCGCGAGCGCCACGAACAGCGTCAGCGACGGCGTGCGCGAGCGAGCGCGATATCGCGAGAACGAGCAGTCGCAGCAGCGCTCGGCGACGACGCGGCGCGTCGACGTGCCGCCATCGCCAAAGCCATCGAGCGAGCGCGCGTCCGCCGACGGCAAGCGCCCTGAAGCCGACGCATTACGCGAAGAGCGTCTCGAGCGTTTCCCCGACGACGCAGATCCCGAGCAGCAATGCCCACGCGCAGCAGGTCAGCCACTCGCCCGGTGTGAGCCGGTAATCGCGATGCGCGCGCAAGGCGCGGAGTGGATGGTTCAGGTCGCTCATCATCGTAGCCCCCTCGGCGTGCGTTGGCGCACGAAGCGATTCTCGGACGTCTTCTCCGATAGCGACATCGGGCATCCGGTGAGCGCGACTCTGTCGAACGGAACAGCGCGTGGTGCATCCTGGCCAAACGGCGTACGCCGTTCATCGCAATGCGGCGACGACTCGGCCGTCCGGTTACCGGCGTCTAATCACAACGTTGAATTCCGGTGACGCCTGATTCTGTCGACAATCCCCATCGACGCGTATCACCGCACGCGTTGCAAACGGGAGATCGACATGGCCACACTGCACAAGCTGAACGAAACCGACTCTGGACTGCGCACCACGATGAGCGTCGCCGCGACGCTTTGCGTGCTGGGACTCGCTACCCTCGTCTGGCTGCACGACTCCCCGCAAATCAGCGTCGCAGCGCAGCCTGCGCCGTTCGTCGCAGTGGACTCGCCTGCGGCCGGCGACACGGGCACGTTCGGCACCGGCGTGCCGTCGGCCGAGCGCGTGTTCGGCCATGCGACGTACGCCGAGCCGGAAGTGCCGATCGCGCAGTTCTAGGACGGCTTCATTTCCTCCACCCCGGCACCGGCTGCGCCGGTTTGCCGGGGGTTTTTCTTCTTCAGCCGAGGACGCGCTGCGCCGCAAGCACCGCGGCGGTGCGATTGCGAACGTCGAGGATGCGGAACACGGCGAGCAGATGCACCTTGACCGTACCCTCGCTCACGCCGAGTTCACGCGCAATCGCCTTGTTCGAGAGGCCTCGCCCCAACAGGCGCACGACTTCCATCTGCCGTCCGGTCAGCGCAGGCGCCGCCGTTCCGTTGATCGCGCATGTCGGCGCGAACGCCACGAGATGCGAGGGCACGTAGACACCGCCCGCGAGAATCAGCCGCACGGCGCTCGCGATTACGGCCGTCGAATCGGTCTTGGGTATGAACCCGCAGATGCCGAGCGCCAACAGGGCGCGAATCGCCGCCGGATCGTCCTCCGCGGAGACGATGGCAACCGGCACGTGCGGCGCGCATTCGCGCACCTCTCGCACGCCATCGATGCCTTGAGTTCCCGGCATGTGGAGATCGAGCAGCAGCAGATCGTGGGGCGGCACTTGGCTCACTACCCGCAGCGCTTCCGCGTGATTCGTCGCCTCGACGAAATGGACCAGGGGTGCGAGCGTCGAAAGCGCGCTGGCGAGCGCGGCGCGCATCAGCGGATGATCGTCGGCGATCGCGAAGCGCAATTCAGCAACGGGTACGGCAGGCTCCATCGGACGGGCGGCGCTCACGTCGTTTGTACGTCGCGTGCATTATAGGCAGAATGCTCGCCCTGGCAGGATCCGCGAGCATGCCCGCCAAAGGGGGAGCGCGGCCGCATGCGCAGTGACGGAGACAACCGCTGGCAGTCGCTCGCCGTCGAGCGTCACGATCGACTCGTCTCGCTGGGCGACGGCGTCGGCGCGCTCGCCCGCACGGCCGACACCCTCGATCGGCTGCATCGCGAGCTCGGCGCGCCGCCCGCTATGGACCGCTGGATCGACGCGCTCGATGCCGACCTTCAGCAGGCGAAGACGATCGGTCCGGCGAGTACCGACCCGCATCTGTTTCGTGCCGCTCTCGCCGTCCTCGGCCGGCGTCCCGCGCATCCGATGCTTCCGCTATGGCATGCCCGGGCGCTGGCCCTCGTGCGGCGAGATGATGCGAGCGCCGATGATGCGCTTCGAGCAGCGAAGTTCTCGTTCGAATACGCGGTGCGCGGCGGCAACTTTGCGCTCGCACGGGAAATCGTGACGCGTGCGCGCGCGCACGGCGCGGACGCAAGTGTGGCGATGCGCCGCACCTGGCTCGAGGCGGAGGCCCTCGAAGCGTGGCTGGCCGCCGAGCACGGCCGGGCCCGCCGCGCCGTCGCGCAGGCCGTGGCGCTCGGGGCCGGATACACCGCGTGGGAGCAAGGCGCGAGCGCCGCGATATCGGAGGGCGACCTTGCCGAGGCCGATCGCTGTCTAGCCTGCATGGCAGCGAGCATCGAGCGCCAGCGAACCCAGGACATCGCGCACGCGCTGTTTCTCGGCGCCGCGCGCGCGCGCCTTGCGGGCGACAACGAGGGCGCGAGCGAGCGGCTCGACGCCTGCTTCGCTCAAGATGCGACCAACGTTCCCGCCTATTTCACCACGCTCTGGCGGCTCGGGCGGGCCCATGTCGACGTCGCGCGCCAGCGCCATCGGCCCGCGGGCGCCCTGCTGGGGGTGGTGATCGCTCGCGCCGCGAGCCACTATTGGTCGTTCCTGCACTTCTCCGCCCTGCTGTCGCGCGCCTGGCTTCGGATGCGCGAGAAACGCACCGCGCAAGCGACGCTCGACCTGCGCAAGGCGCTGGCGCTCGCGCAAGCCGGCGCCTATCGCAACTGCGATCCGTGGTGGGATCGCGAGGCGATCGACGAGATCGGGCGCTTCCTGCGCGATGCATTGCCAGAGCATCCTGCCTGGTCGGCACTCATGCAAGGGCGGAAGGTGGCTGCATGAGCACGCTGCTTCGACGCGTATCGGCGCTGCTCGCGGTGATGACGCTGGCCGTCGCGACCGTCGCGATGGCCCAAAGCGCTCCGCAGCCGCCGCGTCTTCCGCCACCGGTGGAGCTGCAGCGCGCGGCGTTCGCGATCGGCGACTACGACGGGCGCTTCGGCGACCACTCGCAGCACCGCGTCGACCTGCCCCACGCATGGGAGGTCACGGACCCGGGGCGGACCGGCGACGGCTGGTACACGCTGTCGTGGACGCTCGATGCCGTACCCACGACGCCGCAAGCGATCTGCGCGACGGCGCTTACCGCGCCGACCGAGGTGTACGTGAACGGCGAACTGGTCGGTGCGTCGGGACCGCTCGACGGACGGCGGCCGCGAAGTTACGAACAGTCGCGCTACATCGACTTGCCGGCGGGGCTTCTGCGCGTCGGAGTCAACTACATCGGCGTGCACATGCGCGCGAAGGCCCCGAACGTCGCGGGCCTCGGTCCGATCCTTGCGGGCGATGCCACGATGCTGCGCGAACGGGCGCGCGGAGTGCTGTTCGTTCACACGGTCGGCCCGGCGGCGGTGAGCATCGCGACGCTGACCGTCGGCGTGTTCATCTTGGTGCTGTGGCTGCGGCGGCGCGATCCAGGCTATCTGCTGTTCGCCGTCGCCGTAATGCTATGGAGCGTGCACACGCTCTTCACGCTCGTACCCGAGCCCCCGCTGCCGCAGCCCCACTGGGGGGTGGTCTGGACGGGGACGTATCTGTTGTTCGTCGCGATGCTCTGCCTGTTCTGTCTACGCTTCGCGAGCGTCCGCTGGCCGATCTATGAACGGGTCGTCATCGTGTATGCAGCCGCGACGATACCGCTTCTGTACATCGCACAGGCGTTCGGTGAGCTCGAACTCGCGTCCGCCGGCGTTCGTCTCGGCGGCATCATCATGGTCGTCGCTGCGCTCGTCGCCGTCGCCCGTTACGCTGTCCGCCGCTGGAACGTCGAGAGCGCGTTGCTGCTCGCGGCAGGAACCCTTTCGGCGGCATTCGCCGTGCATGACTGGCTCGCGTCGCAAGATCCGCTCGCGCTGCGCCCGGTGTGGCTCGTTCCCTACGCGGCTCTCGCGTTTCTCACGCTCTTCGGCTATCTGCTGACCGATCGCTTCGTACGTGCGCTGAACGAAAGCGAACGGCTCAACGTGGACCTCGAACGCCGCGTCGAGGAGAAGAGCGCTGCGCTGTCGGCGCAGCTCAGCATTACACAGGCGGCCAAGGATGCCGCGGAGGCGGCGAACCGTGCGAAGTCGAGCTTCCTCGCGGCGGCG
>DASSVX010000063.1:0-10145 GCA_035705655.1 Casimicrobiaceae bacterium
GTCTGCGGAGCGCTCGAGCACGCGCACGGCCGCATACAGCGCATCGACGGCGAGCCGATCGCCGAGGATCGCGTGCGCGACGAAGCGCGGGCCATCGTGCTGCCCGGTTTCATCGACACGCACGTGCATGGTGGCGGCGGCAGCGACACGATGGAAGGCGGCGATGCGATCGTCAACATCGCGCGCATGCACGCACGCCACGGCACGACCGCGCTGCTCGCGACGACGATGACCGGACCGCTGCACGAGCTCGAGCATGCGCTGGCGGCACTCGGCCCCGCGTGCCGCCAGCGCGCGAGCGGCGCGGCGCGCGTGCTCGGCGTGCACCTCGAGGGCCCGTACATCAATCCCGGGAAGCTCGGCGCACAGCCCGACTTCGTGCGCCAGGCGTCGATCGCCGAGGTTCTCGCGCTGCATGCGCTCGCGCCGATCGCGCTCATCACCCTCGCACCCGAATTGCCGGGCAACCTCGACATCATTGCGCAACTGCGCGGCGCAGGCTTTCGCGTGCAGATCGGCCACACGCTGGCCACGTACGAGGAAGGCGTGGCGGCGCTCGAGCGTGGCGCGGGCGGCTTCACGCATCTTTTCAACGCGATGTCGGGCATGCACCATCGCGCCCCGGGCATCGTCGGGGCGGCACTCGCGCATGCACGCTACGCGGAGATCATTCCCGACCTGCTGCACGTGCACGCCGGCGCGCTGCGCGCGGCACTGCGTGCAATCCCCTGTCTCTTTTGCGTCACCGATTCGACCGCCGCCGCCGGCATGCCCGACGGCGAGTACCGGCTGGGCTCGCACCGTGTGCGCAAATGCATGGGCGGAGTGCGTCTCGCGGACGGTACCCTCGCCGGCAGCACGCTGACGATGGACCAGGCGCTGCGCAATCTCGTGCTGCTCGGACTGCCGCTGGCGCAGGCGTCGCTGCGCGTTTCGACGCATGCGGCCGACTACCTCGGCGTAACCGACCGCGGCCGTATCGGCTCCGGCGCGCATGCCGATCTCGTGGTCGTCGATCGTGATCTGCGGCTTGTCCGGGTGATCGCGGAAGGGGAGGACATTGACCTCGCGGATGCTTGACGAGGCGCGCGAGGCGCCGGACGCCATCGCGCGGCTCCTCGCGGCCGATGCCGGCCGCTATGCCGCACTGGCCGCCGATCTGCACGAGCATCCGCCGCGGTCGCTGGTGACGCTCGCACGCGGCAGCTCGGACCACGCCGCGCACTACCTCGCCTACCTCGTGATGGCGCGGCTCGGCCATGTGGTCGCTTCGCTGCCGATGTCGCTCGTCACGCTCTACCGGTCGCAGCTTCGCTGCGACGGCCTCGTGTCGTTCGCGTTCTCGCAGTCCGGGCAAAGTGCCGACCTCGTCCTGCCGACGCGTGCCTTTCGCGAGCGCGGCGCGCGCACCGTCGCATTCGTCAACGACACCTCATCGCCGCTTGCCGGCGCCGCGCAATGGGTGCTGGACCTACATGCCGGACCCGAAACGAGCATCGCCGCCACGAAGAGCCATATTGCCCAGCTCGTCGCCGGTGCGCGGCTCGTCGCCGCATGGGAGGGCGACACCGCGATGCAGCGCGCGCTCGACGCGCTGCCGGCGGTGCTCGAGCAGGCCGTTGCACAGGATTGGACGGCCGCGGTGAATGCGCTGTCGGACGTCGACCGGCTTTACGTCGTGAGCCGCGGACTCGGATTGCCGATTGCGATGGAAGCGGCGCTCAAGCTCAAGGAAGCATGCGGCATCCAGGCCGAGGCATACTCGGGCGCCGAAATGAGGCACGGACCGATGGCGCTCGTTGCACGCGACTACCCGCTGCTCGTGTTCGCGCCGCGCGGTCCGATGCACGACGGCCTGCTCGCATTCGCCGACGACATGCGAAGCCGCGGTGCGCGCGTCGTCCTCGCCGCACCGCAGGGGACGCGCGGCAGCACGTTGCCGATCACGACCGCCGGCGTCGCGGATCTCGACCCGATCGCGGCCATCCAGAGCTTCTATCCGGTGGTCGAGGCGCTCGCGCGTGCGCGCGGGCTCGACCCCGACGCGCCGCCACATCTGTCGAAGGTGACGTTGACGCGATGAGACACGCGATCGCACTGCTGTTGCGCATCGCGCTGCTCGCATGCGTCGTCACCGTGCTCGTCGCGTGCGACAGTGCCGCCGGTCCGCGCAAGCTGCACATCGAGTTCTGGACGATGAGCCTCAAGCCGAAATTCACCGGCTACTTCGACACGCTCGTCGCGCAATACGAAGCCGCGCATCCCGGCGTGGAGCTCGAGTGGGTGGACGTCCCGTGGGATGCGCTGCAGACGAAGCTGACGGCGGCGATCGTCGCCGGGTCGGCGCCGGCACTCGTGCAGCTCAACGTGCCGTGGGCGTACGACTACGCGCTGTACGGCGCGCTGCGGCCGATCGACGACCTGCTCGGCGCCGATCGCGATCGCTACACCGACGGCGCGATAGCGGACCTGACGTTCAACGGCCACGTCTACGGCTTCCCGCATTACAACAGCGTCAACGTGATGGCGTACAACACGACGCTCTTCCGGCGGGCGGGCATCACGCGCGTGCCGACGACGCGTGGCGAGCAGCTCGACGCCGCGAAGACGATCCGGGCGCGGACGGGTGCGTACGGTTTTTCGCCCGCGCTCGGCAAGATCGCGGGCCTCATGCTCGAGGAGGGGCTTCCTCTGGTCGAGAACGGCAAGGCGGTGTTCAATTCGCCGGCGCACGTTGCGTTCGTCGCCAAGTTCGCCGACGCCTACAAGGCGGGCGGGCTGCTCAAGGACAAGCTCTTCTCCGAGGACAACTATCCGGCGTCGATCGATGCGTACAAGTCGGGTCGCATGGCGATGCTCGAAGCGCCGCCGAGCGCGCTCACCCGTGTGCGCGACGACGCGGCAGATATCTACGCGGTAACCGATGTCGCGCCGGTGCCGATCGGCGCGCGCGGCATCGCGGCGGGCGGCTGGCTGTTTCATTTCGCGATGCCGAAAGGCACGACCGGCGAGGTGGCGCACGAGGCGGCGAAGTTCGCGAAATTCCTGACCGACGCCGACAACCAGGTTGCCTTCGCGAAGCTTGCCGGCGCGTTTCCGACGGCGAAGCAGGCAATCGCCGATCCGCATTTCCGCAGCCTCCCGCTGGACGCCGGCGCGTACGAAAAGGCAATGGCCATCGGCGCTGCGCGAATGGAGGTCGTGCGCACGCTCTACGTTTCCGGCATCCCGGGCTTCGAGCGGCTCAACAGGCGGCTGCAGGACGACGTCGAGGCGGCGATCATCGGCCGGCGCGACATCAAGTCGGCGCTCGACGACGCGGTCGCGTTCTGGAATGCCAAGCTGGCGCCGGCCGCCACGCCGACGCCAGGCGTCGCGTCGACGCTGCGATGAGCCGGGTGGTCGAAGGGGCCGGGCAAGTCGACGCGTTGCATCGCGACGAATCGAACGCGCTGCGCCTGCACCTGCCTTCGCGACGTGCGCTGCGCCCCTGGCTGTTTCTTGCGCCCGCGCTCGTGCTGCTCGGCGTGTTCACGTTCTGGCCGGTGCTTTTCGGCAGCTACCTCGCGTTCACCGAGTACAACTTCCTGACGCCGCCGCGCTTCGTCGGCCTCGCGAACTTCGAGGATCTGCTCGCCGACCCGGTGTTTCTCGTCAGCATCCGAAATTCGCTTCTCTACCTCGCGATCGTACCGGCGATCCAGCTCGGTGCGATCGTGCTCGCCGTGCTCGTGAACAACGCGCTGCCCGGCATCCGGTTTTTCCGCGCGCTGTTCTACACGCCGGTGGTCACGTCGGTGTCGGTGGTCGGCATCATGTGGGGGTGGATGTACAACGAGCAGGGGCTCGTCAACGCGGTGCTCGAGCGCCTGCACGTGATCGGCGAGCCGATCGGCTGGCTCACCGACGATCGCCTCGCGCTGTTCTCGCTGATGCTGGTCACCATGTGGCGCGGCCTCGGCTGGTACATGGTGCTCTACCTCGCCGCGCTGCAGGCGATCCCGAAGGACCTCGACGAGGCGGCGCATCTCGACGGCGCGACGCGCTGGCAACGCTTCTGGCGGGTCACCATTCCGATGATCATGCCGACGATCCTGCTCTGCACGGTGCTCTCGACGCTGTCGGCCGTGAAGGTGCTCGAGGAGGTGCTGATCATGACGAAGGGCGGTCCGGTGAGCTCGACGTACACCGGCCTCTACTACGCGTACGACCAGGGCATTCGCGCGTTCAACTTCCCGCGCGCGCTGGCGGCGAGCCTCGTCGTCAGCGCTTTCTGCATCGTCCTCGCCTGGATCAACTTTCGCGTGATCCGTCCGCGCCACCGCTGAACGCCATGCGCCTCGAGCTTCGGCGGCTTGTGCATTACGCGCTGCTCGCGCTGATCGGGCTGCTCTGCGCCTTCCCGTTCCTGTGGACGCTTGCGGTGGCGATCGGCACCGAAGGCAACGTGTTCAACTTCCCGTCGTCGTTCATCCCGCAGCGGCCCTCGCTCGCCAATTTCGTCGAGGTGTTCCGCGTGATCGATATCGGGCGCTATTACTGGAATTCGATCTGGATCACGTTCTGGACCGTCGCATGGACGATCCTCGTCTGCTCGCTCGCCGCGTACCCTCTCGCGCGCTACCGCTTCCGCGGCCAGCGGCTCGTGTTCGCGCTGATCCTCGCCACGCTGATGCTGCCGACGGAGGTGAACTTCCTCGTCAACTTCATCACGGCAGCGCATCTGCGGCTCGTTAACACGCACCTCGGCGTGATCCTGCCGACGCTCGCCGGTGCCATCGGCATCTTCATGATGAAGAACGCGTTCGAGGAAATACCGCAGGACCTGCTCGACGCCGCGCGCGTCGACGGCGCGTCGGAGCTCTACGTCTTCCTGCGCATCATGCTGCCGCTCGCCGGACCGCAGATCGGCGCGCTCGTGATCCTGACGACGGTGACGACGTGGAACAACTTCCTGTGGCCGAGCGTCGTTCTGACGAAGAGCAACCTGATGCCGCTCGCCGTGGGCATCCTCGAGCTCTCCGGCACGTTCGGCAGCTCGACGCGCGTGATCGCGGCCGGTGCGGTGCTGACGATCGCGCCGGCGCTGATCGTGTTCTTCTTCGCGCAGCGGTTCTTCATGCGAGGGATGGAAGGCGCGGTCAAGTGAGCGCAAACGGCGCGCGCCTGCATCCGGGCGAGCTCGTCATGGCCGGCATTCGCGGCCGCGCGCTCGATGCGGCGCAGGCCGCCTTCCTGCGCAAGCAACGAATTCGCGCGGTCGTGCTCTTCCGCGACAACCTCGGCGACGAGAACGAGGTGCGTGCGCTGACCGCGGCGCTGCGCGACGTGCTCGGGCCGCGCGCGCTGATCGCCATCGATCAGGAAGGTGGCTCGGTGATCCGCGCGACGTCGCTGCCGCAGGCGCCGTCGGCGATGGCGCTCGGCGCAGCGCACGATGCCGGGCTTGCGCACGACGTCGGCGCGGCCGTCGCGCGCGGCATCCGCAGCCTCGGCTTCAACTGGAATTTCGCGCCGGTGCTCGACGTCAACAACAACGCGGCGAATCCGGTGATCGCCGAGCGCAGCTTCTCGGCCGACCCGCAGGAAGTGATCCGGCTGGCAGGCGCGTGGATGCGCGGCGCAATGACCGAGCGCGTCGCATGCTGCATAAAGCACTTTCCGGGACACGGCGACACGCACGTCGATTCGCACCTCGAGCTGCCGCGCGTCGACAAGCCGCGCGCGCAACTCGACACGCTGGAGCTCGCGCCGTTTCGCGCGTTGTGCGGCGAGGCACCGGCGGTGATGACGGCGCACATCGTGTACTCGCAGCTCGATGACCGCTATCCCGCCACGCTGTCGCGGCCGATCCTCGGGAACCTGCTGCGCGGCGAATGGGGCTACGACGGCGTCGTCGTCACCGACTCGCTCGTCATGAAGGCCATCGCCGATCGCTACGGGCACGCACGCGCAAGCGTGCTGGCCGTGCGCGCCGGCGCCGACATGGTGATGGCGCTCGGCACACCCATGCAGCAGCTCGACGCGATCGAGGCGATACGCGCGGCGGTGCAAGCGGGCGAGCTCGATGAAAGCGGGCTCCTTCGCGCGCGTGCCCGCCTCGACGCTCTGGCGGCGCGCTTTCCGGCCGCTGCCGGTCCGTACGCCGGCGAAGCGCGTGCTGGCGACGAAGCGCTGATGCGCCGCGCGTGGGCGCGCGGACTCGTCGCACTCGACGGCGCGAAACCGCCCGCTCGCGCTACGCCGATTCGCGTGATCACGCAGCGCTTCGTACCCGGCGACGGTGTATCGGAGCCCGGCCTGTCCGGCGCGCAGGTGGCGGCGCTATTCGCAGGCTTCGACGACGTCGACGTCGTGCAGGTCGACGACCTCGCCGGCCTCGACCCGTCGCTTCTGCCGCGCGACGGCCGCTTCGGCGTCCTCGCCTCGAACGGCCGCGCGCGTTACGGTTCGCGTGCGCGCAACTTGCGGCCCGATCTGCACCTGGTGCTCTGGAATCCATTCCAGGCGCTCGATTTCGCCGTGCCCTCGCTCGTCACGTGGGGCTACGCCGAAGGCGCGCGCGAGGCGCTTCACGCGTGGATGGCGGGCAGCGCCGCGGCGCCAGGGTGTGCGCCCGTGCCGCTGCGCCAGCACGGCTTCGCCGACGTCGAGCACGGTCGGCTCGGCCACCAAATCGCACGTTAGAACGCGGTCAGCTCCGCCACGAAATCGTACGTGTCGCCGCGATAGTACGACTGCGACAGTTCGACCGCGCGGCCGTCACGCAGGTAGCCGAGCCGCTCGACGAACAAACCGGCGTCGCCCGGTTTCGCCTTGAGCAGTTTCGCCTGCTCCGCGCTGAGCAGCATCGAATGCAGCCGCTGCAGTGCACGTACCGGGCGGTTGCCGGCGTGCTCGAGCGCGTCGTACAGCGAAGCGTCGACGGCGTCGAGCGACGGCAGCGACGACGCGACGATCGTCGCGAGCTCGATCGACATCGGCTCGTCGTCGGCAAAGCGCAGCCGGTGAAAGCGGTAGACGAGCGTGCCCGGCGACAGCGCGAGCTTCAGCGATTCCTCGGGCGTGACCGTTCCTTCCGAACGCTTGAGCCAGACGCTGCGCGGCGTGCGGCCGCGGGCACGCATGTCCTCGGAGAACGACGTCAGCTTCGCGAAGTTCTTTTCGATGCGTGTCGAGACGAAATTGCCGGAGCCCTGACGACTCACGAGCAGGCCTTCCGCGGCGAGCCCGTCGATCGCCTTGCGCACGGTGATGCGGGATACGCCGAGGTCCTCGGCAAGCTGGCGCTCGGACGGCAACGCGTCCTCGGGGCCGAGGATCCGCTTCTCGATCGCCTCGCGGAGTCCCCGCTGCAGCTGCTGGTAGAGCGGCAGGCTGTCGTTCGGGTCGAGATTGCCGAGAATCTGGGCAAGCGAGGTCATGGGGCAGCCCTTCCCGCGATGGTCGATTGCTCAACCAGTTTGGGAAGAACACCGTGGTAACGCATTGATGGGATGAGTCGCGTCATTCGCTTATAATACCAATGTCATACCAATCGCGGCAACCGGCCCGCCGATTCTCGTCCGCTCCTGCACTGCTAACGTCCGCACCGTGGTAAAGACGCAACGCATCGCATCGTAGCAGTATCGCAAAATTGGTAGTGTTTTGGGTTCAACTGGTAGTATAGTGGCATTGACGGGCGCGACCAACGCGCCCTGCTTGCTTGCGGCACTCACGCGGTCGAGTTCCGTCGACGATTCGCACGCAACGCCACTCCAGGGGGAAGCTTCATGAAGCTGAGGAAGACACCAATCGCGTCGGCAGTCGCACTGGCGTGGATGAGCGCCGTCTGCTCGGTGCACGCGCAGCAGACGGACGCGCAAGCAGTCGATGCACAGAAGGTCAAACCCGGCGACGCGACCGCCAAGACGCCGACGCAGGACAAGGCGAAGGACGCCAAGGCGCCCGACGCACGCGATGCCGCTGCCCCGGCGGCGCCCGCAAAGCGCGCGCAGGAAACGACGATCGTCGCGCAGGCGGCGACACCCGCGCCGCCCGCCGCCCCGGGAGCGGCGGTGCCGCTCGAATCGATCAACGTGATCGGCATTCGGCAATCGCTCGAGCGCTCGCTCGAAGTGAAGCGCAACGCCGACTCCATCGTCGAAGTCATCACGGCGGAGGACATCGGGAAGCTTCCCGACAAGAACATTGCCGATGCGGTGCAGCGGGTACCGGGCGTGACGATCAGTTCGGCGGCGGGCGGTGAAGGCGGCTTCGACGAGAACGACCGCGTCAGCTTGCGCGGCACCAATCCGAGCCTTACGCAAACGCTCGTCAACGGCCACACGATCGCCTCGGGCGACTGGTTCGTGCTCGACCAGGTGCAGACGGTCGGGCGCAGCGTCAGCTTCTCGATGCTGCCGTCCGAGCTCGTGAGCCAGGTGATCGTGCGCAAGAGCGCAACGGCCGATCTGGTCGAAGGCGGCATCGCGGGTGCGGTCGACATCATCACGCGCAAGCCGCTCGACTTCCGCAAGCAGTTCACCGGCGAGGCGTCGCTGCAGGCCGTGTATGCCGATCTGCCGGGCAAGACCGATCCGCAGTTCAACGGCCTCGTCAACTGGAAGAACGACGCCGATACGATGGGCATCATGCTGCAGGGCTTCTACGAGAAGCGGCACCTGCGTCGCGACGGCCAGGAGACCCTCGGCTACGGCACGGTCTCGCCGACCAGTGCGCTCGCGCTCGCACATCCCGATCTGGCCAACGCCGCGTATCCGACGCTGATCGGCTCGTCGCTGTTCGAGCAGGTGCGGGAGCGCTCCGGCGGCACGATCGACGTCGAGATCAAGCCGCTCACCAATCTCACGGTCGACTTCAACGCGTTCTACTCGCATCTCGAGGCCACCAACTACAACCGCAACTGGATGTTCTTCGGCTCGCACGTTTTCCCGAGTGGCGAGATTCCGTCGTCGTACACGCTGACCAACGGCACGATCACGTCGGCGGTGTTCCCGAACCTGGGCTCGCCCGGCAACAATCATCAATACGCCATCGTCGACCAGATCCTCCGGCCCGGCGCGTATTCCGAGACCTCGTACTACAACCTCGACGCGAAGTACCAGGCGACCGATCGTCTCGGCTTCTTCGGCCAGGTGGGCTACACGCGCGGCCTCGGCAAGACGCCGAAGCAGGATGTGTTCGAGGGCGACGTATTCAATACCGGCGCCGATTACACGATGCACGGCATCGGCGGGCCGGTCGACGTGCATTTCCCGGGCGGCAACCCGTCGAGCTTCGCCGGCACGTCGCTCGACTGGATCTTCGGTGCGAGCCCCGCGTCCACCGAGGACAAGGAAACCTACGGCAAGATCGACGGCACCTACCAGCTCGGCTACGGCCCGTGGACCAGCGTCAAGTTCGGCTACCGCGCGGCCCAGCACGATCGCAGCACCGAGCAGGTCGGACAGGGACCGAACTTCGCGGTCGACCCATTCAACCCCGCGAATCTGCCGCACTGGAGCGGCGAGACCTACCCGAGCGACTTCGCAAGCGGCCTCGGCGGCGACTTCCCGCGCAACGTGTGGCAGCTTTCTCCGGGCGAGCTCGAGCGCTGGGGCGATATCTACTCGAACCGCGATCCGGCCGCGCGCCGCTTCTGGTCCGGCGAATTCTCGCTGCGCGAGAAGGTGCAGGCGATCTACGCGATGGCCAATCTCGACGGGTCGAACTGGAGCGCCAACTTCGGCGTGCGCGCCGTGCAGACCAAGGAGCGCGTGCTCGTCAACGTCGCCATTCCGACGAGCATCTGCGCCGTGCAGGCGCCGTGTCCGCAGGTGCCGGGCGCGATCACCACGTCGGCGTTCGGCTCGTTCTACCAGTCGCCGATCGAGCACACGTACACCGACGTGCTGCCGAGCGCCAACATCAAGTTCGACCTGACGCGCAACCTCGTCGCGCGCTTTGCGGCGGCGCGCACGATGGCGCGGCCCGACTTCAGCGCGCTCGGCGGGTCGATCAGCGCCGACGACACGACACATACCGGCAACGGCGGGAACCCCGACCTGAAGCCGATCCGCTCGACGAACCTCGACGCGGCGCTCGAGTGGTATTTCCAGCCGCGCTCGCTGCTGTCGGCCGACGTGTTCTACATGGACCTGTCG
>DASSVX010000064.1:0-8334 GCA_035705655.1 Casimicrobiaceae bacterium
CGAGAACGAAGCGCCGGCGAGCGCGTCGTCGAGCGTGGCGACCACGCGCGCCGCGTCGAGCACCGACGTTGCGCCCGCAGCGAGCGCTGTCGCATCGGCGTGCGGAAAGCTGCGCGGCGCCACCAGCACGAGGCGCGCGAGCCCCATCGTGAGCATCGCGCGTGCCGCAGCGCCGATGTTCGCCGGCAGGCTCGTGCGCACGAGCACGACGCGCAACCGGTCGAAGGGTGGATTCGGCACGGTTGCGTAGAATACGCGACCTGGCGGGCCGTCACAGCCCGCCGGCGCGAACAGGTCCCACCATGCATCCGATGCTCACCACGGCGGTCAAGGCGGCACGCCGCGCCGGCACCATCATCACGCGCGGCGCGCGTGACCTCGATCTGTTGACCGTTACCGCCAAGGGCCCGAAGGACTTCGTCAGCGAAGTCGACCGCGCAGCCGAGGCGGCGATCGTCGAGACGCTGCATGCCGCGTACCCCGATCATGGCATCTTCGCCGAGGAAGGCACCGGCCGCGGCCGCAACCCCGACGCCGAGCACGTGTGGATCATCGACCCGCTGGACGGGACGACCAACTTCCTGCACGGCTTTCCGCAGTATTGCGTGTCGATCGCGCTCGCGCACAAGGGCGTGGTCACGCAGGGCGTCATCTACGACCCGGTCCGCAACGACCTCTTCACCGCGACACGCGGGCGCGGCGCGTTTCTCAACGATCGGCGCATGCGCGTGTCGCGGCGCACGCACCTGCGCGATTGCCTGATCGGAACCGGCTTTCCCTTTCGCGACGGCAGCCACCTCGACACCTATCTCGCGATGATGAAGACGATGGTGGTGCAAAGCGCCGGCTTGCGCCGCCCGGGTGCAGCAGCGCTCGATCTCGCGTACGTCGCCGCCGGCTTCTACGACGGCTTCTTCGAGATCGGCCTCAACGCGTGGGACGTGGCGGCGGGAAGCCTCCTGGTCCTCGAAGCGGGCGGCCTCATCGGCGATCTCGCGGGCGAAGGCGGCTATCTGCACAGCGGACAGGTGATTGCCGCGACGCCGAAGGTTTTCGCGCAGATGGTGCAGGTGCTCGCGCCGCATCGCGGCGATCTCGCCCGCGATCTCGCGGCTGCCGAGCAACCGAGGAATCAGGCCCGCTGAATCGCGTCGCCTCGGTGTGCTTGACGGCGCGCCGGTATCAGGGACCGCCGCGCGTTGATTTGCGGGCGTCGGTATCTGTGGCGACGATTTCGATGCCGGTACGCAGCGCCGCCCACTCGAGCAGCAACGCATAGCCGACCGCGAGCAGGACGGGGCCGAGAAACACGCCGATGAACCCGAACGCGATGGCACCGCCAAGCACGCCGAGCAGCACCAGCATGAACGGCAGCACGCTGCCGCGGCTGATGATGAGCGGCTTGATGACGTTGTCGATCGTCGACACGGCGAGCACGCCCCACAGCAGCACGAAGATGCCCCATCCGGTCTGGCCGTCGTTGATGAGCCACAGGCCGGCGGGTACCCACACGAGCGGCGGACCGACCGGCACCGGCGATACGACGAACGTGAGCAGGCCGAGCAGCGGCGCCGCGCGAATGCCGGCGATCCAGAAGCCGATCGCCGCAACCACGCCCTGCACGAGCGCGGTGCCCAGGATGCCGAGCACGACGCCGCGCACGGTTGCCGTGGCCACGGTGGCAAGATGCGTCCCGCGCTCGCCGGCAATCCGCTCGCCCGCCACACGCAGCCGCTCGCCGATTTTGTGCCCGTCGCGGAACATGAACCACGCGATGAAGATCGACAGCGCGAGCTGCAGCACGGCGCCGAGCACCGATGCACCCGACGCAACCGCGAACCGGCGCACCGGCTCGACGTACTGCGCGAAGAACGCGAGGAGCTGCGCGGTGTCGTGCGCCATGCTGTTCCAGTAGTCGGCGATCGTGCGCCCGATCAATGGCAGCCCGGCGACCCAGGCAGGCGCTTCCGGTGGTCCTGCGGCGAGGATCTGCCGGCCCCACGTCGCCATGCGCTCGGCGTTGTCGGCGATCGTCGCACCGACGACGATGAACGGCGCCAGCATCAGGAGCGACAACAGCAGCACCATCGCGAGTGCAGCGAGCGCATCGCGCCTTCCGAACCGCGCGTGCAGCCGCAGATACAGCGGCCACGTCGTCGTGCAGAGGATCGCGGCCCATACGAGCGCGGTGAGGAACGGCTGCAGCACGAGATAGCACCCGGCGATCAGCATCGCCAGGACGGCAAGCGTCAGGACCTGGTCGAACCGCGACGCCGGGCGCAGCATCGAGCGCTGGTGGACTAGGGCCGGTTCGCCCTAGCCTCCGAGGATCGCATCGATCCGCGCATGCAACTGCTCGAGATCGACGGGCTTGACGAGGTAGCCGTCGAAGCCGGCCTCGCGCGCCTGGTCGGTGTCGCCCGGCTGGCCGTACCCGGTGATCGCAATCAGCTTCGCGCGCCGGCAGACGCGGTCCGCGTGGAGCTTCCGTGCAAGCTCGTATCCGGTCATGCCGGGAAGCCCGATGTCGAGGAGGATGACATCGGGATCGAACGCGGCGCCGAGCTCCATCGCCTCGTCGGGGTCGTGCGCTGTCGACACCTCGTAGGCATTGAGCGACAGCAACGTGGCGATCGCGTCGGCGGCATCGACGTTGTCGTCGACGACCAGCAGTCGCACCGCGCGCTGCGCGCCTTCCGAAGGCTCCGTGGCGGGGTTCGTCGCCGCTTCCGGGCGGGCGGCCGGAAGCGACACCACGAAGCGGCTTCCCTTGCCGGGACCCCCGCTGTCCACGCTTACCGACCCGCCGTGCAGACGCGCAAGGCGCGCGACGATTGCAAGCCCCGTGCCGAGCCCCTGCGGCGCGTTCGCGGTGGCCTCGCTCGCCTTGTCGAACAGGTCGAACAGCAACGGTTGCATCTCGTCGGGAATGCCGGTGCCGCTGTCGCATACCGAGATAGCGACCGCGTCACCGCTGGCGCGCGCCGCAACGGCGATTTGCCCTTCCGGCGACGAGTGGCTCGACGCATTGCCGATCAGGATCGCAAGCATCTGCTCGATGCGTGCGGCATCGCCATCCACGCGCAGACGCTCGCGCGGCAACTCGAGCGCGAGCGTCTGTCCCCGATCGCGCATCGGCGCCGCGTGGCGTGCCGCGGCGCGCTCGATGACAGCGGCAACGTCGACGCTTTCGCGCGCAAGCGGCGCATTGCCGCTATCGATGCGCGACAGGTCGAGCAGGTCGTCGACGAGGCCTGCGAGGCGCGCACAGTTGCGCTCGATGATCTGCTGTGCGCGCACGACGCGCGGGTCGCCTGCCGCAGGCATCCGCTGCAGCAGCTCCACGGAGCTCCTGATCGGCGCCAGCGGGTTGCGCAGCTCATGCGCGAGCGACGTCAGGAACGCCGTCTTCCGCTGCTCGAAAATGCCGAGCCTCGAGGCGGCTTCCTTGCGCTCGGTAATGTCGAGGCATGCGCCGATATAGCCGGCGAACGTGCCGTCTCCGTCGAAGCGCGACGCGCCATGGTCGAGCACCCACCGGTACTCGCCGTCGTCGCGACGCAGGCGGTATTCGAGCGTGAACGAGCGCCGCGCGTCGAAGGCCTCGGCGAACGCCGATTGCCGCGGACCGAAATCCTCGGGATGGATGCCTGCGGTCCAGCCGTCGCCAAGCTCGTCGTCGGCCGCGCGGCCGGTGAACACGAGCCACGCGCGGTTCACGTAGACGTAACGGCGGTCGGGATCGGACATCCACAGGGGCACCGGCGTCTGATCGGCCATCACGCGAAAGCGCGCCTCGCTCTCCTCGAGTGCCGCCCGTGCGCGCCGCGCCTGCGTCGTGTCGCGGAACACGAGCACGAAGCCGCCGGGAGAACCGCTGCGGCCGCGGATCGCGCTCACCTTCGACTCGATGGCGCGCTCGGTGCCGTCGCGCGCGACGAGCATCATCCCCGCGGTGGCATCCTGCTGCGCATCGCCGAGCGACACCGTCGTCGTGCGGCGCGTGTGCTCGTCGAGCGTGCGGAACACCTTCACGAGCGGCTTGCCGATCGCTTCGGCCGCCGGCCATCCGGTGAGATGCGCCGCGCAATCGTTCGAGAACGTGATGTTCCCCTGTGCATCGGTGGCGATTACCGCGTCGCCGATCGACTGCAGCGTGATCTGCATGCGGTCACGCTCCGCGGCGAGCTCGCCGCGTGTGCGCTCGAGACCGGCTTCGCGCGACAGCACCTCGCGTGCGAGGGTCTGCGCGCGCTCACGCGAAGCGCGCAACGCCGACGCGATCCCCCCGATGCAAAGCGCGGCGGCGCAGTAGAGCCCGAGCTGGACGGCATCGTCGATGTCGAGCGCGCCGAAGTGGTCGCGCGGACTCAGGTACGCGTACCACGATATGCCGGCACCGAGCAGCGTTGCGAATGCCGCCGGACCGAGGCCGCCGTACCAGGCGGTGAACGCGACCGACAGCAGCAGTGGCGCGTAGGTGACCTGCTGGCCGAGCAGCGGATCGAGCAGGACGCGCACGCCCCACGCCGCGATGCATGCGAGCACCGCCACCGCGTACGCCCAGGCGAGACTCGTGAGGTTCGGCCGTTGCGGCGCCACTTCGCGCGCCGCCACCTCATCGTCGCTTTCCGCACCGGCATGGCCGAGCGAATTCAGGATCCAGGCGACGACGAACGCGACGATTGCCGGCATGCCGAGCCCGAGTCCCGCGACGGTCAATGCGACCAGCAGGTCATCGACGCCGACCGTGCGGAAGACCGCCCAGACGATGACCGCAGCGCTCGCAATCAGGAACGCGCCGCCGATCCAGTTGAGGCCATGCGCGATCTGGGAAAGAGTGCGGTCGTGGTCCAAACGTATCCCTTCGGCCGGTGCCATCGGTGCCGCGCAGGCAGCGGGCGGCAACGCGTCGGCCAACGCGAGTGCACGGCGCTTCATCGCTTCGTTTTCCCCGTCATGGTCCCGGCCGTCGATTGCGCCGTGGCTCCATTGTCCGTCATCGTCCCGGCCGTCGATTGCGCCGCGGAGCCATTGTATCGGTCAGCGATCGGGGGCCGCGCCGGCTGTGCGACCGGCGAGCGGCATGCGCGGGGGTCCCGGCGACGACGCGCGCGGCGCGCCCTTCGCCGCATCGGCGAGCCCGCGCAGCACGTCGGCTGCGCGCTCGCGTCCGCTGCCGTGGACGTGCGCGTCGATCAGCGTCGGCGCGCGTGGGTCACGCGCTTTTCGCGGCAAGCCGTGTCGTCGCCAGCCGCTGCGCCGTTTCGGCGGCCTTCTTGCCGGCGATGAATGCGTGATCGGAGTTGTAATATTCCCACTCGCTGTAGCGGCCCGACAGAATGATGTCGAAGTTCGCGAGCCACGTGCGGATTTTCGCGACGCTTTCGGCGCGGCCATGGTCGTACACCACGTACGCATACGGCATGTCGAGCTGGTTCGACGTGAGCAGCGCATCGGACGCATCGAGGAGCCCGACACGGATGCAGTCCTGCACGCAGCGCTCGGTCAGTGCCGCGCCGACGGCGGGCAAGGGCTTCGTCGGCGAGTAGCTGATCTCGCAGGTGAGTCCGAACCCGCCGGGTGGATTGCAATGCGGGCTTGCGTTGCCCTGCAGGAACACGCGGTGGAAGACGGTATCTTCGGGAAAATAGATCCAGTGCCGGTCGGACAGGTGCGGCCGTGCGACGCCGAGGTTGACGCAGCGGATCGACACGTGGCGCAACTCGCTCGCCGCGCGGCGGATCTCGGCGGGCGCCTCCTCGCCCATCGCGGCGATCAGGACGGGCAGCGGCAGCGTGCTGACGAGCGTGTCGTAGTGGAACCGCCGCCCGTCGGCGAGCGTTACCGCGCGAAGCAGCGGCGACACGCGCTCGACGTTTGCCTGCAATACGAGCTCGGCGCGCAGAAGCGGCAGAAAGCCGTTCATCAGCGCCTGGAATCCACCGCGCAGCGGGTAGCCGAAGCGCGCATTCGGTCCCATCGGCTTCGGCACCGGCTGCAGCGCGCCCTCGATCATCTCCTCGAGGTCGGGCAGCGGGACGCGCCCGCTGAGCCACGACGTGTCCATCTCGCAAAGCGGAATGGTCCACAGCTTGCGGTTGTACGGAATGGCGAAGTGCTTCGCGACGCCGGCGCCCCATGTGCGATGGATGAATTCCTCGAAGTTGCGCGGTGGCGCCTCGCTCGCGTCGAGCGCTGCGTGCGACTCGATGCCGGTTGCATCCGCGCAGCAATCCTTCACGTCGGCCGATCCATCGATCCCGTCGCCGCTTCGTGACGGCGCGCCGAAGCGGGCCTCGATCGCGCCCACCAGGCATTCGCGAAGCACTTCCGGCGGCAGCCCGTGCAGCGCGCCCTGGAACGGGTAGCGCGTGTAGACGCCCTTGCTGTGGACCCAGGCTTCGCGCTCCTGCCAGTGCACGTTGTCGCCGAGAAGCAGCCGATAGAGATCCTGCACGTACGGGTCGTCCGAGAACATGACGTGCCCCGCGTGATCGAACGTGAAACCCGTGTCCTCGATCGAGCGGCACCACCCGCCCACCTTCGCCTCGCGCTCGAGCACGACGCTGCCCGCACCGTAGTGATACGCGGCCGACAGCCCGGTCGGTCCGGCGCCGAGGATGAGGCATGGCACCCCGGTCAGCGGCGCGTGCGCGGTTATCGGCGCCATCGGCTGCTTCGCGGGCTCGAGCATCATGCGCGCGGCTTCGGTAAGGCCGCGCTGCGCGCAGACGTCGATGACTCGACGCATCTCGCGCACCGTTTCGTCCCAGGACGTCGCCCCGACGATGCGGCGCATCGCCGCGAATCGGTGGCTCCGCAGCACTGCTGGCTCGACAAGCGCCGCTTCGCATTCGGCGATGAACCGCTCCGGCGTATCGCCGAAGCGCACCACGCTGCCGTAGAGCCGCTTCACATCGCCGATCGACGTCGACACGACCGCGCGCCCGGCGGCCATGTATTCGAGCGTCTTCGTCGGGCTGATGAAGCGCGTCGCGTCGTTGTGCGCGAACGGCAGGATCGCGATGTCCCAGCCCGCGAGGAACGCCGGCAGCTCGCCGTACCTGCGCTGGCCGAAGTAGTGGAGATTGGGCAGCCGCGGCAGCGCCGCGGGATCGATCTTCTGCGTCGGGCCCACCATGCAGATTTCCCATTCGGGCCGCGCCTCGGCAACCGCGCGCAGCAGCGCAATGTCGAGCCGCTCATCGAGCACGCCGAAGTAGCCGAGGCGCGGCCGCGCAAGCGCCTTCACTTCAGGATGGGTCAGCGCGACGTCGCCGCCGCGCGCGAAATGATCGCTGTCGACGCTGCTCGCGAAGAGGTGCACGTTGTGGTGGCGCGACTTTCTCGTCTCGTACAGGCTCGGGCCGCCCGCGAATACGACGTTCGCGACGCGCAGCAATGCGTTCTCGCGCTGCACCAGCTGCCGCGGCGCCGCCTTGAATGCGGCCAGATCATCCATGCAGTCGTAGACGACGATGCGCGGCGCGAGCTTCGTCAGCAGCGGCAGCGCCATCGGCGTATAGAGCCATGCGCCGTAATCGCCAAACCGCTCGCGCGCCAGCGCCTGCCCGACGAGCTTCTGCAGCAGCGGGATCTGGTCGTCGTGAAAGCCGGGAGCGGTCAACGGCGTGTGCGGCGTGAGCACGGTCACGTTCGGCGCGGGGGCCGCGAGCTCCGCGTGCGGATCGCCGGCCGAGTACACGGGCTCCTCGACGAAGAGCACGCGCCAGGTGCGCGCAAACCGCGACAGGATCTGCTGCGGACGCTGATGGACGAAGCCCCAGCGCAGATGCGAGAACACGACGAGTTCGTTCATGATGGGTGCCTGTGATGCGAAGCGTCGGCGAGCGAATCGATGCGCGCCCTCACGTCGCGCGAGGGGTCCACGCCACCTGCGTGCCGGCAGCCCGGGCACATTGCGCGTGCAGCGTCGCCGGCGCAAAATCGCGCATCGATGCGTGCATGGTCAATTCGAGTTCGGGCTTTCTGCAAAGTCCATGCCCCGTGCGCATTCGACGTCGTTGCCGCCGTCTGCACGCGGCATTGCGTGCAATGCGCCAATCGGCTGTT
Organism: Casimicrobiaceae bacterium; assembly: GCA_035705655.1. Lineage (GTDB taxonomy): Bacteria > Pseudomonadota > Gammaproteobacteria > Burkholderiales > Casimicrobiaceae > VBCG01. The sequence continues at coordinate 8,077 of DASSVX010000064.1, forward strand.
TCTCCGTAAGAATTACCGAAGCGTCCGGCAATTGCTGCTTTGCATTGCAATGCCCGCGGTAATGCGCGCCGTCCGGCGTTCGCTGTCGAGCGCCGCGGTGTCTCGAACGCGCCGTTTCGACGACGCATATCGGCACGTACGGCGACAAGCGGGCACGCTTGCTGCTCACGCGGTGTTGCCCTTGCTGCACATGCGAACTGGACACTCCGATGAGAACTGAAACGAACCGCTCCGCCGTCCCGTTCGCACCCGGATCGC
>DASSVX010000065.1:0-5536 GCA_035705655.1 Casimicrobiaceae bacterium
GTGCCCGTCCCCGACTGCTGGCGCCGCAGGTAATTACAGCTCTGACCCCGATAGCGATTGCGGCGCGAAGGGCGTGCCCGTCCCCGACTGCCGGCGCCGCAATAATTACAGCTCTGACCCCAATAGCAGCAGCACGATGACGCCGGTGAGCAGCAACGCGATCACGCCGAGCCAGCGGTTGCGCGATCGCTGCGCGAGCGCCAGCGCCCGCAATGCGACATCCGACGCTGCGGGTGGCGCCGACAGCCGCTCGTGCAGCAGGCGCGGAAGCTCCGGCAGCGTCTCGACGAGCGACGCCGCTTCCGCGAAAATCCGCCGCTGCAGCGCGCGAAAGCCGATCCGCTCCTCCATCCAGCGCTCGAGGAACGGCTTCGCGGTGGTCCACAGATCGAGATCCGGGTCGAGCTGGCGCCCGAGCCCTTCGACGTTCAGCAGCGTTTTCTGCAGCAGCACGAGCTGCGGCTGGATCTCCACGTTGAAGCGGCGCGACGCGCGGAAGAGCTGCACGAGCACCTTGCCGAGCGAGATCTCCTTGAGCGGCCGGTCGAAGATCGGCTCGCACACGACGCGGATCTCGCTCGTGAGCTCGTCGATGCGCGTATTCGCCGGCACCCAGCCCGATTCGACGTGCGTCATCGCGACGCGGTGGTAGTCGCGCCGGAAGAACGCAAGAAAATTCTTCGCGAGGTAGCTCTTGTCGCGCTCCGAAAGCGTGCCCATGATGCCGAAGTCGAGCGCGACGTACTTGCCGTGGTTCGCGGCGTCGATGCCGACGAAGATGTTTCCCGGATGCATGTCGGCGTGGAAGAAGCCGTCGCGAAACACCTGCGTGAAAAAGATCTCGACGCCGGCGCGCGCCAGGCGCTTGAGATCGACGCCGGCGGTGACGAGATCGGCGATGCGGCCGATCGGGATGCCCGCCATGCGTTCCATGACGAGGATCTCGCTCGCCGTCCAGTCCCAGTACACCTCGGGCACGCGCAGCAGCGGCGAGAGCCGGAAGTTGCGCCGCAGCTGCGCACAGTTCGCCGCCTCGCGCATCAGGTCGAGCTCGTCGTGGATCGTCTTGTCGAACTCCGCGACCACCTCCCGCGGGCGAAGGCGCCGGCCTTCGCGCCAAAGGCGATCGACGAGTGCCGCGGCCGTGCGCATCAGCGCAAGGTCGTGCTCGATCACGTCGCCGATATTGGGCCGCAGCACCTTGACCGCGACCGGTGTCGCGTTGGGCAATTCGGCGAAATGCACCTGCGCCACCGACGCGCTCGCGACGGGTGTGAGGTCGAACGAGCGGAACACCTGGTCGAGCGGCCGGCCGAACACGCGCTCGATCGTCGCCACGACGAGTTCCGATGCAAACGGCGGGACCCGATCCTGCAAAAGTGCGAGCTCGTCGGCGATATCGGGCGGCAGCAGATCGCGCCGCGTCGACAGCATCTGCCCGAATTTGATGAAGATCGGTCCGAGGTCCTCCAGCGCACGCCGCAGACGCACGCCGCGCGGCGTCGACAGATTGCGCCAGAAGAGCGTGTAGCGGACGCCGAGCCGCAGCGGACGAAGGCGCGGATGGCCGAGCGCCAGTTCGTCGAGCCCGTGCCGTAGTGCGACGAGGATGATTCGAAGGAGCCGGCCGAGCCGCATGCGGCGATTGTACGGTGCCCCCGCTCGCCGCCCCGCGACGCGAAGGCGAGAGCCGCAAACAGGGTCAGAGACGACTTTCGCAAAACACGCGAAAGAGCCGTAAACAGGAGCCGTAAACAGGGTCAGAGACGACTTTCGCAAAACACGCGAAAGTCGTCTCTGACCCTGTTTACGGGTTCGGCGCCGGGAGCCTTTCGGCGAGCATGCGCACACGCGCGTCGAGTGCGTCGATTCGCGCGGCAAGGAGCGCGGTGTCGTCGGCCAGCGCGCGCACATCGGCCGGATGCGCGAGCACCTGCGCCTCGTCGCGGGCGTAGCTGCCGACGTTGGCGGCAATGCGCGTCGCCGCGTATTCAGGCAGCGTGAGTGCGGCGCGGCCCGCGTCGGCGACCCGCTGTCCGAGGATCGGGCCGAGCGAGCGGCCGAGACCGCGCTCGACGAACCACGGCAGCGCCTGCGCAAGATCCTTCAGGACGCTCGCGAGCTCTGCATCGCCTTCCTCGGCGACGAACTCGTTCCAGCGCCGCGGATCGGCGAGCATCGCCGGCACGTTGAAGGGCGACAGTGTCAGCTCGAGGTCGGGCGTGCTGCCTGCGAGCGGTGCGGATTCGAGGAGCCCGCGCGAATCGATGCGAAAGCCGCTCGTCACCGGACCGACGCGAACCATGAACGCACGGCCGGCGAACGCGGCAAGACGCTCGCGCGCCCACGCTTCGCGCTCGAGCAGGCGATTCGCGGCGGCGGCGGTCAGTGCCACTAGGCGTATTGCTGAATGCCCGCGAGCAGCCAACCCGTCGAGCCGTCCACCGGCTTGACGAGGTGCCATAGTTCCTCGAACGGTTGCGCAGTCGTACCGCCATCTTCGCGCAGCGTGCCGTGAAAGCGGACGCTCGCGATGTACCGGTCGCCCTCCTGCACCACTTCGGCGACATCGGCGTCCAGCGTCACGATTTCGGTGGGAATCTGCGGCGCGCGATCGGCGAGATCGCGGCTGAGTTCGGCCTGCATCTGCGGTGTCGTCACGTCGCCGAGCAGCGCGCGGTCGCCGCGGTCGTACGCCGCCTGTAGCCGGCGGAACTGCTGCTTCGCCTGCGCGATGAACGGCAGCGGGTCGAAGCCCGGGGGGTAGGTGACGCCGGCGGCAGTTGCGCCGGCGGGAGCGCCCCAGGACGCATCGATTGCCGGCGGGCGCGCCGGCTCGAACGCGTTCGGCGGTGCAGCCGATCGCGTGCCCGCATACTGCATCGGTGGCGAGGCGCGGCGGGCGGCGAACGCGCGCAGCAATGCAATGGCGCCGACCACGAGGAGGCCGATCAAAAGCAGGCTGCCCAGGCCCTCGGACAACCCGAGATGCGAAAACAGCGCGGCGAGGCCCAAGCCGGCGGCGAGGCCCGCGATCGGTCCGAGCCAGCGCGAGGTACGCGAAGCGGTACCGGCGGCCGCGGCACCGGCCGCCGGACGCGCCGCCGTAGCACCCGGCGTCGCGGGCATGACCGGACGCTCGGCCGGGCCGGAAAACGCGTTGCCGGTGGAAGGCGTCGTGCGCGCGGCGGGCGGGACGATGCTGCGCTGCATGCCGAAGCTGCGGCCGCCGCCCATCCGGGCCGCATCGGCGAAATCGGCGTGCACCAGGGCGAACGAGCCGGCAGCCGCGAGGGCGATGACAAAAAGGCGTTTCACGTGATTCCTCCGGAAAGTGGCCGCGACTTGCGGCACACGGCAATGCCCGTCATATGCGGGCTGGTGCCGTCGCTGTCAATGCGGGAAACCCGCATGCGCGCAGAAACCTCGAGACCGGACCCATGAACGCGGGGGTGGCCATCAAAACACGCGGCCGACGTGCAACGCGACCGCGCCGGCAGCGAGGTTGTAGTAATCGACGCGGTCGAATCCCGATCGTTCCATCATCGACTTCAACGCCTCCTGATCGGGATGGACGCGGATCGACTCGGCGAGATAGCGATAGCTTGCGGCGTCGCCGGCGACCAGCCGTCCGAGCAGCGGCAGGACGGTGAAGCTGTACCAGTCGTAGGCGCGTCCGAGCGGGGCGCGGATGCGGGAAAACTCGAGGACGGCCGCGAGGCCGCCCGGCGCCAGCACGCGCGCCATCTCGGCGAGCGCGCGGTCCTTGTGGGTCACGTTGCGAAGGCCGAAGCCGATCGACACGCAATCGAACGACCGGTCGCGAAACGGAAGCGCTTCCGCGTTGCATTGCACGGTGGACAGAACGATGCCCGCGTCGAGCAGGCGATCGCGTCCGGCGGCGAGCATCGCGCCGTTGATGTCGGTGTGCACGACGCTGCCTTCCGGTCCCACGCGCGCGGCGAACAGCCGCGCGAGATCGCCGGTGCCGCCCGCGAGATCGAGGACGCGCGCGCCGGGTCGAACCCCGGACGCTTCGACGGTGAAGCGCTTCCAGCCGCGATGCATGCCGGCGGACATGAGGTCGTTCATCACGTCGTACTTGCGCGCGACCGAATCGAAGACGCCGCGCACGCGGCGCGTCTTCTCGTCGGGCGTCACGTCCTCGTAGCCGAACTTGGACGTTTCCATCGCCGCCGTGCTACGCCGCGTCGCGGCTTGCGCCGGCCGCGGCAAGGCGTTCGAGATAGCGCCGCCACAGCTCGTCCTGACGCTCACCGAGATCGTAGAGGTAATCCCAGGAATAAATGCCGGTGCCGTGGCCGTCGGAGAACGTCGGACGCAGCGCGTAGTGGCCGACGGGCTCGACCGAGTCGATCGTCACGTCGCGCTTGCCGGTCTGCAGCGTTTCCTGTCCGGGTCCGTGACCGCGCACCTCGGCCGACGGCGAATGCACGCGCAGGAATTCGTACGGCAGCCGGAAGTGGCGGCCGTTCGCGAACGCGATTTCCAGCACGCGCGAGGCCTGGTGCAGCTTGATCTCGGTCGGCTGCGGGGTGGTCGAATCGAGGCCGGCCATGCCCCGAGATTACACTACTGATTCGTCTCCGGCACGATGTCGAGGTTGCCGATGCCCGAGAACATGTTGCGGTTCTTCGCTTCCTTGCCCTTGAGCTTGATGTCGAGGCGCAGGTCGTTCAGCGAATCGGCATTGCGCAGCGCGTCCTCGTAGGTAATGAGGCCCGCTTCGTAGAGGTCGAACAGCGACTGGTCGAACGTCTGCATGCCGAGCTCGCGCGACTTCTTCATCAGATCCTTGATGCCGCCGACGTCGCCCTTGAAGATCAGGTCGGACACGAGCGGCGAATTCAGCATGATCTCCACCGCCGGCACGCGCCCCTTGCCGTCGCGCCGCGGAATCAGGCGCTGCGCAACGAACGCGCGCACGTTGAGCGACAGGTCCATCAGCAGCTGCGCACGCCGCTCCTCGGGGAAGAAGTTGATGATCCGGTCGAGCGCCTGGTTCGTGCTGTTCGCGTGCAGCGTCGCGAGCAGCAGGTGTCCCGTCTCGGCGAACGCGATCGCGTAGTCCATCGTGCTCTTCTCGCGCACTTCGCCGATCAGGATCACGTCGGGTGCCTGGCGCATCGAGTTGCGCAGCGCGATGTCCCAGGTCTCGGTGTCGACGCCCACTTCGCGCTGCGTGACGATGCAGTTCCTGTGCTCGTGGACGAACTCGATCGGGTCCTCGATCGTGATGATGTGCCCGAAGCTGTTCTCGTTGCGGTAGCCGAGCAGCGACGCCATCGACGTCGACTTGCCGGCGCCCGTCGCGCCGACGAACATCATGATGCCGCGCTTCGACATGATGATGTCCTTCAGCACGGACGGCAGGCCGAGGTCGTCGAACTTCGGAATGTGAGTGGTGATCGTGCGCAGCACCATGCCGACGCGGCCCTGCTGGATGAACGCGTTCACGCGGAAGCGGCCCACGCCGGGCGGGCTGATCGCGAAGTTGCATTCCTTCGTCGATTCG
>DASSVX010000066.1:0-15672 GCA_035705655.1 Casimicrobiaceae bacterium
CGTGCTTGCGCGCGAGAATGCGCGGCTCATGCCCACCGCAATGCATCCGTGGATGAACCCGCGGCGCGAAACGTGGCTGTGGGACGGTGCCATCTATCGCAACTATCACCGCATCTACGATTGCCGCGGACACGGCTGGGCGAACCTGCAGAGCATGCACATCAACCTGCCATTCGGCGACGACGGCGAGCTCGCGCGGCTCCATGCGGCGATCAGGCTCGTCCTGCCGCTCCTTCCCGCCCTCGCCGCGAGCTCGCCGATCGCCGACGGCGCACCGACGGGATTGCTCGACTCCCGGCTCGATGCCTACCGCCGGATTTGCGCGATCACTCCGCATGTCGCCGGCAGCGTGATTCCGGAAACCGTCGAAACGCAGGCCGAATACGAGGCGAAGATCCTGCGGCCGATGTATGCGCAAATCGCACCGCACGATCCCGAAGGCGTGCTGCAGCACGAGTGGCTCAATTCGCGCGGGGCCATTGCACGGTTCGATCGCCGTGCAATCGAGATCCGGGTCGTCGACGTGCAGGAATGTCCGCAGGCCGACGTTGCCATCGCGGCGGCGACGTCGGCGGTCATCCGGTCGCTCTATGACGCGCGCTACGCGCCGCTCGACGAGCAGCAGGCAATCGCGACGGAGGTGCTGTACGGCGTCCTGCTCGCATCGATTCGTGATGCCGATGGTGCCGTGATCGACGATGTCGACTATCTGCATGCACTCGGCATGCCGACCTCGCGCTGCGTCGCACGCGACGTCTGGCGATCGCTGCTTGCCGATGCCGGCAGCGCGCATGCCTGGTGGCACCCGGCAATCGACGTGATCCTGCAAAACGGCCCGCTCGCGCGGCGGATTCTGCGCGCGACCGGAAGCCGTCCCGATCGCGACCGGCTGCGCGTGACTTACCGCGCGCTCTGCCAGTGCCTCGAAGACGGGCGGATGTTCGCATAGCGGCACCGCGAATGTCACACCGCACGCGCAGCGTCGTTCTCGTCACGTGCGAGCATGGGGGCAACGACATTCCGCACGAGTACGCGCCGCTCTTTCGCGGCCGCCGGCGCCTGCTCGATTCGCATCGCGGCTACGATCCGGGCGCGCTCGACACGGCGCACGATCTTGCGCGCGCACTCGGTGCGGCACTCGTCGTCTCGACAATAAGCCGGCTTCTCGTCGAGCTCAACCGCTCGCCGGGGCGGCAGTTTCGCAACTCGCCGGTCATGCGCGCGAGTGCGAAGGGCACGCGCGACGACATCTGCCGACGTTACTACCTGCCGTACCGGCGCGATGTCGAAACGTTCGTCGCACAGGCGATCGCCGGGCGAAAGCGTGTCGTGCACGTTTCGTCGCACAGCTTCACGCCGTTGCTCGACGGGCACGTCCGGCGCGCCGACGTGGGCCTGCTCTACGATCCCGAACGGGCGAACGAGCGCGCGCTGTGCCTGCGCTGGCAGCGCGCACTGGCCCGATGCCGGCCGCAGTGGATCGTGCGGCGCAATTACCCGTATCGCGGAGTAAGCGACGGGTTCACGTCGTATCTGCGCAAGCGCTTCGACGATGGCGCGTATGCAGGCCTCGAGCTCGAGGTGAACCAGAAGCTCGTTCGAAGCGGCGCCCTGCCCGCGCTCGACCGGGGAGCGATCGCCCGTGCGCTCTGCGAGGCGCTCGGGCGCGAGCCACGGCACCTCGTCAGTGCCGTCAACGCTTGAGATGCTCGCCGAAAAAGGCCAGCGTGCGCGACCATGCCAGCTTCGCGGCCGCCTCGTCGTAGCGCGGCGTCGTATCGTTGTGGAAACCGTGCTCGACGTCCGGGTACGTGTACTCCCGATACGCGACGTGGTTGCGGTCGAGCGCCTCCTTCCACGCCGGCCATCCGGCGTCGATGCGCTCATCGCGCCCGGCGTAGTGAATGAGCAGCGGCGCCTTGATCTTCGCGGTATCGGCGGCACTCGGCTGCGCGCCGTAGAACGGCACCGCGGCGGCGAGATCGGGAAAGCGCACGGCCATCATGTTGACGATGCCGCCGCCGAAGCAGAAACCGACGGCACCGACGCTGCCGTTGCATTCGGGATGCGACTTCAGGAACGGAACGGCGGCGAGGAGGTCTTCGGTGCGCTTCGTAGCGTCGAGGCTCGCGAAGAGCCTGGCTCCCTTTTCGTCGTCGCCCGGATAACCGCCCGCCGGCGTCAGCGCATCGGGCGCAAAGGCCACGTAGTTTTCGATCGCGAGCCGGCGCGCGACATCCTCGATGTACGGGTTGAGGCCGCGGTTCTCATGGATGACCACGATCCCCGGCAGCTTTCCCGAAGGCTTCGCGGGACGCACGAAGTAGCCGCGCATCGTGCCCGAGCCCCTGGGTGACGGGTAAGGCAGGTACTCGGCGTGGATGCGCGTGTCGTCCTTCGGCACCTGCTGCGCGAGCGCATAGTCCGGGCGCAGGCTTTCGAGCATCGCCGCCGCGCTCATCCCGCCGACCGCATACTTCGCTGCGCGATCGAGGAATTCGCGCCGGCCGATCTCGCCGTGCACGTATCCGTCGAAGATCGTCAGCACTTCGCGCGGAAAATCACCGACCTTCATCCGTTTCATCGTGTCGCTCCTCGTAGCGAGATCGGGGTCAGAGCTGTAATCGAGATCGGGGTCAGAGCTGTAATTATTCCGCGAAGAGCGCGGATGGGTCGGCATAGATTGACGCGGGAATAATTACAGCTCTGACCCCGATCTCGATTGTTCGCGGAATAATTACAGCTCTGACCCCGTGCCGGGCAAGACGATCGCGTCTTCGGGTGCGAACGCGACGCCGGCGCGGGCCCCGCGCGCGAGCGGCGTGTGGATGCCGCCGTCGAACACGAGCAGCTCGCCCCATGCCGTGGCGAGCACGTACTCGATGCGGCTGCCGAGATACGCGGCGCGCCGGCACTCGGCCGGCAGCAGGCCGCCACCGGCCGCGGTCAACCGCAGCCGATGCGGACGCACGGCGAGCGTCGCCGGGCCGGCCGGTACGCCGTCGGCACGCACCGGCGCACTCACGTCGTTCGCGCGAAACGAGGCTCCTTCGGCGCCCTGGACGAGCTCCCCGCTGACCAGATTCGCATCACCGATGAAGTCGGCGAGAAAGCGGCTGGCGGGCGCTTCGTAGAGTTGCGACGGCGTGCCTTGTTGCGCGATCCTTCCCCGATCCATCACGATCACCTGGTCGGAGACCGCGAGGGCTTCCTCCTGGTCGTGCGTGACGTAGATGACCGTGAGATCGAGCGTCTGCTGCAGCTCGCGGATCTCCTGGCGCACGCGGCGGCGCAGCTTGGCGTCGAGGTTCGACAGCGGCTCGTCGAACAGCAGCACCGCCGGCTCGAGCACCAGCGATCGCGCCACCGCGACGCGCTGCTGCTGGCCACCGGAAAGCTCCGACGGAAGCCGCTGCTCGAGACCGGCAAGCCCGAGCATCCGAAGCTTCGCGTGTGCGAGCTCGCGCGCCTTCGCCTTGCCGGCCCCGCTCGAAAGCGGGCCGTAGCACACGTTGTCGAGCACGTTCATGTGCGGGAACAGCGCGTACGACTGGAACACCATGCTGACGTCGCGCTCGTTCGCCGCGCGATGCGTGACGTCGACGCCGCCGATCGCGATGCGTCCGCTCGTCGCCGGCTCGAGCCCCGCCACCATGCGCAACGTCGTCGTCTTGCCGCAGCCCGACGGACCGAGAAGCGTCACGAGCTGCCCGGGACGCACCTCGAAGGACACGTCGTCTACCGCCGTGACGTCGTTGTAGCGCTTGGTGATGCGGTCGAAGACGACCCCACCCGTAACGTTGCTCATCGCGTCCCTTCCAGCCTTCATTGCGGCGCCACCACGACCGCCGCCGCGCGCCGCCCGAGCCGCGCCTCGCCGACGAACCGCTGCATGCCAAGCAGCACTGCGAGCATGAACAGCATCAGCACCGTCGAGTAGACGATGGCCAGCGGATACTCGCCGGCCTCGACCCGGTTGATGATGTAGACCGTCGACAGGTTGTATTTCGCCGTCGCGAGGAAGATCACCGCGGACACCGCCGTCATCGCGCGCGTGAAGCTGAACACGAGCGTGACGAGGATCGCCGAGCGCAGCAGCGGCATGACGACGCGGGTCAGCGTTCGCCACGTCGAGGCGCGCAGCGTTGCCGACGCCTCGTCCAGCGTGCGGTCGATCTGGGCGAGCGACGCGACGCCCGACCGCACGCCGACCGGCATGTTGCGAAACACGAAGCACAGCACGAGGATCGCCATGCCGCCTGTCAATTCGAGCGGTGCGATGTTGAACGCCACGATGTACGACACGCCGATCACCGTGCCGGGCACGGCGAAGCTCACGAGCGTCAGGAACTCGAACGCGCGGCGCCCGGCGAAACGATGGCGCGTGATGACGTACGCGGACAACAGGCCGACGAGCGCCGTGAGCGGTGCCGCGACGAGCGCCACCTCGATCGTCGTGAACAGGCTGTCCCACGCCGATCCGCTGAACAGCAGCCCGCGCGCCGCCCATTCGAGGCGGAAGCCGTCGAGGAAGTGGCGGAACGACGGCGTCATGTCGCCGCGACCGATGTCGCGCACGAAGCCGCCGGTGAGGATCACCGCGTAGCACATGAGCGTGAACACGATGAACGCCGCCGCGATCCAGAAGCAGGTCAGCCACAGGCGGCGCGGCAGCGCGGCCGGCGCGCCGCCGTCGCCCTTGCCGCTCACCGTCACGTACGACGCGCGGCCGACCCAGCGCTGCTGCAGCACGAACGCGAGGAGTGTCAGCGCAAGCAGCACGATGGCGAGCACCGCGGCACGGCCCGCGTCGTACTGCGCTCCTGCGACGGCGAAGAAGATCTTCGTCGACAGGACTTCGAAATTGCCGGCCAGCACGATCGGATTGCCGAAGTCGGCGAGGCTCTCGACGAACGCAAGCAGGAACGCATTCGCGAGCGCCGGACGCAACAGCGGCCAGGTGACGGTGCGAAACACGCGTCCGGGCGTGCCGCGCAGCGTCTGCGCCGCTTCCTCGAGCGCGGGGCTGATCGCGTGCAGCGCGCCGTGCAGCAGCATGAACGAGATCGGCGTGAACGTGATGAGCTGCGCGATGGCCACGCCGGGCAGGCCGTAGATCCAGCGCGAGCGGGGGATGCCGAGCACGCCGAGCCAGCTCGTGATGAGCCCGGTGCGGCCGAACAGCACGACGAGCGCCAGCGCAACGACGAACGGCGGCGTGATCACCGGCAGCACCGACATCAGCTTCAGCACGCCGGCGTAGCGCTGCCCGCCACGCTGCACCGCCAGCGCAAGCGCCAGGCCCAGCAGCGTCGACAGCAGCCCGACGATGGTTGCAAGCAGCGCCGAGTTGATCGCGACGCCGCAGCGCGTGCCGCCGCCGAGGCAGCCGAGTCCCCAGATGTCGCTCGTCAACAGGCGCTCGGCGACGAGCTGCGGCGCGAAATGGCCGCGTGCATCCTGCACGGCGGACGTGAGCGCGCTGCCGATCGGATAGAAGATGAAGAGGACGAGCAGGAGCCCGATCGTGACGACGATCGTCGCGATCGTGGCGTTGCCGGCGAAGAGGCCGATGCGCCCGAGCGCGCGCGCGAGGCACACGGTGATTGCGGCGAGCGCGATCGTCGCGCCGATTCCGAACGGCGGACCCTGGACCCCGGCGACGAAGCCCTGCGCGAACGTCCATGCGAGGGCGGCCGCCGCGAACAGCGCGGTGAATCGCGTCAAGCCGAACCATGCGCACGCGAGCGTTGCGATCACCGCGAGCAGCACCGGAACGAGCGCCGCCGAGGCGGCGTAGCGCGGCCACTTCGCGAGGCCGGCGCCGTTGGCGATGCCGATCGCACTCGCGCCGCCGTCCATCGCCCAGGGCAGCAGCAGCAGCGCGGCGAGTGCCAGCGCCGCGAACAGCGTCGTCGTCAGATCCCTCGGCGCGCGCGGCGCGTGCGCTGCGGGAAGCGCCGCCGAGGGGAGCGACGTGGCCACTACTTCGGCAGCGTCGAGACCTCCTTGTCCCAGCGTGCGAGGAGGCGCGTACGCTCGGCCGACGAGCCGTACTTGGCGAAGTCGTAATTGATGAGCTTGATGTCGGAGAACTTCGGCGCGAGCGGTGACACCGGCGCGCTCTTGTTCGACGGAAGCTGGTAGGAGACCTTCGCCTCGAGGCCGATCGCCTGCGCTTCCGGCGTCAGTGCCCAGTCGTACCACTTCTTCGCGTTGGCCATGTTCTTCGCGCCCTTGATGATGCTCATGCTGCCGATCTCGTAGCCGGTGCCTTCGCACGGCGACACGATCTTGAGCGGCGCGCCGCCGAGGATCTGGTACAGCGCATCGTGCTGGAACACGATGCCGACCATCGTCTCGCCGGTTGCGGCGGCACGCGCGGGGGCTGCACCCGACTTCGTGTACTGGTTGACGTTCTTGTGCAGCGCCTTCAGGTAGTCGAATGCCTTGTCCTCGCCCATGATCTGCACGAGGGTGGCGAGCATGTTGTACGACGTGCCGGACGAGTTGGGATTGGCGACCTGCACCTCGTCCTTGAATTGGGGCTTGACGAGATCGGCCCAGCACATGGGCTCGGGAACGTTCTTCTTCTTCAGGAGCTCGGTGTTGTACGTATAGCCGAGTGCACCCGCATAGATGCCGACGGTGCGGTACTTCGACTCCTCGGCCTGGCGCACGGCCCAGTCCTGCAGCTGCGCGAGCATCGGCGACTTGTACGGCTCGGTGAGGCCTTCCTCGGCCGCCTGCAGATGCGGGTCACCGGTACCGCCCCACCAGATATCGCCGCGCGGGTTCGCCGATTCGGCCTTGATCTGCGCGTAGAACTCGCCCGCGCTCTTGCGCGTCATCAGCACCTTGATGCCGAATTTCTTCTCGAACGCCGCCACCATCGGCCGGCACCATTCCTCCTGCACCGTGCAGTAGACGACGAGCTCGCCCTGCGCTGCGGCGGCGAGCGGCACCGCGAAGAGCAACGCAGGCAACAGGGCCCGCAGGAACGCCGATATGCGCATGCTTCCTCCCGATTCGAGTCGTGCGGCGGGGGACAATCCCCGCGCTCGGTCGGCGAGTGTAGCGCAATCGGGGCCCGTCAACGCTATGGGCGCGAACCCTAAAGCGATTTCAGATATTGGACGAGGTCGGCGATCTGGTTGTCCGGCAGGCCGAGCGACTTGCGCTGGTTGTACGTCCGCACGACGTCCTCGAGCGTCGCCGCGCTGCCGTTATGGAAATACGGCGCGTGCTGCCACAGGCCATGCAGCGGCGCGGTCCGGTACTGCTTCGTGGCACTCCGCGATGCGTAGCTCGGCGCGCCGTTCGGCTCGGGCTCGCTGACCACGTCGGTCGGCGGATGCAGCCGCAGGTTCGCGTCGGTGAGCGCGTCGCCGCTGTGACATGTCGCGCAGGTGCCGGCGCCGTTGAAAAGCGCCTTGCCGCGCGCGGCCGCAACGGGATCGAAACTCCCGGTGGGTGGCGGCGGTGCGGGCAGCGACAACTGATAGGCCTGCAGCGCCGGCAGCTTCGCCGAGATGAGATCGTCGGTACCGTTCGTCACGTTGACGCCGGTGCGTCGATCGGAAAACGTGCCGTGCCCGCCCATCTGTGTCACGCCGACATAGCGATTCCAGTAGGCGATGTCGTCACCGTCGCCGGTCGACGTTATCCTGTGGATGCCGGCGAGGCCGTACGCGGGCGGAATTACCTGCGGACCGTTCAGCCCGTCGAGGTTGAAGCGCGGATCGTATTTTCCCGGACCCCAGCTCTTGTAGACGGCCTTGCTCGCGGCCGGCACCGCGGGCGACAGCGCGATGATCGCGCCGGGATCGAGGTCGCGATTGGGCCAGCCATCGAGACGCTTGCCGATTCCCGGCGCGAACGAATTGTCGACGGTCGAGTGGCACAGCGCGCAGGTAATGCCGACGCGCGTCAGCGTGTCGTGTCCGTTCACCGTCTCGACGGTGCCCTTGACGCCGACCACCGCGTCGAGCTTCAGCAGCGCGATCGTCGTGGCGGGGCTCTTGAGGTCGATGCTGCCATCCTGGATGCCGGCAACGACCGCTGCGGGCAGCGCATCGGCGTCGACCTTGAGGCCGACCGTCAGCGCGGTCGTCGGGTCCACCGCCGCGCTGATCACTTCGTGCATGCGCAGCGTATCGGTCCACTGCGTCTCGTCACCGAACGTGTCGAAACGGAAGATCTGCTTGCCCTTCTCGATCAGCGCGGGATCGGTCGCCTGCGTGGTGTCGGATGGCGACGAACCGCCGCCGCATGCGCTTACCAGCACCGCAGCCGCGCAGGCCAGCGCGTAGCCGATCGATCTCGCGCGCAATGCGACGACCGCGCGACGACACGATTCGATCGCGGCGACTCGCGAAAAACGCGCGAGCGTTCCCTTGGCGTACGTTCGACGTGCCATTTGGTGCTCCGTTGGTAGTGCGGGCGACGAGGTGCGGCGCGATGCAGCGGGCATCGCATGCGGTAATCGGCCCATTGGATGGCGCGCCCGCGCGCCGCGTTCCCGTCCGGTTATTCGCTGGCGTGGAACGCCGAGGCAAGCAGCTCGTACGAGCGATGGCGCGCCGCCGGATCGTGCGTCCACGTGACGACGACGATCTCGTCGAGCGCGAAATGCTGCGCGAGTTGCGCCAGGCGTGCGGCCACTGCGCTGCCGGTGCCGACGATCGCCTTGCGGCGCAACGCATCGATCGTCGCGCGCTCGCTGTCGGTATACGGATACGCGTCGGCGAATTCGGGCGTCACGAGCGGCTTGCGCAAACCCTTCTCGAAGCCGACGCGCCAGAACTCGCGCGTCTTCAGAAGGTGCCGCGCGCAGGCTTCGGTGTCGGCCGCAAGCGCCCATACGCAGATCGTCGCTTGCGGCGCCGGATGCCTTGCACTCGGCCGATAGTTGCGCCGATAGAGCGCAAGGGCCTGGTCGGCGCCGCGGCCCTCGGTGAAGAAATAGGCAAACGCGTACGGAAGGCCGAAATGCGCGGCAAGCTGCGCGCCGTAATCCGAGCTGCCGAGGATCCATAACTCGGGACACGTGGGCCCGCGGGGGTTGGCGCTGATCGCGGCGAACGGGTGGCCCTCGTCGAGCGGCTCGCCGCAGACCCAGGCACGAAGCTCGTGCACCTGGCGGGGGAATTCCTCGGCGGCGTTCGAATACGGATTGAGCGCGAGCGCCGTAAGGCGATCGGAGCCGGGTGCGCGCCCGACGCCAAGGTCGATGCGTCCGGGCGCGATCGCTTCCAGCACGCGAAACTGCTCGGCGACTTTCAACGCCGAGTAATGCGGCAGCATGACGCCGGCGCTGCCGACGCGAATTCGCGACGTCGTCGCAGCGATCGCCGCCATCAGCACTTCCGGCGCGGTGCCGACGATGCTGTCGCTGCTGTGATGCTCCGACACCCAGTAGCGGTGATAGCCGAGCGCCTCGCAATGGCGCGCGAGCGCCAGCGTTTCCTGGATGGCGGCGTGCTGGCTCGCGCCTTCGGCGGCCGTCGACTGGTCGAGGACCGAGAGTTTCAGGGGGTGAGCACGACCTTGATGCAGTCGTCCTGCTTGTTCGCAAACATCGCGTAACCGTCGGGTGCGTCATCGAGGTGCATGCGGTGCGTGACGATGAAGCTCGGATCGATCTCGCCGCTTTCGATGCGCCCGAGCAGCGGCTTCATGTAGCGCTGCACGTGGCACTGCCCGGTCTTCATCGTGAGCGAGCGATTCATGAACGACCCCATCGGGAACTTGTCGATGAACCCGCCGTAGACGCCGATGACCGAAACCGTGCCGCCATTGCGGCACGCCACGATCGCCTGGCGCAGCGCGATCGGCCGATCCGATTCGAGCATCAGCGCCTGCTTGAAGCGATCGTACGCGTACATGATGCCGGGCGCATGCGCTTCGGTGCCGACCGCGTCGATGCAGGCGTCGGGACCCACGCCGCCGGTGAGTTCCTTCAGCGTGTCGAGCACGTCCTGGTCCTCGTAGTTGATCGTGTCGGTTGCACCGGCCTTGTTCGCGGCCAGCGCGAGGCGCTCCGGCACGCGGTCGATCGCGATGATGCGCGCGGCACCCAGCAGCCTCGCACTCGCGACCGCAAATTGACCCACCGGACCGCAGCCCCAGACGGCAATCGTATCGCCCGGCGCAATGTCGCACATCTTTGCCGCCATATAGCCGGTAGGCAGCACGTCCGAAAGAAACAGTGCCTGTTCGTCGCTGATGCCAGCGGGCACCTTGAGCGGCCCGACGTCGGCGAACGGCACACGTGCGTATTCGGCCTGTCCGCCGGCGAATCCGCCGAGCATGTGCGAGTAGCCGAAGATGCCGGCCGGCGAATGTCCGAGCAGCTTCTCTGCCATCCATGCATTCGGATTCGAGTTCTCGCACAGCGAGTACGCCTGCGCCTCGCACGCGCCGCAGTTGCCGCATGCGATGGGGAACGGAACGACGACGCGGTCACCGACCCTGAGGTTCTTCACGTCGCGGCCGACGTCGACGACCTCGCCCATGAACTCGTGTCCCAGGATGTCGCCCTTTTTCATCGTGGGGATGAAGCCGTTGTAAAGATGCAGGTCGGAGCCGCAGATCGCGGTGGACGTGACGCGCACGATCGCGTCGCGCTGATTCAGGATGACGGGGTCGGGCACGCTGTCGACCCGCATGTCGCGTTTGCCGTGCCAGCAGGCTGCTCTCATCGTGGTCGCGCCTCCGACGCTTGCCCGGGCTGCTGCTTCACGTCGCCCACGCCATGCGGGCTGCCGTCGGAGCGCACGATCTCGCCGGTCTCGACGATCTGCTTGAAGCGGTGCAGGTCGTCGTAGATCTGCTGCTCGGGTGATTCGTTGAAGAGCATCGCGGCGAGCCTGCCCGCCATGCCGCCGGGCGGCCGGTACAGGACATCGACGCGCACGATCGTGCCGCGGTTGCCGGGACGCGGCTCGAAGCGCACGGTCCCCCGGCTCTCGACGCCAGCACCTTCGAGCGACTGCCAGGCGATCAGCTCGTTGGGCGTATCCGCGGTGATGCGTGCGTCCCATTCGATGGTGCTCCCCGCCGGGCCACCGACCGTCCAGTGCGACAGTCCGGGGCCGATCGCGCGCACCGAATTCACGTGATACATGAAACGCGGAAAGTTCTCGAACTCGCGCCAGAACGCGTACAACTCGTGCGGTGGGCGATTGACGGCCACGCTTCGCGTCATCCGGATAGCCTCCTCGCCGCGTCGATTGCGCGTCAGCCCGCGTGCGCAATACAGGTCGAGCGCGGTGACGCCGAGCACGCCGGCGGCCGCGACAGCGACGCCACTCCTGTTCATCCGCGAGGACGCGCCGGCCGCCGCGAGCGTCGCGATGTCGACCGCATCGCCCGCCACGCGCGACCAGACTGCCGCCGCGGGCCGGGCTCCCTGGCCGAAGATCATGAGTCCGCTTACCAGCTCGCGCAACCCGTACAGGCGGATCAGATTCGTGTACTTGCCGTTGCCGCCGACAAGTCGCGACACAAGCCGCGGCGCGAGCATTTCGGCGAGGCCGAGCGAGATGCTGAACCAGGCGAGACCGTGGGCGAGGCGCTCGGCGCCTGCCTCGCCGAGCTGTCGCGATTCGTCGCGGCTGGCGTGAGCGGCATGGCGAGGGCGGCGCATCACTTCCGGCATTGCATCGTCGCGCGGCCCGGGCGGCCAGTCGTCGGTTCCTTGCATGGCGATCTCCTCTTCCGAATGCGCGAGCGAGGCGCATGCGTGGTGTGACACGCACGCCTTGCCTTCGGTTGCGAGAAGCGTGCCCCGCGAACGATTATGCGATCGACATGATCACCGGCGCGTGGTCGCTGGTGCCGACGTCGGCGAGCACCTTGCATTCGGCGACGCGATCGGCGATCGAGCGCGACGCGAGGATATAGTCGATGCGCCAGCCGATGTTGCGCTGGCGCATGTTGCGCCACGGTGGCCACCACGAGAACATCGCTTCATCGTCGGGATGCAGCGCCCGGCCCACGTCGACGAAGTGCCCGCCGAGCAGCCGGTCGAAAAGCTCGCGTTCCTCCGGCCGCTGCCCGATCACGCCCGCCTTGCGCTCGCGCGGATGCACGTCGATGTCCGCGTGCGCGACGTTGAGATCGCCGCACAAGACGACCTCGCGCCCTTCGGCATGAAGCCGCGCCGCCCAGTCGGCGAGCTTCGACAGGAACGCGATCTTCGCCTGATAGTCCTTGCCGCCGTTCGGCACGTAAACCGAAGCAACGACGAGGTCGCCGAGCGCTACCTGCACGATGCGCGATTCCATGTCGAAATCGGGATGCGCGAACGCCGGCGCGTCACCGTGCAACGCCTTGTTGACGTGCAGCGACACGCCCGAGTAGCCGCGCATGCCGTGCCAGTAGACGTGATAATCGGCGTGCCGGCAGCGCTCGGGAATCTGCGCCGGCTCGGCCTTGAGCTCCTGCAGGCACACGACGTCGGGGCGGTCGCGGTCGAGCCAGTCGCAAAACTGCGCTTCGCGTGCGCGAATTCCGTTGACGTTCCATGTCGCGACCAACATCGTCTGCCCTCGCCTGCCCGGGGTCGCTAGCGCCTGCGCGCGAGCGTCAATCCATCGCCGATGGGCAGCAACGACAGATCGATGCGCTCGTCGCGATGCAGCTTGTCGTTCAGCGCCTGCAGCGCGGCGGTGTCGGCCGTCGTCGCCGGCTCGGCGACGCTGCCGCCCCACAGAACGTTGTCGATCGCGATCAGGCCGCCCGGCCGCACCAGCATGAGACAACGCTCGTAATAGTCGTCGTATG
Source organism: Casimicrobiaceae bacterium (assembly GCA_035705655.1). Lineage (GTDB taxonomy): Bacteria > Pseudomonadota > Gammaproteobacteria > Burkholderiales > Casimicrobiaceae > VBCG01. The sequence continues at coordinate 12,790 of DASSVX010000066.1, forward strand.
CCGTCTTGTCGGCGTCGATGAACGCGAAGTCGAACGCGTTCGCCTCGCCGTTGGCGAGCCGCGCGTCGAGCGTCGCGCGTGCCGGCGCGAGCGTCAGATGAATCTTGTGCGCGACGCCGGCCGCTTCCCAGTACGGCTTGCCGATGCGCGTGTACTCGTCGCTCACATCGCACGCGAGCACACGGCCATCGTCCGGCAACGCCAGCGCCACGCTGAGCGCGCTGTAGCCGGTGAAGACGCCGATCTCAAGCGTGCGCCGCGCACCGATCAGCCGCACGAGCAACGCCATGAACTGACCCTGCTCGGGGCCGATCTGCATGCCGGCGTGCGGGTGCGCCTTCGTCGCCTCGCGCAATGCGGTCTGGGCCGGATGCTCGCGCAGCGAATGCGCCAGAACGTATGCGTACAACGAGTCGTCGAGATTCAGCGTGCGGTTTGCCATACGTCCCCTGGAAGTCAAACGCGGTGCGAGGCGCCGCGAAGGCGCGCGCACCGCGCATCGTCGACGTGCGTGCGCCTCAGCGTCGCATGCGGCCCGCGATGTTCGCCATGGCGATCGTGATCGCGGCGGCGCCGAGCCGCTTCACGAGATCGGGATGCTGCGCGTAGAAGTTGCCGAGCGCGTCGAAAACGCCCGACCCATGCTGCTCGGCGTGATTCGCGAGATCCTGCACCTGCGACGGAGAGATCTGCGACGCCTGCTGCGGGGTGACCTGCGGCGTGCCGCCGCCGGTCAACTGCCCGAGCAGTCCGCCGAGCGCACCTCCGCCGAGCGACGACAGCGCTCCGCCGCCCAGCGAGGACAGCGCGCCCTGCGGCAGCGAAGCGAGAATCTGGTTCAGCATCCCGGCCTGCTGATTCGGATCCGCCTTCGAATACACGTCGCTCACCATCTGCCCGAGCGGGGGCGTTGCGTCAGAGCGCAGCGCGTCGGAAATGCCCTGGCCCAACACCTCGGGAGATGCATGCTGCGCGACCTGGTCGAAATGTTCCTCGGCGCCGGGCGCCGCCTGTCCGGCCGGCACGTTCAGATACTTCTGCAGCAGTCCTCCGAGATCGAATGACATGGGGCCTCCTCAGTCTACGGCTTGTACCACGCGGGGAATTCCTTCTTCAGCTCGGCGAGCTTCGGCAGGTCGTTGTAGACGATGTACGGCTGCTCGGGATGCAGCGCCAGGTAATTCTGATGATAATCCTCGGCCGGGTAGAACTTGTCGAGCGGCGCGACCTGCGTGACGATGGGCTTGCCGAATGCCTTGGCCGCGTCGAGCTGCGCGATGTAACGCTCGGCGAGCTCCTTCTGCTGTGCATTCGCATAGAAGATGGCCGAGCGATACTGCGAGCCGACGTCGGGACCCTGCCTGTTGAGCTGCGTCGGATCGTGCGCGACCGAGAAGAACACCTTCAAGAGCTCGGCGTAATCGACTTTCGACGGGTCGTACGTCACCTTCACCGATTCGGCGTGCCCGGTGGCGCCGGTGCCGACCATCATGTACTTCGCGGTGGCAGCGCTGCCGCCGGAATAGCCCGACACGACGTTGGTGACGCCCTTGACATGCTTGAACACGGCGTCGACGCCCCAGAAGCATCCGCCGGCGAAGACCGCGGTGGCCTCGCCCGGCGTGCTCGCCTTCGACACGGGGCCGGCGTAATCGGGAACCGCGGCGTGCGCGCCGAGCGCGGCGAACACCATCATGAAAAACAGGTTGCGCATGGAGACCTCCTTCGTGGGGGACACGCGCAATGAGTTCGCCTGGCGCGTCCGATCCTTACGACGTTGCGACGAACGGCAAGTTCTGCAAGCCGGCCGGCGACCCGCCCCCTGTCATCGAGCCGACCACGATACCACCGCACCGCCGGGCCTACTTGGTGCCGAAGATCCGGTCGCCGGCGTCGCCGAGGCCGGGAAGGATGTAACCGTGCGAGTCGAGCTCGCGATCGATCGCGGCGGTGTAGACCGGCACGTCGGGATGCGCCTCCTGGAACGTCGCGATGCCTTCGGGGCACGCGACGAGACAGACGATGCGGATCGAGCGCGGCCGCGTCTCCTTCAGCCGCTCGACCGCCGCGACCGCCGAATGGCCCGTTGCGAGCATCGGATCGAGCACGATCGCGTCGCGCTCGTGCATGCCGCCCGGCAGCTTGAAATAATATTCGACGGCGACGAGCGTCTTCGGATCGCGGTAGAGGCCGATGTGCCCGACGCGCGCGCCGGGCACGACGTTCAGGAAGCCGTCGAGCAAACCGGTGCCGGCCCGAAGGATCGGCACGAATACGAGCTTCTTGCCGTCGATGAGCCGCGAGCGCATCGTCTCGAGCGGCGTCTTTATTTCGACCTCGTTCATCGGCGCATCGCGCGTGACCTCGTAGGCCATCAGCGCGCCGATCTCGTTCAGGAGCCGGCGGAAGTTGGTCGTGCTCGTTTCCCTGCGCCGCATCAGCGTGAGCTTGTGCTGGATCAGCGGGTGATCGAGCACGTGCACGGTTGCCGCCGCTTCCGGCATCAGAAGACGGTGCCGTCCGACAACACGCGCAGCGGCGGCTCGCCGTTGCGCAGGCGCATCGCGAGCTCGCGGCCCGCGGCCCAGGTCCCGCCTTCCAGAATGCAGGCGAGCGGCAATTGCGGCCGGTCGAGCTCGGCACGCACGCATTGTGCAAGCTCATCGAGCAGCGTGACGGTGAGTGCGCGCCACTCGACGACGAGCTCGCTTTCCGGCGCCCACTGCGCCCCGCGATCGACGCAGGAATCGAGCTTCAGCACGCCGGTGTCGATCAGCAGGCCGCCGTTGCGGTATTCGGGCAAAGCGGTCAGCGCGTCGCGATCGGTGACCGGGATGCCCGCCCATTCGAACGGCTCGAACAGCGAATACGCGAGCCATTGCG
>DASSVX010000067.1:0-7493 GCA_035705655.1 Casimicrobiaceae bacterium
TTGATGTACACGCCGTCGGTGTCGATGCCGTTCGCGCGCGCCAGCGACAGGATGCGCTCGCGTGCAGGCCCTTCGCGAAGCTGCGCGAACACGTTGAAAAGCGGCTCGATGAAGACCGGCGATATCAGCGTGTACGTCGCGTAGAGCGCGACATACACGAGCGTCGCCAGTGCTGGCCACGCGCGCGGAAGGCGGCGGATCAACGCCATGATCGCCGCGATCCCGATCACGTAGAAAACGAGGTCGACGGTCCAGCGCAGCAGATAGTCGGTCAGCCACGGCCAGAAGGCGATGTGCGACAGGCCAGCCGCGCGCACGCGGACGAATCCCGCGAATATCTCGACGGGCAATCCTGCCGCCATTGCAAGCGCGATGAATTGCACGACGACGAGCGCGTCCTGCAGGAACACCCGCCGCGTCAGCCGCCGCGCGTTGTCGCGGAAGCGCGCGGCCAGGCCACTCATCATCGTCAGCGTCGTCACGACGAACAGCACGACGATTCGCAGCACGATCGCCGCGACGCTTTGCCGGTTGTATGCCTCGGCGCTCGCGCGCGCGTCGGCAGGTACACGGTCGATGAATGCTTTCGTCGCCGCCGCTGGATCGGCCGGCAGCGCCGCATACCAGCCGGCGTCGACCAGCATCACGCGAACGGGCGGACGCTGGCCCTCCGGTTTCGCGCCCGCTACTGCACCCCACGCGATTGCCGCGAGTGCTACGACTACGACGAGCAGCACGACGCCGCGGCCGGCGCCCGCCCGCGTTGGCCTTGCGTCGATCAATCCAGCCTGCGACCGTAGATCGGATACTGCGGGTCGCTGTACCCCGGTGTCGATGGATGACCGGGACGGACGAGCGAGTCGACAAGCGCTTCGTCATCCGCGCTCCACGGCGCCCCGATCGCGTCGACGTAGTCGGTCCACTGCGCAAGTGTTCGCGGGCCGGCGATCACCGATGTGACGATCCGGTTCGCCCACAGCCACGCGAGCGCGAACTGCACTGGCGTGCGCCCGGTGCGCTCGGCGTGCTGCTTCAGCGTCTGCGCGATCGCAAACGACTCTTCGCGAAACTCGGTCTGCATCAGCCGCCGATCGTTGCGGGCGGCGCGCGAGTCGGCGGGCACGTTGCCGGGTGCGTACTTCGCCGTCAGCACGCCGCGCGCCACCGGCGAATACGAAGCGACGCCGATGCCGTAGTGATCGCACGCGGCGAGCACTTCGACCTCGGGCATCCGGTTCAGCAGGTTGTAATACGGCTGACAGACGACGGGCGGCGGAACGCCGAGACGCTCGCACCAGTGCATCAGCTCGGCGATGCGCCAGCCGCGGAAATTCGAAATACCGAAATAGCGAATCTTGCCGGCATCGATCAACGCGCCCATTGCCGAGACCGTTTCCGCGAGCGGCGTCTTCGCGTCGTCGATGTGCAGGTAGTAGATGTCGATGAACTCGCAGCCAAGCCGCGCGAGACTCGCTTCGCACGCCTGCATGATCCAGCGTCGCGACAGGCCGCCCGTGTGCGGTCGCGCATTCCCATCACCGGCCATCGGATTGCCGACCTTCGTCGCGAGGATCCACTTCGAACGCTGCCCGCGGATCGCCGCCCCAGTGATCGTTTCCGACGCACCGTTCGCGTAGACGTCCGCGGTATCGATGAAATTGATTCCGTGCTCGAATGCGTGCGCGACGATCGCGTTCGCATCTGCTGCATCCGTTCGATCGCCGAACATCATCGTGCCGAGGCACACGATCGACACCTCGAGGCCGCTCAACCCAAGTCGCCGGTATTCCATTGGGATGTCCTTTTGCGCCGGCACATGCGACGCGCCGTGTTGATCGATGCAAACCCGACGTTACCGCTTCCAGAATTCGCGCGATGCGATTCGGGCTCCTTCGGCAAGCGCCGCCATTTTGGCCCAGACGACGTCGGGATCGACCGCAGCCTGGCCGACCCATGTGCCGTAGCCGCAATCGCTGCCGGCCATGACGTTCTCGCGGCCGACGAGATTCGCGTAGCGGCCAATCCTCTGCGCGATCAGCTCCGGATGCTCGACGAAGTTCGATTTCGACTCAATCACGCCGGGGATCAGCACCTTGCCTTCGGGAAGCTCGACCGTCTCGAACAGCTTCCATTCGTGTGCGTGACGCGGATTCGCCGCCTCCAGCGCGATCGCCGAGGGTCGCGCGCGAAACACGACGTCGATGATGTCCGCAAGCGGCACGTCGCAGTGATGGGGCCCTTCGTAGTTGCCCCAGCACAGATGCATGCGCAGTTGCTCGGGCGGGATGTTGCGCAGCGCGTCGTTCAACGCCTCGACGTGCAGCTCGGCCTTCTTGCGAAATTCCGGCAGCGACAGCGACGCGAATTGAATGTGCCGGCCCATGCCGAGATCGGGACAGTCGATCTGCAGCACGAAACCCGCAGCCGCGATCGCTTCGTACTCGTCGCGCATCGCGTCGGCAATCGCGGCAAGGTAGGCCTCTTCGCTGCCATAGTGCTCGTCGCGAAAGAACAGCGACACGACACCGGGCGATGCTGCCGTCAGAAATCCGTCGGTCGCACCTGCTGTCTTCATTGCAGTGGAAAGATGCGCGATGTCGGTGCGCGCGGCTTGTGGATCGCGAACGCCGATCGCCGCATTGCACGCGGGCGTCTTGCGCCGCGACCGGCCGGGATCACCGAACACGCGCTTCTCGAGCTTCGGGAAATCGGCGAGATCCTGATAGACGAACGTATTGCCTTCGCCGCCAAAACCCGACAACCGATCCTTGATGTAGGTCGCGTAGCTCGGCTTGCTCATCTCGCCGTCGTTGACGATGTCGACGCCGGCCTTCACCTGACGGGCGACGACATCGGCGACGGCCGACTCGACGCGCGCTGCGAGCGCATGGCGCTCGACCGGTACGCCTTCCTCTTTCGCATACATCATCCGCACGAGATCATCGGGCCGCGGCAAGCTGCCGGTATGCGTCGTCAGGAACCGCTCGGTGCTCGTGCGCATGAGATTTCCCAGTAGGCGTCGACCGATTGTCGCATGCCCTCGACGCGCCGATTGTGGACATTTCGGCGTGAATCCGCCGTGCTTGTAACGCGGACGCCGCACGAGCGCGGGTTACAATCAGCGCCCGTTTTGCGGTAACCGATACGCATGAATGTGCTGTTCGAGGACGACGGTCAACTGAAGGCCGGCACACTCCTCGCCGATCAGGACGCATCGCTCCAGGTCGAGGCGATTTCCGGCAAGCGGCAGAAGATCAAGGCAGCGCACGTGCTATTGCGCTTCGCCGCGCCGTCCGCTGCTGAGACGATGGCGAAGGCGCACCAGATCGTCGCCGACATCGACACGCAGTTCCTGTGGGAAGTGTCGGTCGACGACGAATTCGGTTTCGACGAGCTCGCGCGCGAGTACTACGGCGCCGCACCGGCGCCCGCCGAAGCGGCGGCCGTTGCACTCGCGTTGTCGCGCGCGCCGATGTATTTCTATCGCAAGGGACGTGGCCGTTATCGCCGTGCACCGCCCGACGCGTTGAAAGCGGCGCTGGCATCCGTCGCCCGCAAGGAGCGAGAGGCGCGCGATATCGCGCAATGGAGCGCCGAGCTGCGTGCGCACCGTTTGCCGGCCGCGCTCGCCGCCAAGCTCGACATGCTGCTGTACCGGCCGGACAAGAACGCGCCCGAATGGAAGGCGCTCGACGCCGCGTGTGCGGCCGAACGCATCAGCGCCGCCGATCTGCTTCGCGCGTGTGGCGCGATCCCGTCTTCGCACGACTATCACTTCAATCGGTTCCTGACCGAGACGTTTCCGCAGGGCGTCGAATTTCCGGCGTGGGATCCGTTGCCGCCGACGCCGGAGCTGCCGGTTGCGCCGGTGCGCGCCTTCTCGATCGACGATGCGTCGACGACGGAGATCGATGATGCGTTCTCGGTGCGCGACCTCGGTGACGGGCATCGTGAGATCGGCATTCACATTGCAGCGCCCGCACTGCTGATCGCGCCGGGGACCGCACTCGATGCGATTGCGCGCCGGCGGCTGTCGACGGTTTACATGCCGGGACGCAAGCTGACGATGCTGCCCGAGCGGGTCGTCGAGGCGCTGACGCTGCGCGAGGAAACGACGCCGCCGGCGCTGTCGCTCTATGTCGAAACGGGACCGGACGGCGCGCCGCTGCGCCATCGCACGGCGCTCGAGCGCGTGCCGATCGCGGCGAATCTCCGACTGGCCACGCTGACGGAAGCGTTCGCGCGCGACGCTGCCGCGGACGATCCGCCATGGACCGCAGAGCTTCGCGCGCTGTGGCAGCTTGCGCAACACGTCGCTGCCGCGCGCGGCAAGCCCGACGTCGCGCGCACCGATTTCACGTTCGACGTCGACTGGACCCGGGAGGGCGCCGGTGAGCGCGGCCGTGTGACGATCGCGGCGCGTCCGCGCGGCAGCCCGCTCGACAAGCTCGTTGCCGAGCTGATGATTCACGTCAACCACGTTTGGGGACAGCGGATCGCCGATGCGGGAATTCCCGGCTTCTATCGCGTGCAGGCGGGCGGCAAGGTGAAGATGAGCACGCGTCCCGGCGAGCACCAGGGACTCGGCGTCAGCCATTACCTGTGGTCGAGCTCGCCACTGCGGCGGTACAGCGACCTCGTCAACCAGCGGCAACTTATTGCGACGGTTCGCAACGAGCGGGCGCCGTACGTCGACGGCGACGCCGAGCTCTTTGCCGCACTCGCCGACTTCGAGGCTACGTATTCGCAGTACGCGGAGCTGCAGGACCGGATGGAGCGTTACTGGTGCCTGCGCTGGCTGCTGCAGGAGCATGTGTCCGAGTGCACGGCGACGATCATCCGGGACAATCTCGTCCGGTTCGATTCGTTGCCGCTCGTCGTCCGGCTGCCCGACCTGCCGGCGGGGACGCCCGGCGCCGGCGTTCGCGTCGCCATCGGCCGCATCGACCTCCTCGACGCAACCCTCGAATGCCGTTACGCCGGCGCCGCCGGCTGAAACCTCCGCCAAAACCGTTGGAATGTTGCCACGCGGCGCTTCACGGCTGATCAATGGCCGGCCCGCAACGCTATGACGACGGCATGACCGCGCTAGAATCAGGTTGAGCCAATCCGCACGCTACGCCTTGCCCCAGCCCGTCGCCCAGCCGAAGCTGTCCGCGGTCCGAACCGACCGCGACGCCGTCGTCCCCGCGCGCGGGACGTCTGCGAAGCCGCAGCCGGAGCGGCTGGCGACGGCGAAGCCCGCGTCGCAACGCAAAGGCAACCTTCGCTTCGCCGGTGTGCTGCCGCCGGCGCGGATACCGCCCGAATCGATCGCGCCGGCACGCCGCGTGTCGGCGATCGGCATTGCCGTCGGCGTATCCATCGCACTGCACGCCATCGCGATGACGATTCACTTCACGTTCGGATCGGGCCGTTTCACCAACGACGCGGCGCCGCTGCAAATCGCGCTCGTGAATGCGCGGTCCGCATCGAAGCCGGCGAAGGCCGACATCCTCGCGCAGGCAAATCTCGATGGTGGCGGCAACACGGAAAAGGACCGCCGCGCGAAGACTCCGCTGCCCGTGCTGCCGAACGACATGCCGCGGCAGAACGTCGCCGTCGCATCCTCGCGCGCCGACGCGCAGGAGAACGTGACGCGCGAGATGCTGACGCAGCTTCGCTCCGGCGTCGTCGTGCCGGTTCCCGAGCCGAAGCCCGTCGACGAGAGCGAGCGCACTGATTCGCCCACGGCCAATGAGCTGATGCAGCGAACGCTGGAGGCGATGCGGCTCGAGGCGCAAATCGCGCGCGACATGGACGCGTACCAGAAGATTCCCCGCCGCAAGTTCATCGGTGCGCAGGCGAAGGAATACCGGTTCGCGCGCTATGTCGAGGACTGGCGGATGAAAGTCGAGCGGATCGGCAACACGAACTACCCGGAAGCAGCGCGGCAAAACCGGCTCTATGGCAGCCTGATCCTGTCCGTGTCGATTCGCGCCGACGGCAGCATCGAGAATGTCGAGGTGAAGCGCAAATCCGGCCAGCGCGTGCTCGACGCCGCGGCGGTGAAAATCGTCGAGATGGCGGGTCCCTATGCGCCGTTTCCCGACGACATCCGCCGCGATACCGACATCCTGAACATCACGCGCACGTGGACGTTCGCGAAGGGTGACGAGCTCCATAGTGATTGACCGGGCTCTTACGACGGCGCCGGTCATCGCTGTGAAACGCTAGGGCCTGCGGCCCCCAAGCGTTCAACCATCCACAGTCACCAGGAAGCCACCGATGAAACGCGTGTGGCGGGTGCTTGGTGTCGTCGTCGGCTTCGTGGCACTCGCCGTCGTGCTCGTCCACCTGTATTTCGCGGCGATGATCGTCTGGTGGCGCGACCATCCGCCGCGCGAGACGTCGTTCATGGCCGATCGAATGCGTGAGCTCGAGCGCAAGACGCCGGGTGCTCCGCTGCGCTATCAGTTCGTGCCTTATGAACGCGTCGCGGTATCGCTGAAGCGGGCAATGATCGCGGCCGAGGACTCGAAATTCGTCGAGCATGAAGGCTTCGATTGGGATGGCATCGAGCTCGCGATCGAGAAGAACCAGAAGCGCGGCCGGATCGTCGCCGGCGGCTCGACGATCACGCAGCAACTTGCCAAGAACCTGTTCCTGTCGGGCGCGCGATCGTGGTTTCGCAAAGGCGAGGAAGCCGTCATCACGCTGATGCTCGAGGCGCTGCTCGACAAGCGCCGCATCTTCGAGCTTTATCTCAACGTCATCGAGTGGGGTAACGGCGTGTTTGGCGCCGAGGCCGCCGCACAGCGCTATTTCCGCACGTCGGCTGCGCGGCTCTCGCCGGAGCAGGCGGCGCGACTCGCCGCAATGGCGCCCAACCCGCGCTTCTACGAACGCAATCCCGGTGCGCCCGGGCTCGGCCGCAAGATCCAGATCATTCTCGCGCGAATGCCTGCCGCCGAGTTGCCGTAGGCGGCCCGCGCCCCGATACTCGCCTGGTGATGCCAGAAAGCGAAACCGTTGCCGATCGCCCCGAGCCGCGCGAGCACGTCGAGGACGCGCTCGCCGAAGTCACCGCGCTCCTGCGCAAGAACCGACTCGTCGAAGGGTTGATCCACGAGCAGTTCGGGCACGCGCCCGACGCGGCACGCGACGAGTTGCGCCAAAGCGCCGTCGCGCGAGAGAACAAGGCGGCGCTCGAGCGCACGCTCGCGCGGCTGCACGCCGCCGACATCGCGTACGTGCTGGAGGCGCTGCCACTCGACGAGCGCCTCTACATCTGGGATTTGGTCAAGGCGGATCGCGACGGCGAGATCCTCGTCGAGGCGTCCGATGCGGTGCGCGAGTCGCTGATCTCGGCGATGGACACCGAGGAACTCGTCGCGGCGACCGAGGCATTGCCCGCCGACGAAATCGCTGCGCTCGCGCCGGACCTGCCGCAGGAGGTGATGGACGATGTGTTCCGCAGCCTTCCGGTTGCGGAGCGCTAGCAGTTGCGCGCG
>DASSVX010000068.1:0-3254 GCA_035705655.1 Casimicrobiaceae bacterium
GCAGGCGGGGCGTAGCTGATGCCGTGCGCGGCCATCGTCTTCACCTCGTCCATCACGAACGCCGTGTGCAGCAAAGCCTTCGACGGGATGCAGCCGACGTTGAGGCAAACGCCGCCGAGCGTCGCGTAGCGCTCGACGAGCACGGTCCTCATGCCGAGATCGGCGGCGCGAAACGCGGCCGAGTAGCCGCCCGGACCCGACCCGAGCACCAGCATGTCGCATTCGACGTCGGCACGGCCGGTGAAGGTCGCCGGGCCCGCGGCCGGTTGCGGTGTTTGCGCCGCGGGTTTGGACGCTTGCGCTGCCGGCGCGGCGGGTTTGGCCGGTGCGGCGGTCGCGGTCGGTGGCGCGGGGGCGGCAGATGCACGCTTCGCTTCCGCCGGCTGGCCGGCGCCCGGCTCGCCCTCGAGCGTCAGGACGACGCTGCCCTGCGACACCTTGTCGCCCACCTTCACCGCGACGGCCTTCACCGTCCCCGCAGCGGGCGACGGCACGTCCATCGTCGCCTTGTCCGATTCGAGCGTGACGAGCGCGTCTTCCGGCTCGACGGTGTCGCCGGGCTTCACGAGCACGTCGATGACGGGCACGTCCTTGAAATCGCCGATGTCCGGGACCTTCACTTCGACGCTGGGCATGCGGTTTTCCTGTTGTTGTCGAAACTTCGATTCAGAGCAGCACGCGCCGCATCTCGGCGAGCAACTGCGCGAAATGGCGATTGAACCGGGCGGCCGCCGCGCCGTCGATCACACGGTGATCGTACGACAGCGACAGCGGCAGCATCAGCCGCCACGCGGCGCTCGTCCCGTCGACCGATATCTGCTTCCATGCAGCGCGACAGACGCCGACGATCGCGACCTCGGGCGCGTTGATGATCGGCGTGAAATACGTGCCGCCGATGCCGCCGAGGCTCGAGATCGTGAACGTGCCGCCCTGCATGCGATCGGCGCCGAGCTTGCCGTTGCGCGCGAGCGTGGCGAGCTCGCCCGCTTCCTTCGCGATGTCGACGATGCCCTTGCGATCGGCGTCGCGTATCACCGGCACGACGAGACCGTCCGGCGTATCGGCGGCGAAGCCGATATGGTAGTAGCGCTTCAGGATCAGCTCGTCGCCGTCGAGCGATGCGTTGAACTCGGGAAACGCCGCGAGCGTCGCGCACGCGGCCTTGATCAGGAACGCGAGCATCGACACGCGCACGCCGCTCTTCGCGATCTCGCCGTTGAGCTCGATCCGAAACGCCTCGAGCTCCGTGACGTCGGCGTCGTCGTGATTGGTGACGTGCGGGATCGTCACCCAGTTCCGCGCGAGGTTCGCGCCCGAGAGGCGGCGAATGCGCGAAAGCGGCTTCGCTTCGATCGGGCCGAACTTCGCGAAATCGACCTTCGGCCACGGCAGCACGTCGACGCTCGTGCGCGCGGCATGCACGGATTGGTCCGACCGCGCATCGCGCGGCGGCACCGCGGCGTGGACGACCCCTTTCGCGAAGGCCTCGACGTCCTCGCGCACGATCCTGCCGTTGCGCCCGCTTCCGCTCACGTGGACCAGGTCGACGTCGAGCTCGCGTGCGCGCCTGCGCACGGCGGGACTGGCGTATGGCAAGGCGATCGGCGCCGCATCGCTCGCCGGCGCCGCGGTCGATCGCGTATGCCGCGCTTCTGGCGTTTTTGGAGGCGCAGCGAATTCGGGACGCTGCGCCTGCGGTGCCGCGGGCGATGCCGGCGCCTGCATTGCATCCACTTCGGTGGTCAGCGTGGCGATCGTCGTGCCTTCGCAGACCCTGTCGCCGACCGCGACGCGAAGCTCGCGAACGGTGCCGCCGAGCGGCGACGGCACGTCCATCGTCGCCTTGTCCGATTCGAGCGTCACGAGCGAATCCTCGGCCTCGACGACGTCGCCCGGCTTCACCATGATCTCAATGACAGGCACGTCGCGAAAGCCGCCGATGTCGGGCACGCGCACCTCGGCGATGCCGGCCGGCGACTGCGCGCTGGCAGGCGGTGGCGACACCGACGCCTTCCCCGCCCGCGGCGCTGCCGGTTCCCGCGTGGTCATACGGTCCACGGATCGGGATGCTCGGGATCGAGTCCGTAGCGCGCGATGGCATCGGCAACGACACTAACCGCGATCTGTCCGTCGTCCGCAAGCGCCTTCAACGCCGCAACCGCGACGTGATGACGATCGACCTCGAAGAAGCGCCGCAGCTTGACCCGGTAATCGCTGCGGCCGAATCCGTCGGTGCCGAGCACGACGTAGCGGCGTGGCACCAGGGCTCGAATCTGGTCGGCGTACGCGCGCATGTAATCGGTGGCCGCGACGACGGGACCCGCGTGCCCGTCGAGGCACGTTTCGACGTAGCTCCTGCGCGGCGGCTGCGCCGGATGCAGCCGGTTGAAACGCTCGACGCTCATGCCGTCGCGCCGCAATTCGGTGAAGCTCGGTGCGCTCCAGATGTCGGCGTCGATGCCGAAATCGTTGCGCAGCAGCTCGGCGCCGGCAATCACCTCGCGCAGGATCGTCCCCGATCCCATGAGCTGGACGCGCGGGCCCGTCGCTTCGGCACCGGCCTGCAACAGGTAAAGCCCGCGAATGATTCCCGCTTCCGCGCCGGCCGGCATCGCGGGATGCGCATAGTTCTCGTTCATCAGCGTGACGTAGTAGTACACGTCTTCCTGCGCCTCCACCATGCGCCGGATGCCTTCGCGGATGATGACGACGACCTCGTAGGCGAACGTCGGGTCGTAGGCGACGCAATTGGGAATCGTCGACGCGAGGACGTGGCTGTGGCCGTCCTCGTGTTGCAGCCCCTCGCCGTTCAGCGTCGTGCGGCCCGCGGTGCCGCCGAGCAGGAACCCGCGCGAGCGCATGTCGCCGGCCGCCCACGCGAAATCGCCGAAGCGCTGGAAGCCGAACATCGAGTAGTAGATGTAGAACGGCAGCATCGGCATGTCGTTGGTGCTGTACGACGTCGCCGCGGCGATCCACGAGCACATCGCACCGGCCTCGTTGATGCCTTCCTGCAGCACCTGCCCCTTGCGATCCTCGCGGTAGTACATGAGCTGATCGGCATCCTGCGGCTTGTAGAGCTGGCCGACCGCCGAATAGATGCCGAGCTGGCGGAACATCCCTTCCATGCCGAACGTGCGCGACTCGTCGGGCACGATCGGCACGACGTGCCTGCCGAGCGTCTTGTCGCGGATCAGCATGCCGAGCATCTGCACGAACGCCATCGTCGTCGAGATTTCGCGCTCGCCGGTCGC
>DASSVX010000069.1:0-18299 GCA_035705655.1 Casimicrobiaceae bacterium
CAGCGGAATCGCCCGGTAGGCAAGCGCCGAGCCCACCTGCACGATCGCGCCGCGATTGCGCGAGCGCATGCGCCGCAGCGCCGCGAGCGTTCCGTAAACCGTCCCGAGGTAGGTGACCTCGGTGACGCGCCGCACTTCGTCCGCCGCGAGCTCCGCGACCGGCGAGACGATCGTCACCATCGCGTTGTTGATCCACACGTCGATCGGCCCCAGCCGCTCCTCGATCATCGCCGCGGCGCTTTCCACTTCGGCCGCGCGCGCGACATCGGCGACGCACGGCACGGCCGTGCCACCGAGGGATTCGACGTCCCGGCACGTCGCCTGCAGCGCGTCGGCGTCGCGGGCGATGAGACCGACGCGCGCGCCGCGTCGCGCAAACGCACGCGCGGTTGCGCGTCCGACGCCGGCGCTGGCGCCGGTGATGACGACCACTTCGTTCGCCCGCCGCCACGGCAGCCTTGCACGCCGCGATTCGGCAACCGCATGCACCGGCCGCATCGCCTCAGGCTCGTGCATTGCGGTCGATCTCGATCAGGGCGAGTCCGACGCCGGGGTCGAACACCCGGCGAAGCGCCACGGGCGATTCGGTCAGCATCACCTCGAGCGTCGGACGCACGTGCGCTTCGAGCAGATGTCCGCCATGCGCGGTGCCGTCGCGCTTGCCGAGCACCGTGTGCGCGTGAACCTTCGGCTTGCCGTCTTCCAGCGCCACGTCGCCGATCAGCGAAAGCACCTCGACCTGCTCACGCACGGGAATCTTCTCGTACCGCTTCGATGCCACGTCGAAATAGCCGAGTGTTGCATCGCGAAACGCACCGATCGCGGTGAATCGCGCCGCGGTGAGCCGCTGCTGCGTTGCAAACGCGAGCAGCGCGCTCATCGGTTCGTCGCCGGTGTCGAAGATCACTGCCCAGGTCCGGCCGGTGCCGGAGTCGATCGGCTTCGCGCGCATGGTCGGGCCCCTTCGTCAGTGCGGCACCGTTTGGCTTGCCACGTCGCGGTCCGCGGGTGCAACGGATTCGGCGACGACGCCCGCCCCGGCGAGCGCCATTCGCAGCACGTCGGCGAGATGAATGGCCTGCCGGCCGGTGCACTGCGCAATCTGCTCGCGGCAGCTATAGCCGTCGGCGATCACGAGGCAGTCGGCGGCTGCGGCACGTACGGCGGGCAGCAGCACGAGCTCGCCGATCGAAACCGAGATGGCCGCTTTCGCGCGCTCGAAGCCGAACGAGCCGGCCATGCCGCAGCAGCCCGAGTCGAGCAGGTCGTAGCGCACGCCCAGCTTGCGCAGCACCGCTTCGTCGGCGCCCATGCCCATGATCGCCTTCTGATGACAATGCCCGTGCACGATCGCGCGGCGGGCGAGCGGCGGCGGCGCGAAGTGCGGCGCGCGCTGCGTGAGGAATTCGGCGAGCAGGAACGTCTGTGCCGCGAGCCGCTTCGCGACTTCGTCGCCGGGAAACAGATTCGGCATCTCGTCGCGAAACACCGTCGCGCACGCGGGCTCGAGCACGACGAACGGCATGCCGGCGTCGATTTCGGTTTGGAACTGCGCGAGGATGCGGCGCAGGTACTGCTGCGCCTCGCGCAACATGCCCGAGTCATACAGCGGCCGCCCGCAGCAGACGGCGAACGCCGGCACGTTGACCGTGAAGCCGGCGGATTCGAGCACGTCGGTGGCGGCGAGCGCCGTGTCCGGATGGAAGTGATTGTTGAACGTGTCGGGCCACAGCATGACCTCGCCCGCGTCCGCGCTCGCCGGTCGCGGACGGCGCGCGAAGCGGCGCTGGAACGTTTCTCCGGCAAAACGCGGAAGGCGTCGCGACGGCGCGACGCCGGCGAGCCGTTTCGCAATGACGGCCGACCACGCCGTCTGCGTCAGTGCATTCACGAGACCGGGTGCGTGCGCCGCGATACGCGCCCAGCGATCGATGAGTCCGAACGCATAGGCCGAGCGCGGACGCATCCGTCCGGCGTAGTAATGCGCGAGGAACTCGGCCTTGTACGTCGCCATGTCGACGTGCACCGGGCAGTCGCCCTTGCAGCCCTTGCACGCGAGGCACAGGTCGAGCGATTCCTTGACGTTTTCGTCGCGAAAGCCGCCGGTGAGCGCATCGCCGCGCAGCATCTCGAACAGCAGCCGCGCGCGACCGCGGGTCGAATGCTTCTCTTCCATGGTCACGCGGTAGCTCGGGCACATCGTCTGGTGATGATGCTGGCGGCAGTTGCCGACGCCGACGCAGCGCAGCGCCGCGCGGCTGAACACGCCCGCGTCCTTCGGATACTTGAAGAACGTCACCGCCTGCTTCGGCGCGAAGCTGTCGCCGAGCCGCAGGTTCTGCGTCGGCAAATAGGGGTCCACCACCTTGCCCGGATTCATCTTTCCGCGCGGATCGAAGATCGCCTTGAACTCGCCGAACGCGCGCACGAGTGCGGCGCCGAACATCTTCGGCAGGAACTCGGCCTTCGACTGGCCGTCGCCGTGCTCGCCGGACAGCGAGCCGCCGTAGCGCACGACGAGGCTCGACGCATCGTCGAGAAAGCCGTGGAATTTCTCGATGCCCGCGCGCGTCTCGAGGTCGAAGTCGATGCGCGTGTGCACGCAGCCCTGCCCGAAATGACCGTAGAGGTCGCCCGCGTAATCGTAGCGGTCGAGAAGCTGGCGAAACTCGCGCAGGTAATCGCCGAGACGCGCCGGCGGAACGGCCGCGTCCTCCCAGCCCTCCCAGGTGATCGTCTTGTTCGGCACGTGCGCGGTGGCACCGAGACCCGCTTCGCGCACCGTCCAGATCATTTTCTCCTGCGCCGGGTCGTCGAAGAGCTTCATCGCCGGTGCGCCGGCCGTCCTGCCGATCGCGTCCATGCACGCACGCGCCTTCGCATGCGACTCCTGCCGATCGCGGCCGCCGAATTCGACCAGCAGCCAGCCACCGCCCTTCGGCAGCAGCTCGACGTCGCCGGGATGCAGGCCGACCGCCTTCATGTCGGCCACGAGCTTGTCGTCGATGCCCTCGAGACCGATCGGGCCGTGCTTCATGATGTCGGTGACATGGTCGGCGGCGCCGAACACGTCGGGATAACCGAGCACGAGGAGCGAGCGTCCCGGCGGACTGTCGACAAGCCGCAGCTTCGCGCCGAGCACGACGACGCACGTGCCTTCGGTGCCGACCAGCGCGCGCGCCACGTCGAAACCGTTTTCCGGCAGCAGGTGCGTCAGGCCGTAGCCTGACACGCAGCGCGGAATGTCGGGAAAGCGCGCGCGGATTTCATCGGCGTAGCGGTCGCGCAGCGCATAAAGGCGCCGATGGATCTCGGCGACCCTGCCGTCGTCGGCGAGCAGGCGCTGCCGCTCGTCGTCGTCGAGCTTCCGCGCCGTGAAGCGCACGCCTTCGTACGTCAGCACGTCGAGCTCGATGACGTTGTCGACGGTCTTGCCACCCATCACCGAATGCACGCCGCACGAGTCGTTGCCGATCATGCCGCCGAGCGTGTTGTGGCTGTGCGTCGACGGATCGGGCGCGAACGTCAGGTGATGCTTCTCGGCCGCATCGCGCAGCGTGTCGAGCACGCAACCCGGCTCGACGTACGCGGTCTTGCGCGATGCGTCGAGCTCGACGATGCGGTTCAGGTATTTGGAGAAATCGATGACGATGGCGACGTTGCAGCATTGCCCGCAGAGGCTGGTGCCGCCGCCACGCGGGAGCACCGGCGCGCCGTGGCGCCGGCATGCGGCAACGGTGGCAACCACCGCGTCCACCGTGCGCGGCACGACGACGCCGATCGGCACTTGCCGATAGTTGGAGCCGTCGGTTGCGTACAGCGCGCGGCTGCCGATGTCGAAGCGCACTTCGGCGTCGACGGTGGTTGCGAGCTCGCGCTCGAGCGCACGGTAGTCGTGCGTCGCCGCGTGCGCGTCCGGCTCGCTTCGCATCGCGTCGTTCATACCGCATACCTTTTCGCGTCGGCCGCCTTGAACGCGAGGCCGAAGCCCGCGCGGTCGGATGCCGGGCGCAGCATGCCGTCGACCGGATCGAGCACGCCGTCGAACAGCATGTGCTCGATGCGCACGTGGTCGTGAAAGTATTCGAGGTGCCGCGCGTTCACCGCGCAGCAGGGATGCACGTGGATCGATGGCGCACAGTGGCTCGACAGCGGCAGGTGGAACGCCTTCGCCACCGTTGCGGCACGCATGAAACCGGTGACACCCGCACAGCGGGTAGCGTCCGCCTGCAGCACGTCGACCGCACCCGCTTCGCACATGCGGCGAAAATAGACGAGGTCGTAGCCGTATTCGCCGGCCGTGATGTCGATCGACGCAGGCGCGCGGTCGCGGACGAGCCGCAGTCCCTCGAGATCGTCGCTCGGCACCGGCTCCTCGAACCACGTCACGCGCTGCTGCACGAACGCGTCGGCGAATGCCAGCGCCTCCTTGCGGCTGTACGCACCGTTCGCATCGACGAAAAGCGACGTGTCGTCACCGATGGCCTGCCGCGCCGCGCGCACGCGGCCGACGTCGGCCGCGGGCTCGCGCCCGATCTTCATCTTGACCATGCGTATGCCCGAATGCGCCCAGCCGCCAAGCTGTTCGGCGAGCCGCGCGAGCGTGTACGACGTGAAGCCGCCGCTGCCGTAAACGGGAATCGCGTCGCGCGCGGCGCCCAGCAGATGCACGAGCGGCACGTCGAAAAGCCGCGCCTTCAGGTCCCACAGCGCATTGTCGACGGCGGCGATCGCCATCGACGAAATGCCGGGACGGCCGAGATTGCGGATCGACGCCACCATCGCGTCCCATGCACCCGCGACGTCGAGCGCATCGCGCCCTTCGACGACGCTAGTCAGCGTGTCGTGGATCAGCGCGGCCGTGGCGCGGTTCGCGTAGCTGTAGCCGATGCCCGCCGTTGCTCCGGCCCTCGCCTGCACGAGCACGAGCGTCGTCTGGTGCCACTCGAGCGTCCCGTCGGACTCGGGCGCGTCGGTCGGTATCGTGTACGCCGATACCTCGATGCGATCGATCGGCACGCCGCGCTTCATTTCGACTCACCCGTCGCGCGCGTCAGGCAAAAAGCTCCTTCACCGACGCGCGGATCACGCCGGCCGTGTTCGGATCGCCCTTCACGAGCGATTCCGCGAATCGCCGCGCCTGCTTGAACGTCACGTGCGGCGGCAGCGGCGGCACGTCGGGATCGGTGTAGATGTCCAGCACGACCGGCCGATCGCTCGCCAGCGCCTCGTCCCAGGCGCGACCCACGTCCTCGGGCCGGTCGACACGGATGCCGTGCAGGCCCGCGTCGTTCGCGTAGCGCGCGTACGGATAATCGGGGATGTCCTGCGACGCCATGTACTTCGGATCGCCGTCCATCACGCGCTGCTCCCACGTCACCTGGTTGAGGTCGCGGTTGTTCAGCACCATGATGACAAGACGCGGATCGGACCAGCGGCGCCAGTACTTGCCGATCGTCAGCACCTCGTTCATGCCGTTCATCTGGAACGCGCCGTCGCCGACGAGCGCGATCACCGGGCGGTCGGGATGCGCGAACTTAGCCGCGATCGCGTACGGCACGCCCGGACCCATCGTCGCCAGCCCGCCCGACAGCGACGCCATCATGCCTTCGCGGATCCTGAGGTCGCGTGCGTACCAATTCGCCGACGAGCCCGAGTCGCAGGTGATGATCACCCGGTCGGGTAGCCGCGGGGACAATTCCCAGAACACGCGCTGCGGATTGATCGGGTGCGCGTCTTCCATCGCGCGATCCTCGAGCGTCTTCCACCAGTCGGTCATTTCCTTCTCGATGCGCTCGCGCCACGCGCGATCCTGCTTGCGCTTCAGAAGCGGCCGCAGCAGCCGCAGCGTCGTGGCACTGTCGCCGACCAGGTTGACTTCCATCGGATAGCGGATCGAGAGCATCCGCGCGTCGATGTCGATCTGCACGCCGCGCGCCTGCCCCTCGCGCGGCAGGAACTCGGAATACGGAAAGTTCGAGCCGACCATCAGCAGCGTGTCGCAGTCCATCATCATCCGGTACGAGGGCTTCGTGCCGAGGAGCCCGATCGAGCCGGTAACGAATGGATACCTGTCGGGCACCGCGGCCTTGCCGAGCAGCGCCTTGGCGATACCCGCGCCGAGCACGTCGGCCACGTCGATCACCTCGGCGGTGGCGTTCAGCGCGCCGGCGCCGACGAGCATGGCGACCTTCCCGCCCGCATTCAGCGCATCGGCGGCGCGCTGCAGCTCGTGTTCATGCGGGATCGGCCGCGCGATCGCGTACCCGATGCCCGAATGGATCGTGTTGTGCATGCGCGGCGGCGCCTCGGCCGGCAATTCCTGCACGTCGTTCGGAATGATGATGCAGGTCGGCGCACGCTGGGCACGCGCGATGCGCAGCGCGCGGTCGATCACGTGGCGCACCTGCTCGGGTGCCACGATCATCTCGACGTACTCGCTCGCGACGTCCTTGAACAGCGACGTCAGGTCCACTTCCTGCTGGTAGCTGCCGCCGAGTGCTGCGCGCGCCGATTGGCCGACGATGGCGACCACCGGCTGATGATCGAGCTTCGCGTCGTACAGTCCGTTCAGCAGATGGATCGCGCCCGGACCCGATGTGGCGAGGCAGACGCCGACCTCGCCGGTGAACTTCGCATGGCCGCAGGCCATGAACGCCGCCATTTCCTCGTGACGGACCTGGATGAATTCGAACTCGTCGCCGGCGCGGTTGAGCGCCCCGAGGATGCCGTTGATGCCGTCGCCGGGGAAGCCGTAGATCCGCTTGATGCCCCATGCGGCGAGCCGTTGCAGCAGGAAGTCGCTGACCGTGTTGCTCATCGTCGTTCGCTCCTCGACAGGAATGCGGGCGCGAACCTGGTCGTACCCTTTCATCCGGCTTCCGGTTGGATGCGACGCTGCCGGTCGAGTTCAACGCGGCGCGAGTTGCAAGCTTTACAAATCAGCCGGTGACGCGCAGCGCATCGGCGAGCAGCGACGTGTCGGCATCGTGCAGGCGCGCGGCGTCGGAGAGCATCTGCCGAAAGCGTCGCCCGCCGCGAACGCCGTGGTAGAGGCCGAGAATGTGGCGCACGATCGCGCGCAGTGACGTGCCTTGCGCAAGACATCGTTCGGCGTACGGGATCAGCGCCTCGACGACCTCGGCACGCCCGCGCACCGCCGGCGAATCGCCGTAGAGGCGCGCATCGACGCCGGCGAGAAGCCACGGATCGTGGTAGGCGGCGCGTCCGAGCATCACACCATCGACGTGCGCAAGCTCGCGCTCGATCGTGGCGAAGTCGTGCACGCCGCCATTGAGCACGAAGGCAAGCCGCGGGAAGTCGCGCTTCAGCCGGTGCACGAATTCGTAGCGAAGCGGCGGCACCTCGCGGTTCTGCTTCGGCGACAGGCCCTTCAGCACCGCATTTCGCGCATGCACGATGAACACGTCGCATCCCGCGACCGCGACGGTGCCCACGAAATCGCGGACGAACGCGTAATCTTCGCTCGCGTCGAGACCGATGCGGTGCTTCACCGTCACCGGCACCTGCACGGCGTCGCGCATGGCGCGCACGCATTCGGCGACGAGCGCCGGCTCGGCCATGAGGCACGCGCCGAAGCTGCCCGTCTGCACGCGCTGTGACGGGCAGCCGCAGTTCAAGTTGATCTCGTCGTAACCCCAGCGCTCGCCGAGCCGTGCCGCGTGCGCGAGTTGCGCGGGGTCGCTGCCGCCGAGCTGCAACGCGACCGGATGCTCGGCGGGATCGAAGTCGAGATGGCGCGGCACGTCGCCGTGCATCAGCGCCGGCGCGGTGATCATCTCGGTGTAGAGCCGGGCGCGCTTCGTCAGCAGCCGGAAGAAGTACCGGCAATGCCGATCGGTCCAGTCCATCATCGGCGCGCAACATAACCGATGCGTTGAGTCGTTCATGGTCTTGGATGCGCTCGATCGGTTCGACAGGGGCGTAGCAAGTCACCGCATCGCGGCCGGATCTCGCTCGGCCCGCGCGGGGTCAGACGTGCAGCGAGGATAGCGGGCGACACGACCGGTATCGCGCCAGGCGTTCCTCGTATTGCGCTCGGGTCGATTGATCCGGGTGCGCTGTCCCGATGCGCCGCGGAGGTCGACAGACGGCGGCAGGGTCCTCGTGCGTCACCGCGAGCCGCGCAAGCCTTGCAGCGCCGAATGCCGCGCCCGAGTTTCCCTCCTCGACGCGATGCAGCGCGATTCCAAGCGCGCACGCGAGAACCGCGGCCCAGGATCCGGAGCGCGAGCCGCCGCCGATGACATCGGCCTCGGGAATCACGGTGCCCGACGCGCAAAGTGCATCCAGGCAATCGCGCAACGAAAATGCCACGCCTTCCATGATCGCCCTTGTCATCGCGGCTCGATCGGTCGTCGCCGACAGTCCGACGAATGTGCCGCGCAGGCTGCCGTCGTTATGCGGCGTGCGCTCGCCTGAAAGGTAGGGCAGGAAGATCGGATCGGCAGCACGCGGTGTGGTGGCGCCGGCCTCCGCGATCAGCTCGGCCGGCGCGCGGCCGGTCACACCGGCCCACCAGCCAAGCGAGGCCGCCGCCGACAGCGTCACGCCCATCTGATGCCAGAGACCTGGCAGGGCATGGCAAAAAGCGTGAACGGCCTTTTCGGTGTACGGACGGAAGCGATCGGTCGTTGTCCAGATCACGCCGGACGTGCCGAGAGAAACGAAGGCTGCGCCCGCTCGCACTGCGCCTACGCCAATCGCGCCGGCGGCATTGTCACCTGCCCCGCCCGCGACGACTGGCGCCACGTCCATTCCCCATCGTGCGGCGAGGTCCACGCGCAGTCGGCCCGCAGTGGCGTTGCCTTCGACGAGCGAGGGCATGACTCGATCGTCCAGCCCGGTTGCAGCGAGCATTCTCGACGACCAGCAACGCGCGCCGACGTCGAGCCATAGCGTGCCCGAGGCGTCGGACATTTCCTCGATCGCCTCGCCGGTGAGGCCAAGACGCAACCACGCCTTGGGCAGCAGGATGCGGCGCGTCGCCGCGAACACTCGCGGCTCGTTCGTCCTGATCCAAAGGAGCTTGGGCGCGGTGAATCCCGGCATCGCCACGTTGCCGGTGATTTCGCGAAGCGCCGGTTCTGCCTCCATGAGCGCGAGGCATTCACGCTCGGAACGCGTGTCGTTCCACAGGATGCACGGTCGGAGCACCCGGTCGGCGGCATCGAGTACGACGGCACCGTGCATTTGTCCGCAAAGGCCGATACCGCGCACGGCGGCGAGCGCTGCACCGTGGTCGCGCTGCAGGCCGTCGACAGCCGCCAGCAGCGCTGTCCACCAGTCGCGCGGATCCTGCTCGCTCCAGCCGCGGTGGGGATTGGCGACCGTCAGCGGCGCCGATGCGCTGCCGACGATGCGCTCGGCGTCGTCCACCAGCACGGCTTTGAGGCTCGAGGTGCCAAGGTCGATCCCCAGGAACATGCAGCGTCTCCCCGACGGGCCAGCGCGCTACCGGGCGCGTTGGAAGGCCCGGTGCAGCGTTGCTTCGATGCCTTCGCGATCGAATCGCCCGAGCCATGCGGCGAGCGGCTCGACGAGCCTCTGATCGGCACCGAGATCACCGAACAGCGACGTGATCGACAGCAACGCCGCCGGATTCGAACCGCCCTCCCCGGCCTTCGCCTTCAGGAGATCGGCGAGCGGATGCACCACGCGGATCGGCCGGCCACTGCCGTCGACCCCGCGCACCCTGCGCATCCACGCGGCGAGCGCGAGCGCGAGGAATTCGACGCTGGCGCCCGCGGCCAAACGGTCGCGAATCGGATCGATGATCACGTTGACCGGTGCATCGGTGTTGACACGCTGCACGGTGTCGCGGATCGCGGGGTTGGCGAAGCGCTCGACGAGCGTGCGCTTGTAATCGGCCAGGTCGATCCCCGGCACCGGCTTCAGCGTCGGCCCGGTCTCGCGCTCCATCAACGTCGTCATCACGGCGGCGATGCGACGATCGGCCATCGACTGGTCGATCGTTTCGTATCCAGCGAGCTGGCCGAGGCCCGCCACGGCAAGGTGGCTGCCGTTGAGAAGCCTCAGCTTTATGAGCTCGTAGGGCGCCACGTCGTCGACGAACTGGGCGCCCACGTCTTCCCAGGCGGGTCGGCCTTGAGGGAATCGATCCTCGATCACCCATTGCCTGAACGTCTCGCAGACCACCGGCCAGCGATCGGCGATACCGTGCCGGCTTGCAAGCGCGCTCACGTCGGCTTCGGCCGTGACCGGGGTGATGCGGTCGACCATGGTGTTGGGGAAGCGAGCTTCGGCACGGATCCATTCCGCGAGCGTCTCGTCACGCAGCGCGGCAAGCGCCAGCGTGGCGTCGCGTAATACGTCGCCGTTGTGCTGAATGTTGTCGCAGCTCAGCACCGTCGGTGGCGGTGCGCCCGATGCGTGTCGACGACGCAGTGCTTCGACGACGACCCCGATGGCGCTGCGCGGACGCTGCGGATGCGCGAGGTCGGCGCGAACCAGCGGATGCTCGGGATCGAGGCGCTTGGTCGCCGGATTCAGGCAATAGCCATTTTCGGTGACCGTCAGGCTGACGATGCGGATCGCGCGATCGTCGATCGCCTGCAACAACGCTTCGGTCGACTCGCTGGCGTCGATCACGCCGGCGAGCGAGCCGATGACGGCCACCTCTTCGCCGCTGCGGGAGCGCTCGACCAGCGTGTAGAGGCCGTCCTGTGGTGCGAGGCTCTGCACCATCCTTCGATCGGCGGGCATCAGGCCGGCACCAAGGATGCCCCAGGACAACGCGGCCGGTTCGAGTTGCATCAAGTCGTGCATGTAGCGCGCCATGTGCGCGCGGTGGAATCCGCCGAGGCCCAGATGCACGATACCGGCACGCACCTTCGTCGGGTCGTAGCGCGGGACGCTGACCGCAACGCTCAGCAGCGGCAAGGTCGCGCGGGACAGCGGCGCCGGCGTCATTGCAGCCGGCTCCGTGCCGACGGGCCTGCACATTCAACGATGGTTGGACCGATTTTCATTCCCCCAAACCCGCAGTGGACAGTGCCGCGCGGCGAGGACGAAATCGTTGTCGGTGGTCAGCAGCACCAGACTGTGACGAATGCAGAGCTGCGCAATTACCGCATCGATCGTGCCGATCTGCAAGCCAGCGCGGCGGCAGCGATTGCGCAGCTCCGCAGCGTCGATGTGATCCAGCCGATCCGGAGCCAGGAGCGGCAGCGCCGCAAAACGATCGATGATGTCCTTTCGCGCCTTCGGGCCGGAAAATCCCTGCAGCAATTCCTGCAAGACGAGGCCTGTGAATACGATTGTTTCGCCGGCCTCGAGCGCATCGCCCAACACGCGAACCTGCGGGGCCGCAGAAACCTGGTCACGTCGAAACGCGAGCGACCACACGCTCGTATCGACGAACAGGGTCACCTGCGCGATCGCTCGGCTTTGTAGTCGAAGGACTCATTCCATTCGAGCTTTCCCATCAACTCGGCCAGGCGCTTCTGGCTGCGGCGGGTGATGAACTCCTCCAGCGCGCGGGTAACCGCCGCCTTTTTGGTCTTTTCACCGCTCACCTTCACGGCGCGTTCGATGAGATCCGGGTCCAGGTCAAGATTGGTCGCCATGTGCATCTCCTTACACAGCAGATTACACAAACGGCACTTGCCCGGCAAGGGACCGTTCGACGAGGGACCGTTCGACGAGCAACCGATCGCGGGTGGATTCCGCAATGCAGATCGCTCGAGCGCGGCGATGTTGCGCCCCGCGCCGGCCGTGCCCGACGGCAACCGGCTAAGATGTCGGTCGCGCGGCGCTCGCAATGGCGCGGCCCGCCGTTCGCCCCCCGTTCGATGGACGACAACCGCCCGCCAGCCTCGTCTGCGCGCGCTGCCTGCGACGACGTCGCGAGCGCGGCGGCCGGCGTTGCCTTTCTCGAGCGCGGCGGCGAAATGGGCCGGCGGATGCGCGCCTTCGACTGGGCGGCGACTGCGCTCGGGCCGCCGCAATCGTGGCCGCAGAGCCTCAGGACCGTCGTGCGCATCCTGCTCGATTCGCGCTACGCGATGTGGATGCTGTGGGGTCCCGATCTCACGTTCTTCTGCAACGACGCGTATCTGCCGACGGTCGGCATCCGGCGCGACTGGGTGCTCGGTGCACGCTCCGACAAGGTGTGGGCCGAAATCTGGCCGGATATCGGGCCGCGCATCGCGCACGTGCTCGAAACCGGCGAGGCGACGTGGGACCAGGGTCTGATGCTGCTGCTCGAGCGCAGCGGCTACCCGGAAGAGACCTACCACACGTTTTCGTACAGTCCGGTTTACGACGACGCCGGCAGCATCGCCGGCATGCTGTGCGTCGTGACCGAGGACACCGAGCGGCGGATCAGCGAGCGCCGCATCGCGCTGCTGGGCGCGATCGGGGCCGATCTCGCAGCCACGAATTCCGAGGCCGACGTGTTCGCGGGTGCGGCGCGCCACCTCGGCGGCCTGCCCGACCTTCCCTGCGCCGTCGTCTTCATTCAGCGCGCCGGCACGCTGCAATGCGCGCTCCGCGCGGGCTTCGACGACGCGAATGGCGGCGCGGAGGATCGATCCGGGGACGCGCATGGCGTGGCGGGGGAGCGGATCGACGATGCGCCGTGGCCGCTCGCGGACGTGCTCGCAAGCGGTGTCGAGCAAACGATCGAGCTCGACGCGCGCTTCGGCGATCTGCCGCGCGGTCCGTGGCCCGATGCGCCGCGAACGGCGTTGCTGCTGCCGATCCAGCAGCAAGGGCACGCGCAACCGGCCGGGGTGTTCGTCGCCTGCCTCAACCGCTACCGCCCGCTCGACGATGCCTATCGGCGCTTTCTCAGGCTGCTGGCCGCGCAGATCGCGTCGGCCGTCGCGAACGCGCGAAGCTACGCCGGCGAGCGGCGCCGCGCCGAGGCGCTCGCGGAGATCGACCGCGCGAAGACCGCGTTCTTCTCGAACGTGAGCCACGAATTCCGCACGCCGCTCACGCTGATGATGGGCCCGCTCGAGGACGCGCTGCGCGACGACGCGCTGGCCAGCGACGTGCGCGACAGTCTCGCGGTTGCGCATCGCAACAGCGTGCGCCTGCTGAAGCTCGTCAATTCGCTCCTCGACTTTTCCCGCATCGAGGCCGGGCGGCTGCGCGCGCGCTACGTACCGACCGACATCGCGACGCTGACCGCCGAGCTCGCGAGCGTCTTCCGCTCGGCGATCGAGCGTGCGGGCGTTGCCCTGCACGTCGACTGCGTGCCGGTTGCCGATGTGCACGTCGACCGCGACATGTGGGAAAAGATCGTGTTCAACCTGTTGTCGAACGCGCTGAAGCACACGCACCAGGGCGACATCCGCGTGCGCGTGGTACCCGCCGGCGACATGTTCGAGCTGTCGATTTGCGACACGGGCATCGGCATTCCCGCCGATGCGCTGCCGCAGGTGTTCGACCGCTTCTACCGCGTTCCGAACGCGCGTGCACGCACGCACGAGGGCTCGGGCATCGGCCTTGCACTCGTGCAGGAGTTCGTCAAGCTGCACGGCGGCACGGTGCGCGTGGCGAGCGAAGTCGACGTCGGCACGACATTCACCGTCGCGCTACCGCGCAATCGGGCGCATCTGCCCGATGACGCGACGGACGCGGCGGCCGAGCCGGCAGGCGCGTCCGGGTACGCGGAGGCGTTCGTCGACGAGGCGCTTTCCTGGCAACCCGATGCGTCGCCCCGCACCCGCCCGCCACGGGCGCCCGCCGACGCCGATACGGTGCTGCTCGTCGACGATAACGCCGACATGCGCGAATACGTGCGCACGCTCCTGTCGTCGCGCTTCCATGTGCGAACCGCGGCCGACGGCCTCGAGGCGCTGCGCGAGATCGAGCGCGCGCGCCCCGATCTCGTGCTGACCGACGTCATGATGCCGAGGCTCGACGGCTTCGGTCTGCTGAAGGCGCTGCGCGACAACGCGGCCACGCGCGAGCTTCCGGTGATCGTCCTTTCGGCACGCGCCGGCGAGGAGGCGCGCATCGAGGGCATCGACGCCGGCGCCGACGATTATCTCGTCAAGCCGTTCTCGGCGCGCGAGCTGCATGCGCGCGTGGGCAACACGCTCGCGATGGCGCGCGCGCGCCGCGAGTACGTGCTGGCGACGCGCGCCGGAGAGGCACGCCGGCTTTTCCTGCTCGACTTCGCAGACGCGCTGCATGCCGCGCAAAGCCCCGAGGAAGTCGTTGCGGCGGCGCTTTCGGGCATCGGTGGCGAGCTTGCGACCGCCTGCGCCGGGTATGTCGAAGTCGAGCGCGACGGCACCGCGTTTCGCGTTGTCGCGGAATGGCGTGCCGACGGCGCGAAGGGCCGCGCCGGCGAGCGCTTTCCGATCGACCACTT
Source organism: Casimicrobiaceae bacterium (assembly GCA_035705655.1). GTDB lineage: Bacteria > Pseudomonadota > Gammaproteobacteria > Burkholderiales > Casimicrobiaceae > VBCG01. The sequence goes on from DASSVX010000069.1 coordinate 14,372, forward strand.
CGGCGAGGAGGAAGCGCGGCGCGCCGGGCTGCCCATCGTCATCGCCGACACGCGGACGCATCGTCGAGCAGAAGCCTGGCTTGCCGAAGGCACCGGCGCCGTGGTGACCGTGCCGAGCGTCACGGCGGGTCGCAGCCCGGCGGCGCTCTGGGTCAGCATGCCGGGGCCGCGCGCATGGCATGGCGACGAAATTGCCCTGATGCGCGAAGCGGCCGAGCGCGTGTGGGCCGAGCTCGGACGGGCGCGCGCGGAAAGTGCGCTGCGCGAAAGCGAGGAACGCTTCCGTGCGATGGCGGACAGCTCGCCGCTGCTCGTCTGGGTCGTCGATCCGCACGGACGCGTGGTGTTCGCCAACCGCGCGTGCCAGGAATTCTTTGGCCGCGCACCGGCGCGTCTCGGGCCCGATGGCTGGCGCGCGTACCTGCATCCCGACGACGCCGACGGCTACACCAGCGAAGTGCTCGCAGCACTCGCCGCGCGGCGTCCGTTCAGCGTGATGGGCCGCGTGCGCCGCAGCGATGGCGTCTGGCGCTGGGTCCAGTCGATCGGCGCGCCGCGCTTCTCGGAGGCTGGTGAGTTCCTCGGCGCCGTCGGCAGCAGCCCCGATGTCACCGAGCTCATCGAAGCTTCCGATGCATTGCGCGATGCCGACCGGCGCAAGGACGAGTTTCTCGCGACGCTCGCGCACGAGCTTCGCAACCCGCTTGCCCCCATCCGCCAGGCCGCCCGGCTGTCGCGCTCGCCCGAGGCGAGCGATGCGCAGCGCCGCTGGAGCCAGGAAGTGATCGAGCGGCAGGTGAAGCACATGGCGCTGCTGCTCGACGACCTGCTCGACGTGTCGCGCATCACGCGCGGCAAGCTCGAGTTGCGCCGCGCTCGCGTCGACCTCGCCTCGGTCGTTGCGATGGCGCTCGAAACGGCGCATCCGCTGATCGACGATCGCCGGCAGACCGTGATCCACGATCTTCCGGCCGCACCGATCATCCTGGACGCCGATTCGATGCGCCTCGCGCAAGTGCTTGCGAACCTGCTCACGAATGCGGCCAAATATTCGGAACCGGGCGGCATCATCGAACTTGCCGCGGTGCGCGAAGTCGACGAGATCAGGATCGACGTGAAGGACGGCGGCATCGGCATCGAGCCAACGCTGCTGCCGCGGGTATTCGAGATGTTCTCCCAGATGCACGGTTCGCTCGACCGCGCCGAAGGCGGGCTCGGCATCGGCCTCGCCCTCGTGAAGGGCCTGGTCGAGCTGCATGGCGGCCGCGTCGAGGCGCACAGCGCGGGTCTCGGTCACGGCGCGCAGTTCAGCGTTCGGCTGCCGCTGCCGCCGCCCGGCGATGCGCCCGAAGCCCCCGCGGGCGGCGGCGGCCACGCTGAAGCACCCGACATGCGCCATGCACGAATTCTTGTTGCCGACGACAACCGCGACGCGGCGTCGAGCCTCGCGACGCTGCTGATGCTCGACGGACATGATGTACGCGTCGCCAACGACGGCGCGCGGGCGCTGGTCGAGGCCGAATCGTTTCGCCCGCACATCGCGCTGCTCGACATCGGCATGCCGATGCACAACGGCTACGATGTGGCGCGCGCGATCCGCGCCGCTCCTTGGGGCCGGTCGATGGTGCTGGTAGCGGTCACCGGGTGGGGCCAGAGCGAGGACAAGCGGCGCGCGAAGGAAGCGGGCTTCGACCATCACTTCACGAAGCCGCTCGACCTCGACGTGCTCGGGGCGTTCGTGACCGATGCGCTTGCCAGGCAGCCTGCGCGCTGAAGCGCCGCCTTCGGGCGGCGCGGCGGCGAACCCGCGAACCCGGGGGGAACGTTGGCCGTCGTCCGCCGTCGCCGCGGCATACATTGCGCTGTACGTTGCGCTCGACTGGGTGAGCTTCATCGACCCGGTGGCGGCGTTTGCAATCACGCCATGGAATCCGCCACCCGGCCTTTCGGTCATGTTCCTGCTCCGCCGCGGCCTGCGCCAGGCGCCGTGGCTGTTCGTCGCCGCGCTGGCCGCCGAATTTCTCGTTCGCGGCGCGCCGGCCCCGTTGCCGCTGTTGATCGCCGCGTCGCTGCTGCTCGCCGCCTCGTACACGGCCGTCACCGCCTTGCTGACGCGCGTGCTGCACGTCGATCCCGATCTCGCATCGCTTCGCGATGCATCGATGCTGGTCGTCACCGCTGCGGTTGCGTGCGGCGCCCTTGCGCTCGCATTCGTCGCGCTCTTCGCCGGCAGCGGACTGCTGCCCGCCGGCGCGTTCTGGCGCAGCGCGATGCAGTTCTGGATCGGCGATCTCATCGGCATCGTCGTCACGGCGCCCGTGCTGCTCGTCGTCACGCGCAAGCGCAACCGGCCCGCGTTGCGCATCAGCGTCGAAGGGTTCGCCCAGGCGGCCGCGATCGGCGTTGCATTGTGGATGGTGTTCGGTGCGGGCCTTCCCGATGCAACGACGCTTTTCTACGTGCTGTTCCTGCCCGTGATCTGGATCGCGATGCGGCACGGGATCGAAGGCGCCGTGTTCGGTACCTTGGCGACGCAGGCCGGGCTCATCGTCGCGATCGTGGTCACCGGACAGGGGCGCGACGCGGTGCTCGAATTCCAGTTCCTGATGCTCGCGATCGCAACGACCGCGTTGCTGCTCGGCGCGGCGGTCTCCGAGCGGCGAACGATCGAGCGGACACTGCGTGAAAAGCAGGCGACGCTCGACCGCAGCCTGCGGCTTGCGGCAGCGAGCGAGCTTGCGTCTTCGCTCGCGCACGAGCTCAACCAGCCGCTTTCGGCGATCATCGCGTATCTGCGCGCATGCGAGCTCATGCTGGCGCGGCCGGGCGACGACACGGCCGAGCTTCGCGCGACGATGAACAAGGTGATCGCGGAAGCCAGCCGCGCGGGCAGCGTCGTGCGGCGCCTGCGCGATTTCTTCCGCTCGGGATCGGCACGGATCGAGACGGTGGCACCGGCGACGCTGATTGCCGAGGCGTGCGCGGCGGTGATCGAGCGCGCGCGCCGCAACGGCGTCAGCGTCGAGCAGTCGGCGCGAAACCTGCCCGGCGTGCGTGTCGACCGCGTGCAGATCGAGGCGGTGCTCGCCAATCTGCTCGGCAATGCGATCGACGCGTTGCAGCAGCGCCCGGGTGAGCGCGAAGTGCGCATCGACGCGTCGCCCGACACGCCAGGCTTCGTGCGCATTGCCGTCACCGACAACGGTCCCGGCGTCGATCCGGAGATCACGCAGTCGCTGTTCGACGCCTTCGTGACGACGAAGGCGAGCGGGATGGGGCTCGGGCTTGCAATCAGCCGCTCGATCGTCGACGCGCACGGCGGACGTCTGTGGCACGAGGCGCGCAATCCGGGCAGCCGCTTCTGCTTCACGGTTCCGGCGGCATGAGCGCCGAAGAGCCGCCTCGAGGCGCGAACTGCGCCCCCCGGGGGGCAGCGAAGCAGCGAAGCTGCGAGCGTGGGGGGACTTTTTGATTGCCCAACGGCCGCTCGTCGCGATCGTCGACGACGACGAGGCGGTGCGCGATGCGCTCGGCCTGCTGCTGCGGCTGCACGCGTTCGACGTGCGCGCCTTCGCGTCGGGCGAGCAATTTCTCGCGTGGGCGGGAACGCAGCCGGTCGATTGCGTGCTGCTCGACCTGCGGATGAGCGGCCTGCCGGGGCTCGACGTGCAGGCCGCGCTCGCATCGCGCGGGCTCGACTACCCGATCATCGTCGTGACCGCGCACGGCGACGTTGCGACGACGCGCGCGGCGCTCAAGGCCGGCGCGTTCGACTTCATCGAAAAGCCGTTCGACGACGAGCTGCTGCTGCGCACGGTTCGTGCGGCGAGCGAAGCGAGCACCCGGCAGCGCGCGCGCCGAGCGCGACGCGCGCTTTGCGCAGAGCATCGCCCGGTTGACGCCGCGCGAGCGCGAAGTGCTCGACCAC
>DASSVX010000070.1:0-16994 GCA_035705655.1 Casimicrobiaceae bacterium
CGGCATCGACAAGGCGGTCATCGCCATCGTCGAGGAGCTGAAGAAGGTGAGCAAGCCGTGCTCGACCAGCAAGGAAATCGCGCAGGTCGGCTCGATCTCGGCCAACGCCGACGAATCGATCGGCAAGACGATCGCCGAGGCAATGGACAAGGTCGGCAAGGAAGGCGTGATCACCGTCGAGGACGGCAAGGGTCTCGAGAACGAGCTCGAGCTCGTCGAAGGCATGCAGTTCGACCGCGGTTACATCTCGCCGTACTTCATCAACAATCCCGACCGCCAGGTGTCGCTGCTCGAGGATCCGTACATCCTGCTGCACGACAAGAAGATCAGCAACATCCGTGAGTTGTTGCCGCTCCTCGAGCAGGTGGCGAAGTCCGGCAAGGCACTTCTCATCATCGCCGAGGACGTCGACAGCGAGGCACTGGCCACGCTGGTCGTCAACAACATCCGCGGCATCCTGAAGACGACCGCCGTCAAGGCGCCAGGCTTCGGCGATCGGCGCAAGGCGATGCTCGAGGACATTGCGATCCTCACCGGCGGCACGGTGATCGCGGAAGAGCTGGGCCTCAAGCTCGAGAACGCAACGCTCAAGGATCTTGGCCGCGCCAAGCGGATCGAGGTGGGCAAGGACGACACGACGATCATCGACGGTGCCGGTGAAAAGGCGGCGATCGAGGCGCGGGTCAAGAACATCCGCAAGCAGGTCGAGGATGCGACGTCCGATTACGACAAGGAAAAGCTGCAGGAACGCGTGGCGAAGCTCGCCGGCGGTGTCGCGCTGGTCAAGGTCGGCGCGGCAACCGAAATGGAAATGAAGGAAAAGAAAGCGCGCGTCGAGGATGCGCTGCACGCAACCCGTGCGGCCGTCGAGGAAGGCATCGTCCCGGGCGGCGGCGTCGCGTATCTGCGTGCGCGTGCGAACCTCAAGAACCTGAAGGGCGACAACGCCGATCAGGACGCCGGCATCAAGATCGTGCTTCGCGCGGTCGAGGAGCCGATGCGCCAGATCGTGGCCAATGCGGGCGACGAGCCGTCGGTCGTCGTGAACAGAGTGGTGGAAGGCAAGGGCAATTTCGGCTTCAACGCGCAGACCGGCGAATATGGCGATCTCGTCGCGATGGGCGTCGTCGACCCGACCAAGGTGACGCGCTTTGCACTGCAGAACGCGGCATCGGTGGCCGGACTGATGCTCACGACCGACGCGATGATTGCCGAGCTGCCGCAGGACGACCGGGGTCACGGGGGTGCCATGGGTGGCGGCGGCATGGGCGGCATGGGTGGGATGGGCGGCATGGGCGACATGGGCATGTGACGCGAATGTGACGCCGCAAGCCGTGCAAAGGCCCCGGTTTTTCGGGGCCTTTGCTTTTGCGTTTGGGCCTATAGTGATGGATCACGATCGACCGGAGCGAACGATGTCACATCAGCCCCCGAAGCAAAGCAAGAAGAAGCCGCAGCATACGGCCAAGGAGAAGAAGTCGATCAAGCAGCAGAAGAAGCACGCGAGCGACCAGGCGCCGTTCATCAAGCAATGACGCGCGCGCATTGCGCGCCCCGGCGGGACGGTGCGCCGGGCCCGTGACTTGATTTTCGCCTACGTTTCCATTATGTTGGAAAGGTGGAAACGACGAAAGCGCTTGCGGCACTGGCCGGGCTGGCACAGGACACGCGTCTTCGGCTCTTCCGCCTTCTGGTCGAGCACGGGCCCGAAGGCCAGTCGCCGGGTGCCATCGCCGAAGAGCTCGGCCTCGCCGACGCCACGCTGTCGTTTCATCTGAAGGAGCTTGCTCGTGCCGGCCTGGTATCCGCGCGCCGGGTCGGTCGCTTCATCTATTACAGCGCGAACTATCGAACCATGAACGGGCTCGTCGCGTATCTCACCGAAAATTGCTGTCGCGGTGCATCCTGCGCCAGCGCGTGCGCACCCGTTCGCAAGCCGAAGAGGAAGGCATCATGAAGCGTTTCCATGTGCACGTCGCGGTCGACGATCTTGCGGAAAGCATCCGGTTCTATTCGATGCTTTTTGGTGCCGAGCCCGCGGTGCGAAAAACCGATTACGCCAAGTGGATGGTCGACGACCCGCGGATCAATTTTGCGATCTCGTCGCGCGGTTCCGCCAGCGGCGTCAACCACCTCGGCTTCCAGGTCGACAGCGACGACGAGCTCAAGGGGATGCGCGAAAGACTCGCCGCCGCCGACGCCGGCTTGACCGAGGAAGCGGACACGCACTGTTGTTACGCCGTGTCCGACAAATACTGGGTGACCGATCCCCAGGGCATCGCATGGGAGACGTATCACACGCTGGGCTCGATCCCGGTATTCGGCGAAGCGGCGGGCGCAGCGGACGATCAGGGGCGGTCGGGCTGCTGTACTCCTGCAGAGGCGAACGTGGCGGCGCCGGTTCCCGCCACGGCCCGGGCACGCTGCTGCACCTGACCGCTAATGTGCGACGCGGGTGAGGGTCAAGGGCACGCTGGTTTTCGACACCGACGGCAGCGCCTCGGCCGGTAACTCGGTTCTGGTCGGTGGTCTCGCGGTCGGCGCAATCGTGCCCGGAAGAGCGCTATAGCCCGAAGATGCGTTGCGCGTTCTGTGCGCGGATGGCGCGCATCTGACCGTCCGGCAGGCGCGCCGTGTTCGCGAACGCACCCTTCGTGTCGTGCACCTGGTGCGGCCAATCGGTGCCGAGCATCACGTGATCGGCGCCGACAACCGAAACGAGATACTGCAGCGCGCCGGGGTCGTAGGTGATGCTGTCGTAGTAGATGTGCCGCAGGTAGTCCGCAGGCTTGCGCCGCATGCGTCGACGGCTCGGGATCTCCACTTCGTCGCCCTTTTCGAAGCGGCCGACGAGATACGGGAGCGTCCCGCCGCCGTGCGAGGCGATGAGCCGCAGATTCGGGTAGCGATCGAAGAATCCGTCGAAGATCATTCGCGTGATGGCCAATGTCGTATCGAACATGAAGCCGACCGACCAGCTCAAATCGAATCGCGTCATGTCCATCATGTCGACGCCGGGCGGATCGGTGGGATGCACGAGCACCGGGAGACCGCGGCGGTCGATCTCGGCCCAAACGGGTTCGAACAGCGGGTCGGTCAGGCTGCGTCCGGAGACATTGGCCAGCACCATGACGCCGACGGCACCGTTGCCGCACGTGCGACCCAATTCCTCGAGTGCGCGCTGCGGATATTCCCATGGCAGCGACGTGAACCAGCGAATGCGATCGCCGTACGTGCGCTGCGCCTCCGCCATCGTGTCGTTCGACTCGCGCGCGGCGCGGCAGCTCACGTCCTCGCCGCCCCAATAGACGTTCGGACACGTGAGCGAGACGATCGACACGTCGATGCCCGCGGCATCCATGTGTCTCATCCGCAGGTCGTAGTCGAAATGGCCGCGCTGCGGAATCACGACCGGCGTGTCTCCCCTGAAGATTTCCTGCTGGCCGTCGGGGCGCGTCTTGATGCTGTAGAGGCCGCCTTCCTTCTTCAACAGCTCGAGCCACTTCGCGGTGAACATGTGGGTGTGAACGTCGATCACGGTCATCGGCTGGGTCTCCAGATTCGGGTTTCAAACGTCGACGGGCGGATTCAGGTGCGCGAGCACCTGGCCGAGGAACGATCGCAGCCGCGGGCTGCGCGGCCGGTCGAAGAAATCGGCGGGCGGCGCGGCTTCGATGATCTGCCCCTGGTCCATGAATAGCACACGGTCGGCCACACGCCGCGCGAAGCCCATCTCGTGCGTGACGACGATCATCGTCATGCCTTCGCGCGCCAGGCCCTCCATCGTCTGCAGCACTTCGCTCACCATCTCCGGGTCGAGCGAGGCGGTGGGCTCGTCGAACAGCACGAGCTGCGGGCGGGTGCATAGCGCGCGTGCGATCGCGACGCGCTGCTGCTGCCCGCCGGAAAGTTGCGCCGGGTGCTTGTGCGCATGGTCGAGCAGGCCGACGCGCTGCAGGTAGTGTCGCGCGAGCTCGTCGGCTTCCTTGCGGCTCACGCCGCGGCCAAAGACCGGGCCGACGGTGAGATTCTGCAGCGCGCTCATGTGCGGGAACAGGTTGAACTGCTGGAACACCATGCCGACGCGCCGATTCACGGCGAGCCGCGCCGCGCGCGTGATCCCATCCGCGCCGACGTCCACGCCGCAGACGTGCAGACGACCCTGCTGGAACGGCTCCAGCAGATTCACGGTTCGCACCAGCGTCGATTTGCCCGAGCCCGAGGGGCCGCAGATCACGACACGCTCGCCGGAAGCGACCTGCAGGTCCACGTCGCGCAGCGCGTGGTAGGCGCCGTACCACTTGTTGATGTGCACGAGCGACGCGATCGTCGCGTTCTCGCGCGGTGTCGCACCCGTCGTCATCAGCGCTCGCGCAAGTTCAACGCCGTGCTTCGAGGCGCCGGCTGTAGCGCGACAGCCCGTAGCAGACCGTGAGATAGGCGAGCGCAAGAAAGACGTATCCCGACGTGAGGATGTTCGACTCGCCCATCCAGTCCGGCGATCTGGCTCCGTTCTCGATGGCGCCAAGCAGGTCGTTGACGCCGATGACCGACAGCAGCGTGGTCTCCTTGATCACTGCGATCATGATGTTCACGAGCGCGGGCACCACCGCGGTCACGGCCTGCGGCAGAACGATGAGCCGCAGCGCGGCGAAGTCGGACAGGCCCACCGTCGTCGCCGCTTCGCGCTGCCCGCGTCCGATCGACTGCAGTCCGCCGCGGAAAACTTCGGCCGCCATCGCTGCGTTGAAAAGCGCGAACGCGAGGATGGCGCGCGCGAAAAGGTCGATGTTCGCACCCCTGGGCAGGAACAGCGGCAGCAGCGTCGCGGCGATGAACAGCACGGCGAGCAACGGCACGGCGCGCATCCCTTCGACGAACGCGCCGCAGAGCCAGCGCACGACGGGCAACCGCGAGCGGCGACCGAGGGCCAGGCACAGGCCGACGGGCAGTGCGGTCGCGAACGTCACGAGCGTCACCACGAGGGTGAGCAGCAACCCGCCCCATTGCGTCGGCACGACGACCGGTAATGGACCGCCGCCCCGCAGCAGCAGGAAAAACGCCACGGGCAGCGCGACGAAGCCGAGCAGCACGCGCTGCATGCTCGCCGCATCCGAACGACGCACGACCCAGGTCCAGAAAAGCGCGAATCCCGCGAAACAACTCCATGCTCGCCACAGCTCGCTAACGGGATAGTTGCCCACGAGCCACGGCTTCCAGCGTGCGGTGACGAACGCCCAGCATGCACCGGCATCGCCGGGACAGGCTGCGCTCGAAGCCCCGACCCAGTGCGCGTTCACGAGGGCCCATTGCAGCGCACGCCAGCCGAGCACGGTGAGCAGCACGAGCAGCGCGAGCGTTACGGCGCCGATCGCAGGCGAGGCGAAGAAGTCGCGACGCCAGCGCAGCGCTGCGCCGGCCGGCGTTGGTGCAGCGCGCGCACCGATCGGTATCGACCGTACGTAGTGCATGGCATCGTCGTGCTGCATGCGGTTCGACACGTCGGCTGTCCGCTCGCGCGCCACGTTCGTCAGCGCCCCTCGCGCGCGAGCAGCCGCCGATTGGCGAGGCCCACGATGAGCGCGATGGCGAGGTTGATCGCGCCGTACAACAGAACCACCAGCGCCATCGCTTCGAGCGCCTGGCTCGTCTGGCTTGCGATGGTGCCGCCGATGATCTGCATGATGTCCGGGTAACCGATCGCCGCGGCGAGCGACGAAGCCTTCGCCAGCGTCTGGTACTGCCCGCCGGCCGCGGGCAACGCCACACGCAGCGCCTGCGGCAGCGTGATCAGCCACGCCGCGCGCACGCCGCGCAGGCCCACCGTGGCCGCCGCTTCGATCTGCCCGCGCGGCACCGAAAGGATGCCGGCACGAAATATCTCGGCCAGGAACGTGCTGTTGTAGATCGACAGACCCAGCGTCAGCGCCATGAGCTCGGGCAGGATCGCGAAGCCGCCGCCGACGGCTAGCCCCTCGACCTGCGGGCGGTCGAGACCGAACTGTCCGTGCAAAAGCAGGCGCGGCAGGAACAGTCCCCGGTTGTTCAGCAGCACCGCGCCGAGGTGCAGGCTGTCGGCGACGGGAGGCAGCAGCGCAATCACCGAGAAGTACCAGAACAGGATCTGCAGCAACAGCGGGATGTTGCGGAACACCTCGACGTAGGCCGACGCGGCGCCGTGGATCAATCCATACGGCGCGAGCCTGCCGAATGCGACGACGAGTCCGATCAGCGTGCCGAGCACGGCCGCAAGCGCCACGACGAGCAGCGTGTTGAGCGTGGCGACGATGACGGCATCGAGATACGTCGACGCCGGGCTGAATGCGATCAGCGCCTGCGCGATCTCGAAGCCCGCCTGCGTGTGCAGGAAGCCGAAGCCGACCGACACGCCGAGCGCGCGCATGTTGGCCTGGAAGTTCGCGACGCCACGCCACACGAGCCACGCGACGGCAGCGAGCAGCACGGCCTGCCCGAGGTAACCCGGCAGGCGCTCGATCAGAACCGCGCGCGACATTCTTGCCATCGAAGCGCCGTCGTGCTGCTGGAGGAACGCCGGGAGCCGCGCTCTTGCGCCTTCGCGTACGCCTTTCAGCGGATCGGAATCGACATCATGAGGCCGCCGTTCGCGACCAGCGCGTTGCGTCCGCGCTCGAGGCGCAGCGGCGTCTTCGGTCCGACGTTGCGGTCCCAGATTTCCCCGTAGTTGCCTACGGCCTTGATCGCCCGGTAGGCGTAGTCGTTGGCAACGCCGAGCTTGGTGCCGAAGTCGCCGGTGACGCCGAGCAGCCGCTGCACGTCGGGATTTTGCGAGCTTCGCTCGCTATCGGCGTTGGCCTGGGTCACACCCAATTCCTCCGCCGCCACCAGCGCATTCAACGTGAAGCGGACGAGATCCTCCCAACGCTGCTGTCCCTGCGCCACCGTCGGGCCGATCGGCTCATTGGACACCGTTTCCCCGAGCACCTTGTAGTCGTCGTGGTTCGGCAGTTTCGCAAGCCGCGCAGCGAGCCCCGAGCGGTCGTTGATCACGGTGTCGCAGCGCTTGCCGACGAAGGCGTCCCATGCCTGCTCGGCCGACGCGAACGTGACGATCTTGTACTTGAGCTTGTGCGCGCCGAAGTAGCTCGCGACGATCAACTCCGACGTGCTGCCTTGCAGCGTGCAGATGGTCGCGTTGTTGAGATCGGCGATCCGGCTCGCCCGGGATTTCTTCGTCACCACGAAACCCTGGCCGTCGAAGAACATGACCTTCGGGAACTTGAGGCCGCCCACGTCGCGGCTCTGCGTCCAGGTGAAGCGATGCGTGAGCACGTCGACGACGCCCGTCGGCAGTCCCGCGAACGCGGTCTTCAGGTCCATCGGCGTTAACTGGATCTTGCTCGCATCGCCCAGCGTCGCCGCGGCGATGGCCTTGCACAGGTCGATGTCGAAGCCCTCGCGCTTGCCGGCGTTGTTCTCGGCGGAAAAGCCCGCGGCGGCAAGCGTCACGCCGCACTTCAGTACGCCATGCGCCTTGACGTCGTCGAGAACGTCCGCGCGCGCAGCGCCGGCAAGGACGCTCGCAGCCGCGAGGCCCAGCAACGATCGGCCCGCAAGGGAAAGCGTGCATTGAAAGCGCATCTGGATTGCCTCCGTCTTCGAAAAGGGGCGATGCCGGGCGACGCGGCCGACCAATGCAATGCGCGGGCTCGGGCCGCCGGGTGCTGCGCGGCGCATTGTCGCATCTTGTTCCCGGCGCAACGCCCAAACCTGCGCAGCTCGCGTCTCGCGCGCTCGCCGCGTGCACCGGCGGTCGATACGCCCCGGGGAGGCGCCGGGGCGGAACCGCAGCGCAGCGCCCGTTACGCCCGGCGATGCGGCAGCAGCATGCCGACCTGGCTGCGATAGGTGCGGTACGGCTCGCCGAACTGCGCGACGAGATCGCGCTCCTCGAACCAGATGCCGACCAGGATGTAGCCGGTGGTCGCGATCGAGAACAGCAGGTGTCCCGCCGTCATGACCGGCGTCGCCCAGAATCCGAGCAGGAAGCCCAGGTAGAGCGGATGGCGCACGTAGCGATAGAAGAACGGCGTCCTGAATTCCTGCTCGGGCGGCTCGCTGCCGGCAACCCGCGCGAACACCTGGCGCAATCCGAAGAGCTCGAAATGGTTGATGAGGAACGTGCTGATCAGCAGCACCGCCCAGCCCAGCCAGAAGACCGCCCAGACGATGTGCACGCCGGTATCGCTCTCGATTCGCCACACGACCGGCGCGCCGATCGGCCGCCATTGCCACAGCAGCAGCGCAAGCGCCAGCGTAGCGGCGAGGACATAGGTGCTGCGCTCCACGATCGGCGGCACGATCCGCGTCCACCAGCGCTTGAACGAGCGGCGTGCCATCACGCTGTGCTGCGCGGCGAAGAGGCCGAGCAGCAGAAGGTCGACGACCAGTGCTTCGGCGAGCGGGACCGCCGCGCCCGTGTCGATCGACTTCGGCACGACGAGATTGCCGGTGAAGCCGATCGCATAAAGAAACGTCGCGACGAAGAACAGGTAAACGACGAGGCCGTACAAGAGCAGGATCGATGCGCGCATGGAAGTGTCCCCTCGGTTTGTCAGGCGTCGAGCGCGCGCGAGCGCGGCGGACGACGACAGGAAGTCTATTGCGACGGCGCAGCGCGAAGATGTCACCGTCGTCTCGATGTCGTTTCATTTGTTTCGCCGGTGCTCGAGCCATCGCATCCGTCGATTCGCGGGCCGCCTACAATGATCGGCTTCGTTTCCAGGAGGATCTGACATGGCACGTCTCGGCTTCGTCGGTCTCGGCGTAATGGGCAGCCGCGTCGTCAAGCGTCTGCTCGCTGCGGGGCACGCGGTCACCGGCTACAACCGCACGATTGCAAAGGCGCAATGGCTGGTGGACGCGGGCCTGACGCTCGCGGGCTCCCCACGCGCGGTCGCCGAAGCGGCGGACATCACGTTCACGATGGTGACGAACACGGCCGCACTGCGCAGCGTGATGGAGGGGCCCGCGGGACTGCTCGCCGGCTTCGGCGCCGGCAAGATTCACGTCGACATGAGCACGGTCAGTCCGAGCGCAAGCCGCGAGCTCGCGCAGCAGGTGGAAGCGAAGGGCGCGCGCATGCTCGACGCGCCGGTGTCGGGAAGCGTCGTCACGCTCGAGGAGGGCAAGCTCACGTTCATGGTGGGTGGCGAGCGCAGCGTCTTCGAAAGGCTGAAGCCGATCTTCCTCGACGTCGGGACGCGGGCCACCTACGTCGGCGGCAATGGATTGGCGGTGTCGATGAAGATCGCGACGAACCTGAGCCTTGCCGTGCAGATGCTCGCGTTCAGCGAAGGCGTGTTGCTCGCGGAGAAGAGCGGCATCGCCCGCGACGTCGCGGTGGACGTGCTCGTCAACAGCGTGATCGGCTCGCCGATGGTGAAGTACCGCGGTCCGTTCGTGCTCGGGATGCCCGACGAGGCGTGGTTCGACTGCAACATGATGCAGAAGGACATGAACCTCGCCCTCGAGATGGGGCGCCAGCTGGGCGTGCCGCTGCCGACCACCGCGACCACCAACGAATTTCTCACCGCCGCGCGCGGCATGGGATGGGAAGGGCAGGACTTCGCGGTCGTCTTCGACGTGCTCGCGCGCCTCTCGGGCGTTACGCGGTAGCCGGGCAGGCGAGCGCCGTGCGCGGCTACATCTGCTTGAACAGATGGTTGAAGCTGCGGCTCACTTCGAGTTTTTCGTCGCTCCCCTTGACGTGCACGACCTGGTTGCCGCGCAAGTTGCGGCCGACCTGCTCGATGGCATCGACGCGAACGACGGTCGCGCGGTGGATTTGCCAGAATTCGGCCGGGTCGAGCTCGTCGATCAGCTCCTTGATCGGCTTGCGGATCAGCGCCTCGAAACGCGGCGTCTGCACGCGCGTGTACTTGTCCTCGGCGCGGAAGAACAGGATGTCGCTTGTCGGGATCATGCGCAGGTGTGCGCCCACGCTCGCCTGCACCCAGCGCAGATAGCCACGGGGCTGAATCCCCCCTGCGGCGAGCTGCTGCGATAGCTGCGCGAGAAGATCGTTCATCGGCTCGGGGGCCTGCGCGAGCCGCGCCCGCAGGCGCTGACAGGTCAGTGCGAGCCGTTCCGCGTCGGCCGGCTTCAACAGATAATCGACCGCCCCTTGCTCGAAGGCGCTGATCGCATACTGGTCATAGGCGGTGACGAAGACGACGTGCGCTCGGCCGGCGAGCGCTCGCGCGGCCTCGACACCGTCCATTTCCGGCATCCTGATATCGAGGAAGACGATGTCGGGTTCGAGTCGCAGCACGGCCGCGACCGCCTCGCGGCCGTTGCTCGCTTCGCCCACGACGCGCAGCTCCGGCCACGCCTGGCTCAATTGCGCCACGATCTGGTCGCGCATCAGGCGCTCGTCGTCGGCGATGACCGCGGTGGGGGTGCGCAGGCGCTGCATGCTCGACTCGTTCAGGCGGGTGCAACTTCGTAAGGTAGCTTGATGGTCGCGCAGGTGCCGCCGGCCGGCGGCACGCTGATGACCAGCTCGGCCCGCTCGTTGTACAAGGCGCTGAGTCGGGCCCGGATGTTCGCGAGACCGACCCCATCGCTGCCCGCGCCGGCAAAGCCGACGCCGGTGTCGCGCACATGAACGGCGAGTTGCCCGTCGACGACTTCGGCGCCGATCTCGAGCCGGCCGCCCTCGGCTTTCGGCTCGAGGCCGTGCCGGATGGCATTTTCGACCAGCGTCTGCAGCATCATCGATGGAAACACCGCCGACTTGAGCCCGTCGGGAACGGTGACCGCCGCCTGCATGCGCTCTTCCATGCGCATCCCCATGATGTCGAGAAACGCACGGCAAAGGTCGACCTGCTGGCCAAGCGACGGCCGCCCGCCTTCGCGCATCTGCGGCATCGCCGAGCGGAGGTAGCGGATGAGGCTCCGCTGCATGCTCGACGCGCGCGGCGGATCGGTCAGGATGAGCTGATCGATGCTGGCGAGCGTGTTGAAGAGGAAGTGCGGCTCGATCTGCGCTTGCAGCGCCTGCATGCGCGCTTCGAGGATGGTGCGCTCGAGCTGTTCGGTTTCGGCGCGCCGGTTGGCTTCGTCCGCGGTCACTTCCGCTCTGCGCTTGCCGCCGGCCACCGCCTTCGTGATGAACGAGGCGATGATGAGGACCAGCGCTGGCACGGGATGCTCGAGGATGCCGGCGAGGATCAGTCCGAGGCAGGAGACGAACGTCAGCGTCTTCCACGACGCGACGGCAAGCCAGTCGAAGAAGCCCCACCACATCGCGACGACGCTATCGCGAATGTCCTGCAGCGGCCGCCGCGTCGACGCGCTGCGTGATGAAAGACCGGCTGCATCACGCTCGCTGCGCGCGCCGGTGCCTGCCATGCGGGGGTCGGTATCCATCGGGCTCGTGTTCGTGCAGCTGGTGTCGGGAGGTTACGGGAAGCCATCCCGGCCCACCAGCGCGCCACGATGCAACGCGCGATTGCGGGGATGAAATGCAGTCGGACGGGCACCGGCGGATCGCGTGCGGCGTGCTTGCGGTATCGGCACCGCGTCGTTCGCCGGCGATACCGACGAACATGGAATAGGCACCGGCCCGGCGCTGTTCCAGTGACACACGCCCATCGTCGGCGTGCGGCGCCTCCCGCGTCCGCTGCAACAGGGGGCGGGCGAAATCTCGTTCCACGCCGTCTTGCGTAACCTGCCGCGAAGGAGTCTTCTCATGACCGCAACTTCTCCCATCGCGCTTGCTGCGCGACAATTTGCCGTCGTCGCCTGCGCACTCGCGCTCAGTACGCCGGTTTTCGCCGACGCGGGGAACTACGAGGTGACGAAGCTCGTCGCCGATCTGCCTGGCGTCGCCGCGAACACCGACCCCAACCTCGTCAACGGGTGGGGCATCGCGATGCGTGCCACCAGCCCGATCTGGGTGTCGAATAACGCGACGGGCACGTCGACGCTCTACAACGGTCTCGGCGTGCAGATTTCTCCGCCTTCGCCGGTCATCATCCCGGCTGCGAATGCATCCGGCCGGGGTGTGCCGACGGGGATCACGTCGAACCCCTCCACCAGCGACTTCCTGCTGGGCGGCCCGGGAACGGCGGCCATCTTTGTCTGGGCGACCGAGGACGGAGCCATCGCCGCATGGAACGGCGGCCCCGCGGCATCCGTCAAGTTCGCCGCGAAGGACGGCGCCGTCTACAAGGGTCTCGCACTCGCCGGGAACGGCAGCAGCTTTCGGCTGTACGCCGCCGATTTTCACAACGGCAAGATCGACGTGCTCGACAACACGTTCACGCCGACGAGCGTTGCCGGCGGATTCGTCGATCCGCGCATCCCGGCCGGTTTCGCGCCATTCAACATCATGAACCTGCAGGGCAATCTCTACGTTGCCTATGCGTTGCGCGAGCCGGGCGGCGATGACGAGGTTGCCGGCGCCGGCCTCGGCTTCGTCGATGTCTTCGACGCCGACGGCTTCCTCGTCGCGCGCGCAGCGACGCGCGGCAAGCTGAACGCCCCGTGGGGGATGGCGATCGCGCCGGCCGGATTCGGCAGGTTCAGCAACCATCTGCTCGTCGGCAACTTCGGCGATGGCACGATCAACGCGTACGACGTCAAGAACTTCACGTTCGCCGGGCAGCTCCATGCGTCGAACGGCCGCACGCTGGTGATCGACGGCCTGTGGGGCATCGCGTTCGGCAACGGCTTCCAGCGCCAGCCGACCGATGCGCTGTTCTTCGCCGCCGGCCCTGACGACGAAACCCACGGCCTGTACGGCCGCATCGATCCGGCGCCGTAATACTGCGGCGCGGGGCGCGCGTCCTCCGGCGTGCCCCGCGAACGGCCGGTCGTTACGCCGCTTCCGCCTCGCGCGACTTGTTCTGCGCCCGCAGCGCTGCGAGCTCGAGGTCCTCGAGCTCGCGCTTTTTCTGCATCTGGAGCTTCTTCTCGGCGTGCAGCGCCACGAGCCGTTCCTGCTCGAGCTGGCGCTTTTTCTCCTGCTGCTTCACGAGCTCCTGCTGCCGCTGCTGTTCCAGCGTTTCTCCGCTTGGCGCCTCGTCGATCGAAAGCGAAAGTCCGCCGGCGGTCGCAGGCTCCCCTCGCTCGCTCCGCAGCTTGATGTTGAGCCGCAGCTCATTGGCCGAATCGGCGTTGCGGATCGCTTCCTCGTAGCCGATGTGGCCGTCGTTGTAGAGCTCGAACAGCGCCCAGTCGAACGTGCGCATGCCGAGCTCGCGCGACTTCGCCATGATCGCCTTCAGCTCGTGGAATTCGCCCTTGAAGATCCGGTCGGCAATGGTCGGCGTGTTGATCAGGATCTCGATGGCGGCCTTGCGGCCTTCGCCGTCCTGGGTGCGCACCAGCCGTTGCGAAACGATGGCGCGCAGGTTCGCCGACAGGTCCATCAGCAGCTGATTGCGCCGCTCCTCGGGGAAGAAGTTCACGATCCGGTCGAGCGTCTGGTTTGCGTTGTTCGCGTGCAGCGTGCCGAGGCAAAGATGGCCGGTCTCGGCGAAGGTGATCGCATGCTCCATCGTCTCGGCATCGCGGATTTCGCCGATGAGGATCACGTCGGGCGCCTGGCGCAGCGTGTTCTTCAGCGCACCGTGCCAGGAATGGGTGTCGACGCCGACTTCGCGGTGCGTCACCAGCGATTGCTTCGACGCGTGCACGTATTCGACCGGGTCCTCGATGGTGATGATGTGGCCGGACGACGTCGAGTTGCGATGGTCGATCATCGCGGCAAGCGACGTCGATTTCCCGGAGCCCGTGGCGCCGACGACCAGCACGAGCCCGCGCTTGTGCATCACGATGTCCTTGAGCGTCTCGGGCAGCCCCAGCTTCTCGAACGTCGGCATTTCCGAGGCGATCGTGCGGATCACCATCCCGACCTGCTGCTGCTGCACGAGGATGTTGACCCGAAAGCGCGAAAGCCCGGGAACCGAGATCGCGAAATTGCACTCGAGGTCGCGCGCGAACTCCTCGCGCTGCCGTTCGTTCATCAGCGCATGCGCAAGCATCCGCGTCATCTGTCCCGACATCTTCTGCGCGGTGAGCGGCTGCATCTGCCCGTGCGCCTTCATGCTCGGGGGAAAGTCGGCGGCGATGAACAGGTCGGACCCGCCGGCACCCTGCATCGCCGCGAGCAGCTTGTGCATGTGGGCGCGTGCTTGTTCTTCACTTACGTTGGACATGGAGATTCCTGTGGCACACAGATGGTTGTATCGGGAGGACCGCGGATATCGGCGACGGTGCTCGCGCACGCGTCGCGTCCGCGGTTGCCATGCAGGAATCAGGCCACGACGCGAGCTAACCGGACGCCGGGATGCGCGATGCGTGCTCGAGCGGAATCGCCTGCGCGTCGGTCACCGACTGTACGGCGCGGCGAAATTCGAGCGGCGCCTGGATGTCGGAGAACGTCTCCCCGGTGCCGCCGCTGCCGGTAACGACGATGTGGCCATAGCCAAGCATGCGCCCGGCGAGCGTCTGGTTGACGGCGATTGCCTCGATCTTGTTCAGCAGCAACTCGACCGAGCGCGTATTGAAGATGCCGGTCTTCATCATCACGCGCTTGTTGGTGACCGCAAAATCGGAGCTCATCCGTTTGACGATTGCGGCCAGGAGCACGATGAGCCCGACCAGCGGCGCAATCAGCACCCAATCGGTCCATGTGCGCTGCAGGTAAAGCCAGGCAGGGGGGACGAGCGTCGCCAGCAGGAACACCCCGGGGCCGACGAGCAGCTTCCAGTGCAGCCGCGTGCGAAAGACGACGTGCTCGCCCTCCAGCAGGTTGCCGTTGATGTAGCTCACCGGGGCGCGGGGTTCTGCGGCACGTCGCTCGGGCGCGTTCGCGCGGCGCCGGTATCGGCGGTCGGTCCGCTCGCCGGCGCGCGCGCCGCTTTCGGTTCCTGCGCTTTTTTGGAGGGCGTGCGGTAAGCATGATCGGGAAAGATCGTTCCCTGCTCGCCCAGGTTGTGCCCCCCGTGGAAATAGGCGTACGAATCGCCGGTGAACGGATTCATGCTGCTGTCGCCGTTGTCGCCGCCGCCGCCGCCGCCGCCGCGGTTGGCCGATGCGCCGCCCGATATCCCGAACGCCAGCAAGGCCGCCGCCAATGAGCGAGCAATACGTAATCGCGCATTTCGATCCATTCCGGTCTCCTCGATTGGATGTCGACGGGCCGCTTCGCCGCATCGATCATGATTAGAACGCGAGGATTCGACGCTGTTCAGTCTGGGGCGCGTTAACGGGCCTTGATCAATCGACGCACGACAACGGGCGCGCAACGTCCTCGAGCGGCTTGCGCTCGGCGGCGATGCCGAGGCGCCAGGCGAACGCCGCGGCGATCAGCATGAGGAGCGCGCCGAGCAGGTAGCCCGATGCAATCGCCAGCGGCTGGCCGGTGCCGATCAGCACGCCGAACAGCCACGGCGCACCGATCCCGCCGATCCCCGTGCCGAGCGCATAGAAGAACGCGATCGACAGCGCGCGCACCTCGAGCGGAAAGCTTTCGCTGACGACGAGATAGGCGGAGCTCGCGGCCGCCGACGCGAAGAAGAAGACGAGGGTCCACGCAAGCGTCTGCGTGGCTGCGCTCAGCAGTCCCGCGGCGAACAGCACCGCGGTCAGTCCGAGCAGCACCGCGGCGAGCGCATACGTCGTCGCGATCATCTGGCGCCGGCCCCACGTATCGAAGTAGCGCCCGAGCACGAGCGGCCCGGCGAAGTTGCCGATCGCGAACGGCAGCAGATAGAGCCCGATGTCCTCGGGCGGCACCGCATAAAAACGCCCGAGCACCAGCGCGTACGTGAAGAAGATCGCGTTGTAGCAGAACGCCTGCGCCGTCATCAGCACGAGGCCGAGCAGCGCGCGGCGCGGATAGTGCGCAAAGAGCGTCATTCCGAGGTCGACGAAATTCGCGCTGCGCGCGCGAATGCGAAGACGCAACGACCGCAGCGACGTCGCGGGATGGGCGGAGGCGCACATGCGCTCGACGTCGGCGGCGATGCGTTCCGCCTCCGCTTCGCGTCCGTGCAGCAACAGCCACCGCGGACTTTCGGGCAGATGGCGCCGCAGCGCGAGAATGGCGAGACCGAGCAGCGCGCCCAAGCCGAAGCAGACGCGCCAGCCGACGTCGAGCGGCAGGCGTCCGGGTGCGAGAAGCAGGCTGGAACCGATCGCGCCGAGCACGGCGCCCAGCCAGAAGCTGCCGTTGACGCCGAGGTCGGTGCGGCCGCGGTAGCGGGCCGGAATCAGTTCCTGGATCGCCGAATTGATCGCCGAGTACTCGCCACCGATCCCGGCGCCGGTGATGAAGCGGCACAGCGCGAACGTCGCGAAATCGGTCGACAGGGCGGTCGCGCCCGTCCCAAGCACGTACACGCCGAGCGTCACGAAGAAGAGACGCTTGCGTCCGAAGCGGTCGGTCAGCCAGCCGAACACAAGGGCGCCGAGCACGGCGCCCGCGAGGTACGCGCTCGCCGACAGCCCGACCTGCGCGTCCTGGAAGTGCAGTGTCGGGC
The DNA here is from genome assembly GCA_035705655.1 of Casimicrobiaceae bacterium. Taxonomy (GTDB): domain Bacteria; phylum Pseudomonadota; class Gammaproteobacteria; order Burkholderiales; family Casimicrobiaceae; genus VBCG01. The sequence goes on from DASSVX010000070.1 coordinate 16,536, forward strand.
TCGCCTTCAGCGCGCCGGACACCGCGCCCGCGAGCGTGACCTCGAGCCCGTCCAGCACCCACGTGATGCCGAGCGCGGCGATGACGAGCGTGTGGAAGCGCGACCAGCGCAGCGCGTCGAGGCGCGCCGGGACCGCGCTTTCGACGATGCGATCGTCGGTCAGTGCCGCGTACCGCCTTTGCCGGGCTTCTTTCCCCGGGCTGTCACCGCTTCGACCGACAATGCGAACGTGCACTGCTCGTTCGCATCGAGCGCGCCGACGCCGATCAGCTTGCGCGCGATTTCTTCACCGCGGCCATTGCGGATCGTCACGACGACCGTGTATTCCCAGGGATCGGCATCTGCGGAGTGGCGAATGGCGCCTTCGATGCGCAGCGGCGTGATCGCGGGCACCGGCGCGGCATCGCCGCCGGCGTCGAAGCGCAGGTAGTGCCGGCAGGCCGGACACACGCCCGAGCT
>DASSVX010000071.1:0-12967 GCA_035705655.1 Casimicrobiaceae bacterium
CGTCGTGATGCGACCGTCGTCGCCGACGCCGATCGCGACGTCGCTCTTCCAGCCGTCGTCGAGCAGTGCGGCGGGTGCGATCAGCGTCTTCATCCGAGCCGTGGGTCGTTCATCGTTGATCAGGCGCTAAATCGGGGGCGCGACCGCATGCGCCGATTGTAACCGCGCGAAGCGACGCCACATGGGAACCGCGCGGCGACGATCCTGTCGGACACGCGCTACCCTTTTTGCCCGAGACACACCGATGACCGTGCATCGCATCCGCCGTCCTCTCGCTGCGACCGTCGCCGCGCTCGCCTTCGCGATTACACACGCTGCCGCGGCAGCCACCGGCGCACCGGCCACGGACGAGATCGACCACCTGCTGCACTATGTGGCCGCGTCGTCGTGCACGTTCGTGCGCAACGGCGCCGAATATCCGGCCGACAAGGCGAGCGAGCACCTCGCGAGCAAGTATCGATTCGTCGGCGCCCGCATCTCGACCGCCGAGGATTTCATCAAGTACCTGGCGACGCAAAGCAGCATGTCGGGCGAGCCCTACCACGTGAAATGCGGCAAGACCGATGCGCTGTCGGGCGCATGGCTCGCCGCCGAGCTCGATCGCTACCGCAAGAAGCCGCGCCTGCAGCAGGTGTCGCGGTAATCCCGCGCAGCAGCCTTTACATCGAGGGTCAGTAGCGGCCGCCGTTCTTTTGCCACCTCCATGCATCGGCGCAGATGGCATCGAGATCGCGTGTCGGGCGCCAACCGATCAGTTCGGCCGCGCGCGTGATGTCGGCGCAGCTTCCGGCGACGTCGCCGGGGCGCCGCGGGCCCGTCAGGCGCGCAATCGAGCGGCCGCACGCGCGCTCGAACGCGGCCAGCACGCCGAGCACCGAATGCGGCTGACCGCTGCCCAGGTTGACGGTGAGCAGCCCCGGCTTCGAGGCGACAAAGCGGAGCGCGCGCAGGAAGCCATCGGCCACGTCCTGCACGTGCACGTAATCGCGCACGCCGGTGCCATCGGCCGTATCCCAGTCGTCGCCATGCACGATGATCTCGCTGGCCTCGCCCGCCGCGACGCGGCAGAGCAGCGGTATCAGGTGGCTCGACCCGGCGCGCGGCGCTTCGCCCATCATCGCCGACGAATGCGCGCCGGCCACGTTGAACTTGCGTACGATCGCGATCCGCCAGTTCGCGTTGGCGCGCGACAGGTCGCGCAGGAAGTCCTCGACCACGCGTTTGGTGCGTCCGTAGACGCTCGCCGGTTCGGGCGGCGCATCCTCGGACAGGCAAAGGTCGTCGGCGTCGCCATACACGCTCGCCGCAGAGCTGAACACCAGCGTGCCCACGCCCGCCTCGCCCATCACCTCGACGAGCGCCAGCGTGCCGCCGACGTTGACGTCGTAGTACGCGAGGGGCCGTGCCTGCGATTCGGCGACGTTCTTGAGACCCGCGCAATGAACGACCGCCGTGATCGGGTGATCGTGGAAGGCGCTGCGCAGTGCCGCGACATCGCGAACGTCGGCGGTGACGCAGGGCACGGGCCGGCCGGCAAGTGCCTCGAGCCGCGTGCGGATCGCCGGCGTGCTGTTGGTGAAGTTGTCGAGCACGACCGGCGCGTAGCCGCTTCGCGCGAGCTCCACGACGACGTGCGAGCCGACGAAGCCGGCGCCTCCGGTGATCAGGACGCTGTCGGGCATGACGCCGATGCTACACGATCGTAAACGCGGGCTCGGAGACGACGTTCGCGCTCGTGCGCACGAGGTCGGCGGGAAAGTCGTCCCTGACCCTGCATACAACGCGAAAAGGCCGGGCGATGCCCGGCCTTTTCGCTGCAGCGAATCATGCGATCTACGCGGCCTCGGCCTCGTCGACCGGCGATTCGGGACGATCGACGAGCTCGATCAGCGCCATCGGTGCCGCATCACCGGGGCGGAAGCCGAACTTCAGGATGCGCAGGTAACCGCCCGGCCGCGCCTTGAAGCGTGGGCCGAGGTCGTTGAAGAGCTTGGTGACCACGTCGCGATCGCGCAGGCGGTCGAACGCGAGCCGGCGATTGGCAAGGGTGGGCGTCTTGCCGAGCGTGATCAGCGGCTCGGCCACGCGGCGCAGCTCCTTCGCCTTCGGCAGCGTCGTGCGGATCGCTTCGTGCGTGAAGAGCGAGTTGGTCATGTTGCGCAGCATCGCGAGGCGATGCGCGCTCGTCCGGTTCAACTTCCGCAATCCGTGTCGGTGTCTCATGTCTTTTCCTGGCAATTGCCGCTGAAAATCGTCGGGCTCCGCCCGCGATTTTCAGGAAGCCCTATCCGTAAAAAGTAGGGGGTTACTTTTTACGGTCTATCCAGTCCCGCCGGGGGCCAGTTTTCCAGCCGCATGCCGAGCGAAAGGCCGCGCGATGCGAGCACTTCCTTGATCTCGTTCAGCGACTTGCGCCCGAGGTTGGGCGTCTTCAGAAGCTCGGTTTCGGAGCGCTGGATCAGGTCGCCGATGTAGTAGATGTTCTCGGCCTTGAGGCAGTTGGCCGAGCGCACCGTCAGCTCGAGATCGTCGACCGGGCGCAGCAGCACCGGGTCGACTTGCGGCGACGCACGCTCCGCCGACGGCTGGTCGGTGCCCTTGAGGTCGGCGAACACCGACAACTGCTCGACGAGCACGCTCGCGGCGTAGCGAACCGCCTGCTCGGGCTCGACGACGCCGTTGGTCTCGATGTCGAGGACGAGCTTGTCGAGGTCGGTGCGCTGCTCGACGCGCGCCGATTCGACGGCGTAGCTCACGCGACGCACCGGCGAGAACGACGCGTCGAGCAGGATGCTGCCGATGGTGCGGCCGCCCTCGGGCTTCGTGCGCGCCGTCGCGGGTTGATAGCCGCGGCCGCGCTCGACCTTGATCTCCATCTCGATCTTGCCGCCCGCCGTCAGGTGCGCGATCAGGTGCTCTGGATTGATGATCTCGACGTCGTGGTTCGGCTCGATATCGGCGGCCGTGACGGGCCCTTCACCGGTCTTCGCGAGCTTGAGCATCACGCTGTCGCGGTTGTGCAGCTTCAGCACGACGCCCTTCAGGTTGAGGAGCACGTCGACGACGTCCTCCTGCACGCCGTCGAGCGCCGAGTACTCGTGCAGCACGCCGGTGATCTTCACCTCGGTGGGCGCGTATCCGGGCATCGACGACAGCAGCACGCGCCGCAGCGCGTTGCCAAGCGTATGCCCGTACCCGCGCTCGAACGGCTCCATCACCACCTTGGCGTGGAACGGCGACATGCTTTGCACGTCGATGATGCGGGGCTTCAACAGAACATTGCTCTGCATGCGGTACCTTTAAGGATGGAATCGACGCCGAGCGCCTGACGGCGCCGGCGTCGAACGGCGTTACTTCGAGTAGAGTTCTACGACGAGGCTTTCGTTGATGTCCTGTCCGAACTCGGAACGGTCGGGCGCACCCTTGAACGTTCCGGTCATCTTCTTCGGGTCGACCTCGACCCACGAGGGGAAGCCGACCTTCTCGGCGAGCTGGAGCGCGTCCTGGATGCGCAGCTGCGATTTCGCGCGCTCGGTCGTCGACACGACGTCGCCGCTCCTGAGCAGCGCCGACGGCACGTTGAGGACGCGTCCATTCACGGTGATCGAGCGGTGCGACACGAGCTGGCGCGCTTCCGCGCGCGTCGACCCGAGCCCCATCCGGTAAACGACGTTGTCGAGCCGCGACTCGAGGAGCTGCAGCAGGTTGGTGCCGGTCGAGCTCGTACCCTTCGCCGCTTCGGCGAAGTAGCGGCGGAACTGGCGCTCGAGCACGCCGTAGATGCGGCGCAGCTTCTGCTTTTCACGCAGCTGGTGGCCGTAGTCGGACGTCCGCGCGCCGGAGCGCACGCCGTGCTGGCCGGGCTTCGTGTCCAGCTTGCACTTGGAATCGAGCGAACGGCGCGCGCTCTTCAGGAACAGGTCGGTTCCTTCCCGCCGCGCGAGCTTGCATTTGGGTCCCGTATATCGTGCCACTGTTTTTCCTCGTCTTTACTGCCGAGAATCGTCGGGCATCGCCCGCGATCGTCAGGTATTCGAATCGGACGAAAGTAGGGGTGTACTTTTGTCCGTCATATTCTTCGCCGCTTCGGCGGGCGGCACCCGTTGTGCGGCACCGGCGTCACGTCGGAGATGCTGCTGATCTTGAGGCCCAGCGCGTTCAACGCGCGCACCGCCGATTCGCGGCCGGGACCCGGTCCTTTGATGCGCACCTCGAGGTTCTTGACGCCGCACTCCTGCGCTGCGCGCCCCGCCGATTCGGCGGCGACCTGCGCCGCGAACGGCGTCGACTTGCGCGAGCCCTTGAAGCCCGCACCGCCCGACGTCGCCCACGACAGCGCATTGCCCTGCCGGTCGGTGATCGTGATGATCGTGTTGTTGAAGGACGCGTGGATGTGCGCGATGCCTTCGGACACGCTCTTCTTGACCTTCTTGCGCGTCCTTGCGGCGGCGCCCTTTTGCGACGGTTGCTGTGCCATCTTCGTGTGATCCTTGCCTTTCTCGCTTCGTTACTTGGTGACGCCCTTCGACAGCGCCACGGTGCGGCCCTTCTTCGGTCCCTTGCGCGTGCGCGCGTTGGTACGCGTGCGCTGGCCGCGAACCGGCAGCCCCTTGCGATGGCGCACGCCGCGATAGCAGCCGAGATCCATCAGCCGCTTGATGCTCATCGTCACCTCGCGGCGAAGATCGCCCTCGACGGTGAACTTGCCGATGTTGTCGCGCAGCTTGTCCATCTGCGCGTCGGTGAGATCCTTGATCTTCACGCCCGGGGGCACGCCGGCCGCGACGCAGATCGCCTTGGCGCGCGGGCGGCCGATGCCGTAGATCGCGGTGAGCGCGATTTCGGCGTGCTGATGATTCGGAATGTTTACGCCTGCAATACGGGCCATGGTTTACCTGTCGTCAATTGTTTCGTCGCCGCCTGGGCGTCAGTCGGGAAGGGCCGCCCCGACCGACTGACCCGCCCCCCGGGGGGCAGCGCGCGGAGCGAGCGTGGGGGGATGTTCATCCCAGCCGGGAAGGGCCGCCCCGCCCGACTGACCCGCCCCCCGGGGGCAGCGCGCGGAGTGAGCGTGGGGGGATGTTCCATCCTAGCCCTGCCGCTGCTTGTGCCGCGCGTCGGCCGTGCAGATCACGCGCACGACGCCGTGCCGCCGCACGATCTTGCAGTTGCGGCAGATTTTCTTCACCGATGCCAATACCTTCATCTCGACCTCGCGGAAAACATTCGTCGCGGCTCGCGCCGCGGCACCGGTGACACCGGCGCATCCGATACCTGTTACCTGTCCCCTGATACCTGAATCATCTCGCCCTGAACGTGATCCTTGCCCGCGAAAGATCGTACGGCGTCAATTCCACCGTCACCTTGTCGCCCGGCAGGATCTTGATGTAGTGCATGCGCATCTTTCCGGAGATGTGCGCCAGCACGACATGGCCGTTCTCCAGCTTCACGCGAAACGTGGCGTTCGGCAGCATCTCGGCCACCTCGCCCTGCATCGCGATCGTTTCTTCCTTCGCCATTCGTCACGTAGTCGCTACGCGGCTCTTTCCGTTTTCCCTCGCCCGCTTGCGGGAGAGGGAAAAGGGGTGAGGGTCATCGCGTGGGCACTCCCCCCTTGAAATTCGCCTTGCGCAGCAGGCTTTCGTACTGCTGCGACATCAGGTACGCCTGCACCTGCGTCATGAAGTCCATCGTCACCACCACGATGATCAGCAGCGATGTGCCGCCGAAATAGAACGGCACGTTCTTCCACGCGATCAGGAAGTTCGGAACGAAGCACACGACGACGAGGTACAGCGAGCCGACCAGCGTCAGGCGCAGCGTGATCTTCTCCAGGTACTTCGCCGTCTGCTCGCCCGGACGGTACCCCGGGATGAACGCGCCGCTCTTCTTCAGGTTGTCGGCCGTGTCCTTCGGGTTGTACTGCAGCGCGGTGTAGAAAAAGCAGAAGAAGATGATCGCCGCCGCGTACAGGATTTCATGCACGGGCTGGCCCGGCGCCAGCGTTGCCGCGAGGTCGCGGATCCAGATCGTGCTCTCGCTGGTGCCTGCCCATTGCGTCAGCGTGGCCGGGAACAGGATGATCGACGAGGCGAAGATGGGCGGAATGACGCCGGCCATGTTGATCTTCAGCGGCAGGTGCGAGCTCTGTCCCTGGTACACCTTGTTGCCGACCTGGCGCTTCGCATAATTCACGAGGATCTTGCGCAGCGCCCGCTCCATGAACACGACGAACGCGGTGACGAGCACCACGAGCGCCGCAATGCCGATGATCAGGATCCACGAGTAGGCGCCCGTGCGGCCCTGCTCGAGCGTCTGTCCGATGGCGCGCGGCAGCCCCGCCGCGATGCCCGCGAAAATGATCAGCGAAATGCCGTTGCCGAGGCCACGCTCGGTGATCTGCTCGCCGAGCCACATCAGGAACATCGTCCCGGTGACGAGCGTGACCGCCGACACCATCCGGAATGCGAGCCCCGGATCGACGACGAGTCCCGGCTGCGCCTCGAGCGCGGCGGAGATCGCGAAGGCCTGGAAGAACGACAGCCCGAGCGTCGCGTAACGCGTGTACTGCGTGATCTTGCGCTGGCCCGACTGGCCTTCCTTCTTCAACGCCTCGAGCGACGGCACGATCGTCGTGCAAAGCTGCATGATGATCGACGCCGAGATGTACGGCATGATCCCGAGCGCGAAGATCGAGAAGCGCGACAGCGCGCCGCCCGAAAAGACGTTGAGCAGGCCGAGGATTCCGCCCTGCTGCCCGCGGAACAGCTCGTCGAGTACCGACGCGTTGATGCCCGGCACCGGGATATGGGTGCCGACACGATAAACGACCATCGCGCCCAGCAGGAACCAGAGGCGCTTCTTCAGGTCGCCGTACTTCGTGCCGCTTTTCCGGGCCGGATTTGCGAGTGCCAATTGATTGTCCTAGTTTGCGTCGACCGTTCGCCGATTCAAGCGACGCTGCCGCCGGCCGCTTCGATCGCGGCCTTCGCACCTTGTGTTGCCGCGACGCCGGTGAGCTTCACCGCGCGCTCGAGCTTGCCCGTCTTGATCACCTTGGCCGACTTCGCGATCGCCGGGACGAGGCCGGCAGCCTTGAGCGCGAGCAGATCGATGTCGGCGACCGGCAGGCGCGCCAGGTCGGACAGCCGCACCTCGGCGATGTCGTTGCGCGAGCGCGACACGAAGCCGCGCTTGGGCAGGCGCCGCTGCAGCGGCATCTGGCCGCCCTCGAAGCCGACCTTGTGGAAGCCGCCCGAGCGCGACTTCTGGCCCTTGTGGCCGCGCCCGGCCGTTTTGCCGAGACCCGAGCCGATGCCGCGGCCGACACGGCGCCGCGCCTTGTTGCTGCCGGCGGACGGTTTCATCGAATTGAGACGCATCGCGTGCTCCGAAATTTCACTCGCCCGCTACCGACACGAGGTAGCTGACCTTGTTGACCATGCCGCGCACCGCCGGCGTATCTTCGAGCTCGACGGTCTGGCGGATGCGCTTCAACCCCAGCCCGCGCACCGTTGCACGGTGATCCTTGCGACAGGAGTTCGTGCCCTTGACGAGCGTCACCTTGAAAGTTTTTGCGCCGGCCATCGCTATGCCTCGAGTATCTCTTCGACGGTCTTGCCGCGCTTCGCCGCGATGTCGGCGGGCGCGTTGATCGCCTCGAGCGCGTTGATCGTCGCGCGCACGACGTTGTACGGGTTCGTGGGGCCGTGACACTTGGCGAGGATGTTGGTCACGCCGACAACGTCGAACACCGCGCGCATCGCGCCGCCGGCGATCACGCCGGTGCCTTCCGACGCCGGCTGCATGTGCACGCGCGTCGAGCCGTGCCGGCCCTCGACCGCGTGGTGCAGCGTGCCCTTCTTGAGGCGCACCTTCACCATCTTGCGGCGCGCCTGCTCCATCGCCTTCTGCACGGCGACCGGCACTTCCTTCGCCTTGCCCTTGCCCATGCCGATGCGTCCATCGCCGTCACCGACGACCGTCAGCGCGGCAAAGCCGAGGATGCGCCCGCCCTTCACCACCTTGGTGACGCGATTGATCGAGATCATCTTCTCTTTCAATCCGTCGCCGCGGTCATCCTGCTGCTGCGGCTGGCGCGGGTTCGAACGTTGCTGTGCCATGAAATGGAATCCTTGCTCAGAACTTGAGACCGCCCTCGCGGGCGGCGTCGGCCAGCGCCTTGACGCGGCCATGGAAGCGGAAGCCGGCGCGATCGAATGCAACCGCCTCGATGCCGAGCGCCTTCGCCCGCTCGGCGATGCGCCGTCCGACCAGCGTCGCGGCGGCCTTGTTGCCACCGTTCTTGACGTCCTTGCGCACATCGGCCTCGAGCGTCGAGGCACTGGCAAGCACCTTGTCGCCGGTCGGCGCGATGATCTGCGCGTAGATGTGCGAGTTCGACCGGTTGACGGTGAGCCGTGTTGCGCGCTGCTCGGCAATGCGCACCCGGGTTTTGCGGGCGCGGCGGACTCGAGCGTCTTTCTTGTTCATCCGAAATTCTCCGATTATTTCTTCTTGGTCTCTTTGATCTTCACGCGCTCGTCGGCGTAGCGCACGCCCTTGCCCTTGTACGGCTCCGGAGGACGGTAGGCGCGGATCTCGGCAGCGACCTGCCCGACCTGCTGCTTGTCGATGCCCTTGACGACGATTTCGGTCTGCTGCGGCGTCTCGACCTTGACGCCCTTCGGCATCGCATGCACGACCGGATGCGAGAAGCCGAGTGACAGGTTGATCCTGTCGCCGGCCGCCTGCGCGCGGTACCCGACGCCGACCAGCGCGAGCCGCTTCTCGAAGCCTTGCGTGACGCCCTTGACCATGTTCGCGACGAGTGCGCGCAGCGTGCCCTGCATTGCGCGTGCCTCGTCGTCGGCTGCCTTGAATACGAGCGTCTCGCCGCTGCGCTCGACGCTGACCGACGGACCGTACTGGCGCGTGAGCGTGCCGAGCGGACCCTTGACCGAGATTTCGCCCGCGGCGAGAGTCACTTCGACCTTCGGCGGCACGGGAACCGGATTGTTGCCGATGCGTGACATGTCCCTGTTCCCCCTAGGCGACGATGCAGAGCACTTCGCCGCCCACGCCGGTGGCGCGCGCCTTCCGATCGGTCATCACGCCGTGCGACGTCGACACGATGGCGATGCCGAGGCCGTTCATCACCCGCGGGATGTCGTCCTTGCTCTTGTAGATGCGAAGCCCGGGCTTCGAAATGCGCTCGATCTTCTCGATCACCGGCTTGCCGGCGTAATAGCGCAGCGCAATCTCGAGCAGCGGCTTCCTGGTTTCCTCGCCGGAGATCTTGAATCCGTCGATGTAGCCCTCGTCCTTGAGAACGCGGGCGATCGCGACCTTGACCTTGGACGCCGGCATCGCCACGATGGCGCGCTCGGTCATCTGCGCATTGCGGATGCGCGTCAGCATGTCGGCGATGGGATCGGTCATGCTCATCTTGTCACCTCGCTCCTACCAGCTCGCCTTGACGATGCCCGGGATCTCGCCCCGCATCGCATACTCGCGCAGCTTGTTGCGGCCGAGGCCGAATTTGCTGTACACCCCACGCGGACGGCCCGTGATGGTGCAGCGATTACGAAGCCGGGTCGGGTTCGCGTTGCGCGGCAGTTGCTGCAGCTTGAGCCGCGCGGCGTAACGGTCCTCGTCGGACATGCGCGGGCTGTCGATGATCGACTCGAGCGTCGCGCGCTTCTTCGCGTACTTCGCGACGAGCTTCTCGCGCTTGTGCTGCCGATTGATCAATGCGAGTTTCGACATGCGGGAATCCTTTAGCCCCTGAACGGAAACCGGAACGCGGCGAGCAGCGCCTTCGCTTCGGCGTCGGTCTTCGCGGTGGTCGTGATCGTGATGTTCATCCCCCGGATGGCGTCGATCTTGTCGTACTCGATCTCGGGGAAGATGATCTGTTCCTTGATGCCCATGTTGTAGTTGCCGCGGCCGTCGAAGCCACGTCCCGACACGCCGCGGAAGTCGCGCACGCGCGGCAGCGCGACGGTGACCAGGCGGTCGAGAAACTCGTACATCCGTTCCTGGCGCAGCGTGACCATGCAGCCGATCGGATAGCCTTCGCGGATCTTGAAGCCCGCGATGGCCTTGCGCGCCTTCGTGATGACCGGCTTCTGGCCGCTGATCTTCGTCATGTCGCCGATGGCGTTGTCGAGGATCTTCCGGTCGGCAGTCGCCTCGCCGACACCCATGTTGAGCACGATCTTCGAGATGCGCGGCACCTGCATCGGCGACGCGTAGCCGAACTGCTTCGTGAGCGCCGGCGCGATTTCCTTGCGGTAGACGTCCTTGAGCCGGGCGGGCTGATGCGGCTGGTCGGCCGTGTGCGCCTTTTCGGCCGCGGCCGCAGCCTTCGCGGGCTTCTCGGCCTTCGGCTGCTTCGCGGGTGCCGCGGGCTTGGCGGCTTTCGCGTCCTTCTTGTCGGGGGTCTTCTTGTCAGCCATTGATCTGCTCTCCGTTCGACTTGAAGAAGCGCAGCTTGCGGCCGTCCTGCATCAGGCGGAAGCCGATGCGATCGGGCTTCCGGGTGACGGGATTCCAGATGGCGACATTCGAGATGTGGATCGGCACTTCCTTCGTGACGATGCCGCCCGGCTGGTTCTTCATCGGGTTCGGCTTCGTGTGCCGCTTCACCTGGTTGACGCCGTTGACGATGACGTGCGTGTCGTCGACATAGCTCGCGACGTCGCCGCGCTTGCCCTTGTCGCGTCCCGCGATGACGACGACGCTGTCGCCCTTCCTGATCTTGCGCATGGTGGTCTCTTCGAAGTGCGGTGGCGTCAGAGAACTTCCGGCGCCAGCGAGACGATCTTCATGAATCGCTCGGTGCGAAGCTCGCGCGTCACCGGCCCGAAAATGCGGGTGCCGATCGGCTCGAGCTTGTTGTTCAGCAACACGGCGGCATTGGTATCGAAGCGGACGAGCGCGCCGTCGTCACGACGCACACCCTGGCGGGTGCGCACGACGACCGCGTTGTAGATCTCGCCCTTCTTCACGCGTCCGCGCGGCGCAGCCTCCTTCACGGACACCTTGATCACGTCGCCGATGTGCGCGTACCGGCGCTTGCTGCCGCCCAGCACCTTGATGCACATCACCGCGCGCGCGCCCGTGTTGTCGGCGACGTCGAGCACCGTCTGCATTTGAATCATGACTTCGTTCTCTCCAACTTGAACCGCCTGCCGGCGGGTCGCGCACGACTCGCGAACCGGCGAACTGCAAAAAGGCGGCGGCCAGTTTTGGACCCCGTCGCGGCCTCGTCTTCGGCGAGCCCGGTTGGGATGGGCCGCGGCGCCCGGATTGATGCAATGCCCGTGGCGACGCGACAGGGGAAACGGCGATTATGGCAGGTATTTGCGGCTACTGCAATACCCGCGCCAACCGTTACACGATCTTCGCCTTCTCGACCACGCGCAGCACGCGCCACGCCTTCGTCTTCGAGAGCTTGCGCGACGCCCGGATCTCGACGAGATCACCCGCCTTGCACTCGTTCGCTTCGTCGTGCGCGTGGTACTTGTTCGACTTGATGACGACCTTGTCGTAGATCGGGTGCTTGACCCGCCGCTCGACGAGCACCGTGACGGTCTTGTTCATCTTGTCGCTCACGACGCGCCCGGTGACCGTCGCCACCAGCGCCTTGCGCCCCGCAGGCGCTTCCGCCGTCGAGATTGCAGCCTGCTCGTTCATCGGTTCCCCCGCGCTCATGTCCGTTTACCTTTCGCCTGCGGCGCGGACGCTGCCGTGCCGCCGTTCCGCTGCGCGAGAAGCGTGCGCACGCGCGCAATGCCGCGCCGCACGTCCTTGAGCTTCGACGTGTTCGTCAGTTGCTGTGTCGCGCGCTGCATCCGCAGCCCGAACTGCTCCTTGAGGAGCGCCTCGAGCTCGGTGGTGAGCTCGGCGGCGTTCTTGCCGCCGAGCGTGCGCCTGGTTTCGTTGAGTTTCATCTGTCGCCTTTCCTCACCCACCGACAAGCCGGTGCACGAAGATCGTCTTGAGCGGCAGCTTGGCCGCCGCGAGCGCGAACGCCTCGCGCGCCAGCGCCTCCTCGACGCCGTCCATCTCGTAGAGCACCTTGCCCGGCACGATCTCGGCAACGTAGTACTCGGGATTGCCCTTGCCGTTGCCCATGCGCACTTCGGCCGGCTTCTTCGACACCGGCTTGTCGGGGAAGATGCGGATCCAGATGCGGCCGCCCCGCTTGATGTGGCGCGTCATCGCCCGGCGCGCGGCTTCGATCTGCCGCGACGTGAGGCGTCCGCGGACGATCGCCTTGAGGCCGTACTCGCCGAAGCTGACCTTGTTGCCGACGGTCGCCACGCCCTTGTTGCGGCCCTTCTGTTCCTTCCGGTATTTCCTTCTAGCTGGTTGCAGCATTCTTCGCTCCTGCTCCTGCGGCCGGTCCGGGTCCCGAGCGGCGCGGACGTTTCGACGTTTCGGGCGCGGGCGCCGGCGCCTGCGCGGGCTCGGCGTTGTGCGCCATCACCTCGCCCTTGAACACCCAGACCTTGATGCCGATGACGCCGTACGTCGTGTGCGCCTCGGCGAAACCGTAGTCGATGTCGGCGCGCAGCGTGTGCAGCGGCACGCGGCCCTCGCGATACCACTCGCGGCGCGCGATCTCGACGCCGTTGAGGCGCCCCGAGCTCATGATCTTGATGCCCTGCGCGCCGAGGCGCATCGCGTTCTGCATCGCGCGCTTCATCGCGCGGCGGAACATGATCCGCTTCTCGAGCTGCTGCGCGATCGAGTCGGCGACGAGTTGCGCGTCGATTTCCGGCTTGCGGATTTCCTCGATGTTGAGGCCGACGTCGCTGCCCATCATCTTGCGCAGGTCGCCGCGCAGCGTCTCGATGTCCTCGCCTTTCTTGCCGATCACCACGCCGGGGCGCGCGCTGTGGATCGTGATCCGCGCGTTCTTGGCGGGACGCTCGATCGTCACCTTCGCCACCGACGC
>DASSVX010000072.1:0-6986 GCA_035705655.1 Casimicrobiaceae bacterium
TGACGCCGGACGAGGCGCGCGGGATTTACTCGACCGAGCAGGGGACGCGGCCGGCGCGTACCGGGTCGGACGTCACGCCGGGCTACATGGGTCCGGGGAGCTCGAAGGGTAAGTGAGTGCCGAGGCGCGCATCACGCCTCGACTCTCTCGCGTGATCGAAACGGCGGACTTCGGGCCGCCGTTTTTGTACGCGCGTGCGAAGCGAGGCGCGCACGTTTCGGTGTCGCCAGCTAGGCACCCCCCCCCCCCGGCGCTTTAGAATGCCGATCGTGCGCGAGGACGGCGTTCCGCCAGCAGGCGTGCGCTTGCGCTAAATCGAGTGGCGGTTGCCGTGCCGAAAAAACGCAAGAATAACGGTCGCCGCGAAAAGTCAGCGCGTACCGCCGATACACGGGACCCGACCTCGCGCGCGGGCACCGAGCCTGTGGCGCCGTTTCCGATCGTCGGCATCGGCGCCTCGGCAGGCGGACTGGAGGCGTTCACCGAGCTCCTCGCGCATCTGCCGCTCGATACCGGCATGGGGTTCGTGCTGGTCCAGCACCTCGACCCCGATCACGAGAGCGCGCTCCCGCAGCTGCTCGGTCGCGCAACCTCGCTGCCCGTGGAGGCGGTCACCGACAACACGCGCGTCGCACCCAACCGCGTGTACGTCATCCCGCCCAACGCCAGTCTCGTCATAGTCCAGGGCGTGCTGAAGCTGAAGCCGCGCCGTCCGAAGCGTGCGCCGACGCGCACGATCGACACGTTTTTCGAGTCGCTGGCGGAAGATCAGCGCGAATGCGCGATCGGCGTGGTCCTTTCGGGCACCGCGAGCGACGGCACGGTGGGGCTCGAGGCGATCAAGGCCGAAGGCGGCATCACGTTCGCGCAGGACGAAACGGCCCGCTACGACTCGATGCCGCGCAGCGCGGTGAATGCGGGCTGCGTCGACTTCGTGCTTGCGCCGGAAGCGATTGCGCAGGAGCTGGCGCGCATCGCCAGACACCCGTATATCACCGGCCGCGCAAACGCTCCCGCAACGCCCGAGCAGGACCACGCGGAGGCGACGTTGCACGAAGACGATGCCACGCCGTTGCCATCGGGCGGACACGGCGCGCCGCCCACGGGTGCGAGGCAGGCGCGCAACGAGGCGACGCGCGGCGATGCCGGCGCAACCGCCGGCGAACAGCCTGCCGCGAATGCGTACAAAAAAATCCTGCTGCAACTGCGCAGTCATTCGGGCGTCGATTTCTCGCTTTACAAATCGAGCACGATACAGCGCCGTGTCGCGCGGCGCATCGTGCTTTCCAAGCAGTCGAGCCCGGAGAGCTACGCGCACTACCTGCGCGGCAACACGAAGGAGCTCGACGCGCTGTATACGGACGTGCTGATCAGCGTCACGAGCTTTTTCCGCAACCCGGAAGCGTTCGACGTGCTCAAGGAAAAGGTGTTTCCGACGCTTCTGCAGCAGCGCGGCGACGAGCCGCTGCGCACCTGGGTGCTCGGCTGCTCCACCGGCCAGGAGGCGTACTCCATTGCGATGGCGTTCACCGAAGCGGCCGAAAAGGCGCCCCGCGTTCGCCGGCTGCAGATCTTCGCCACCGATCTCAACGACGCGCTGCTCGAGAAGGCGCGCCGCGGGCTGTACGCGAAGAGTCTCGCCGACGACATCGAGCCCGACCGCCTGCGGCGCTTCTTCGTCGAGGAGGAGGAAGGCTACCGGATCGTCAAGGCGATGCGCGAGATGGTGGTGTTTGCCCGGCAGAACGTGATTGCCGATCCGCCGTTCTCGCGGATGGATCTCGTGAGCTGCCGCAACGTGCTCATCTATCTCGAGCCGGATTTGCAGAAGAAGCTGCTGCCGGTATTCCACTACGCGCTGAAGCCGCGCGGCTTCCTGTTTCTCGGCAATTCGGAATCGATCGGCAGCTTCACCGATCTCTTCGAGCCGCTGGGCAGGAAGAGCAAGATTTACGTGAAAAAAGCGGTGGCGACGCCGATGCTCCAGCTCGGCATGCGGCGCGACCGCGGCGAGCGGTTGCCGATGCGGCCCGTGTCCACCGCGCCCGCCGACGCGACGAAGGCGTTCTCCGGCGAGCAGAGCGCGCAGCGCGAGGCGGACCGCATCACGGTCAATCAGTTCGCGCCGCCGGCGGTGCTGGTCAACGCCGATCTGCAGATCCTTCAGTTCCGCGGACCGACCGGCGCATTTCTCGCGCCACCGACGGGCAAGGCGAGCTTCGACGTGCTGAAGATGGCGCGCGAGGGCCTGATGCTGCCGCTGCGCACGGCCCTCGCCAAGGCGAAGAAGGACAACCGGACCGTACGCAAGGAGAACGTCCGCGTCGATCACGACGGCGCGAGCCGGACGATCAGCCTCGAGGTCATCCCGCTGCGGAACCTGCACGAGCGCTGCTTTCTGATCGTGTTCGAGGATACCGACAGGACGAGAGTCGCCGAAGCGGACGCAGCGGCGCACGCCGGCACCGGGCGCGGGAAGCGTCGAAGCCCCGCCAGCGATGACGCCCGCCGCATTGCCGAGCTCGAATCCACGCTCGGCGATACGCGCGACTATCTGCAGTCGCTGCAGGAGCAGCACGAAGCGGCGAACGAGGAGCTGCAGGCGTCCAACGAGGAAGTGCAGTCGGCGAACGAGGAGCTGCAGAGCATCAACGAGGAGCTGGAAACGTCGAAGGAGGAGCTCGAGTCGGCCAACGAGGAGTTGTCGACGATCAACGACGAGATGGCCAATCGCAACACGGAGCTCAATCGCGCGAACAACGATCTCGTCAACCTGCAGAACTCGACGCGACTGTCAATCGTGCTGCTCGGGCGCGACCTCACCATTCGCCATTACAGCCCGCAGGCCGCGAAGCAGCTCAAGCTCGTTGCCGCCGACGTCGGCCGGCGCATCGGCGCCGTTCGCCACGATCTCGTACTTACCGACGGCGACGCCGTGTCCGGGCACCGGCCGGCGGGGAATGGCGTGCCCGGGACGGGGCGAAACGCGCGCAAGGATGTCGACCTGCGCGGGACGCCGGCGGCGCTCGACCTGGAAGGGTTCGTCGCGGAGGTCATCGATTCGGTGCGTGAGCGCGAGTGCCACGTCCAGGATCGACATGGGCGCTGGTACCTGCTGCGCGCCCGCCCGTACCTGACACTCGACAAGCACGTCGACGGCGCCGTGCTCGTGCTGACCGACATCGACGAGCTGACGCGCCATACGCAAGACATTGCCGCGGCGCGCGACTTCGCGGAAGCGATCATTCGTACCGTGCGCGATCCGTTCGTCATCCTGGACGCCGGCCTGCGCGTGGAGCGGGCCAACGACGCGTTCTACGACGCGTTCGGGGTCGCGCCGGCGGAGACGGAAGGGCGCGTGATCTTCGATCTCGGCAACGGCCAGTGGAACGTTCCCCGCCTGCATGAATTGCTCGAGGAAATCCTGCCGGGGAAGAGCGTGTTCAACGGTTTCGAGGTGACCCACGACTTCGCAGGCATCGGCCGGCGGAAGATGCTGCTCAATGCTCGCGCTCTTCAACGCGCCGACGGCCGTCCGGCGCGGATCCTCGTCGGCATGGAGGATGTGACCGAGAAGGAAGCCGTGGAGGAGGCGCGGCGTGCAGGCGAAACGCATTACCGAATGCTGTTCGCGGCGGCGCCGATGGCCATTTTCGTCTGCGACCGCGACGGCGTGATCCGGTATTACAACCGGCGCGCGGCCGAGCTGTGGGGACGGGAGCCCGAGATCGGCGTCGAGCGCTATTCCGGCGCGGTGAAGCTATGGCTGCCCAATGGCGTGCCGTTGCCGCACGAACACAGTCCGATGGCCGGCGTGCTAGCCACCGGGGTCAGCGCGCATAACGTCGAGTTGGAGATCGAGCGCCCCGACGGATCGCGCCTTTCGGTGCTCGAGAATTTCTCGCCGTTGAAGAACGAAAGCGGCGCAATCACCGGCGCGATCACGTCGTTCATGGACATCACCGAGCAGAAGGACGCGACCAACGCGTTGCAGCGGCTGTCCGTCGAGCTCCTCGACGCCGACCGGCGCAAGAACGAATTCCTGGCGATGCTGGCGCACGAGCTGCGCAATCCGCTCGCTCCGATCCGCACGGCGCTGACACTGATGCGCCGGACGACAAAGAGCGCCGGCGGCTCGCCGCAACCGGCCGTCGACATGATCGATCGCCAGGTCGGCCAGCTGGTACGGCTGGTGGACGACCTCCTCGACGTGAGCCGCATCAGCCGCGGGCAGATCGAGCTGCAACGCGACGAGATCGAGCTCGCATCGACCATGCATCGCGCCGTGGAGACTGCCCGGCCGCTGCTCGACGCGATGGAGCACGAGCTGACGCTCGTGCTGCCCGCCGAGCCGATCACCGTCGACGCCGATGCGATCCGGCTCGCGCAGATCGTCGGCAACCTGCTCAACAACGCGTCGAAGTTTACCGATCGCGGCGGACGCCTCCGGCTCGCCATCGAACGCGACGGCGGCGACATCGTGATTCGTGTTGCCGACAACGGCATCGGCATCGACAAACGCCAGCTTCCGCGCGTGTTCGACCTCTTCATGCAGGTCGACACGTCGCTCACGCGCTCGGCCACCGGCCTCGGCATCGGGCTGGGTCTCGTGAAGCAGCTCGTGACGCTGCACGGGGGAAGCGTCGAAGCGCGAAGCGGCGGCGTCGGTCAGGGAAGCGAGTTCATCGTGCGCCTGCCCATTGTCGTGACGGCGCCGATGCGCCCGGCAGCGGGAGCGGGCGGCGACTCGCCGGTCAACGCCGCCGCAGGGCGCATCCTGATCGCCGACGACAATCGCGATGCGGCGAGCAGCATCGCCTCGCTGCTTCGGCTCGACGGCAACGTCACCGAAACCGCGCACGACGGACTCGCGGCATTCACGGCGGCCGAGGCGTTCCGCCCCGGCGTGATCCTCCTCGACATCGGCATGCCGAAGATGAATGGCTACGATGTCGCACGCAGGATTCGCGCTGCATCCTGGGGCCGCGACATCGTGCTGATCGCGCTGACCGGCTGGGGTCAGCCCGAAGACCGCGAGAAGTCACGGGAAGCGGGATTCGATCATCATCTGGTCAAGCCCGTGGACCCGTCCGCGCTGACGCGGCTGCTTGCCGGGATTGCGGAGCGATCGAAATGACGTCGAGCTCGGCGAACGATGCGCCGGCGGAGCAACTTCTTCGCCTGCTGGTCGAGCAGACGACGGAGTACGCGATCATCTTGCTCGATGTGGATGGAGATGTCATCGGGTGGAACAAGGGCGCCGCGCATCTGTTCGGCATTGCGCGCGACGACGCGATCGGTCAACCCGCGTCGCTGATCTTTACCGCGCAGGACATCGCACGCGGCACGCCGCAGCAGGAAATCGCGGCCGCCGAAGCCGACACCGCCGCGGAGGACGACCGCTGGCTCGCGCGTTCCGATGGCTCCCGCTTCTGGGCGGCGGGCGTCATGATTCCGCTCCATGACGAGCAGGGACGGCTTGCCGGCTTCGGCAAGATCCTGCGCAACCGGACCGACTTGCGGGAACAGATCGATACGCTGCGCA
Organism: Casimicrobiaceae bacterium; assembly: GCA_035705655.1. Taxonomy (GTDB): domain Bacteria; phylum Pseudomonadota; class Gammaproteobacteria; order Burkholderiales; family Casimicrobiaceae; genus VBCG01. Next base: position 5,546 of record DASSVX010000072.1, read on the forward strand.
ATCAGGCCGATGCGTCCGACGCGATGGTCGTGCGCAAGGACTTGTTCCTGACGACGTTGTCGCACGAGCTTCGCAACCCGCTCGGGCCGCTGGTCCATGCAACGGAAATCATACGCAGGAAGCTGGCCGCCGGCGCGGGAATCGAAGACACGCTCGGGATCATCGATCGCCAGGTCGCGAGCCTCGTGCGGCTGGTCGACGATCTGCTGGATCTGTCGCGGGTCAGCGCGGGGCGGATGGCGCTTCAGAAGGAACGCGTCACGCTCCAGGACATCGTCGATCGCGCGGTGGAAAGCGCAGGCACGCTCGTGCGCGAGCAACGCCATCAGTTGGACGTGTTGCTGCCGCCGGGCCCGATGCGCGTCGATGCCGATGCTGCGCGCCTCGGGCAGGTGTTCGTCAACCTCATCATCAACGCCGCCAAGTTCACGCCCCCCGGGGGTCGCATCTGGGTCAAGGGCGGCACCGAAGGCGATGAGGCGGTGGTGCATGTCGAGGACAACGGCGCCGGCATCACGCACGACATGCTGCCGCGCATTTTCGACCTGTTCACGCAAGTCGAATCGACGCTCGCGCAATCACGGGGAGGGCTGGGCGTCGGCCTTGCGCTCGTCAAGGATATCGTTACCCTTCACGGCGGCAGCGTGCAGGTCAGCAGCGCGGGCGCAGGCAAGGGCAGCAAGTTTTCGGTGCGCCTTCCACTCGCAGCGCCGTAAGCGGGCGGCCGCGCGGTCCCATCTCGCTAGCGTCAATCTAGCGGGCGAGCTTTGCCGCGACGCATTGCTGAAGGTGCGCAGGATCGAAGGGCTTGGTCACGATCACGGCGCCCGCCGGAACGATGTCGTCGGACGTCACCGGAAGCCCGCTCATCAGGATGATCGGCAGCGACGGGAATCGATGCCGCAGAACGCGCAGTAGATCGAAGCCGTCGACGCCCGGCATGCGGATGTCCGACAGGACGAGATCGATCCTTTCGACTTCATCGAGCAGATCAACGGCCTCGCGTGCCGAGTACGCCGGGATGGCATGGTAGCCGGCCACCTCGAGCAGTTCGGCAGTGGACGTTACGAGATCGCGGTTGTCATCGACGACGAGAATCGCACGGCGGCCTCCCGCCTCGTTCGAACCTTCGCGACGCGCAGACAATGCGGCCAAATTCGTCCAATCCGTCGGCGCCGGATCATTTCCGGAGATCGCATTGTAACGTCGGAAAAACATCCCGCCGCACTTCGGTGAACCCGGAATGCGGCGGGGACTCAATCGCGACCGGCGCGGGTCGCTTCAGTTGCAGGGATTGGCCAGCGGCTCACCACAGTCGGGCGTCTGCTGGTGGAGGTTACCGAGCGTGTATTCATGCGCGAGCGCAGGCGTCGCGCCGATGAGGAGTGCGGCGAGCGCCGCAACGAACTGCATCCTGGTGGGCCGGCCATTCGTCCTTCGG
>DASSVX010000073.1:0-2637 GCA_035705655.1 Casimicrobiaceae bacterium
GGCACGCGCCTTCGTCGCGAGGCGCGCAACGTGAAGGTCGGCGACGGCGCCGACGCGCGGCCGATCTACGAGATCTCCGCCTGGCCGCTCAAGGAATCGAGCGCGTATTTCTCGCGCATCAAGCTGCCCGGGCACAAGGCCGCGATTGCCGATCGGATCGTCAAGGAGATCGTGTCGCGGCTCAACTTCCTGAACAACGTCGGCCTCGATTACCTGTCGCTCGATCGCTCGGCGGAGACATTGTCGGGCGGCGAGGCGCAGCGCATCCGGCTCGCCTCGCAGATCGGCTCGGGGCTGACCGGTGTCATGTACGTGCTCGACGAGCCGTCGATCGGCCTGCATCAGCGCGACAACGACCGGCTGCTGACAACGCTCAAGCATCTGCGCGATCTCGGCAACAGCGTGATCGTCGTCGAGCACGACCAGGATGCGATCCTCACCGCCGACTACGTCGTCGACATGGGTCCCGGTGCGGGCGAGCACGGCGGGCAGGTCGTTGCGCAAGGCACGCCCGACGACATCCGGCGCGCGCCGCACTCGCTGACGGGTCAGTACCTGGCCGGGCATCGGCGCATTCCAACGCCCGAGCGGAGGCACGTGGCCGACCCCGAGCGGATGCTGACGATCACCGGCGCCAGCGGCAACAACCTGCGCGACGTGACGCTCGCGTTGCCGGTGGGGCTCTTCGTGTGCGTGACCGGCGTGTCGGGCTCGGGCAAGTCGACGCTCGTCAACGACACGCTCTATCACGCGGTCGCGCGGCATTTGTACGACAGCGCGGAGGAGCCCGCGCCGTACGCCGATATCGACGGGCTCGAGCACTACGACAAGGTGATCAACGTCGACCAGAGTCCGATCGGCCGCACGCCGCGCTCGAATCCGGCGACCTACACGGGCCTGTTCACGCCGATCCGGGAACTGTTCGCGCAGGTGAAGGAAGCGCGCGAGCGCGGCTACGGCCCGGGGCGCTTCTCGTTCAACGTCAAGGGTGGACGGTGCGAAGCGTGCCAGGGCGACGGCCTCATCAAGGTCGAGATGCACTTCCTGCCCGATGTTTACGTGCCGTGCGACGTGTGCCACGGCCAGCGCTATAACCGCGAGACGCTCGAGATCCGCTACAAGGACCGCAACATCCACGACGTGCTGTCGATGACCGTCGAGCAGGCATACGCATTCTTCGAGGCGGTGCCGAGCGTTGCGCGCAAGCTGTCGACGCTGCTCGACGTGGGACTTGGCTACATCACGCTCGGCCAGTCGGCGACGACGCTTTCCGGCGGCGAGGCGCAGCGCGTGAAGCTGGCGCTCGAGCTGTCGAAGCGCGACACCGGACGCACGCTGTACATCCTCGACGAGCCGACCACCGGATTGCACTTCCACGACATCGAGATGCTGCTGACCGTGCTGCATCGGCTGCGCGACCATGGCAACACGGTCGTCGTGATCGAGCACAACCTCGACGTGATCAAGACGGCCGACTGGATCATCGACCTCGGTCCCGAGGGCGGCGCCGGCGGCGGCCAGGTGATTGCACAGGGGACGCCGGAAGCGATCGCCGGCGTCGATGCGAGCTACACGGGACGCTACCTGAGGCCGGTGCTCGTGCGCGAGGGAGCGGCAACGAACGGCACGACCGGCAAGCGTCGTCCCGGCGCGGCGTCGGTGCGAGGGCGCAAGGTGTCGGGCGATCTGCTCGGCTGACGATGCGTCAGCAAACCAGCTGGGTTGCTACTTCATAACGCTCGTAGATCGAAAGCGCGCGCCGATCGCAGGTAACCAACCGCGCGCCGCACGCCACGGCCGTTGCTGCGATCAGCGCGTCGTAAGCCGCACCACCGGCGATGCCGTGGTCGGACAGTGCAAGAATGAAGTTGCGATAGTCGTTCGCGCTCAACCGCAGATAGGGTCGCGAGAATCGCGTCAGCAGGAACTCGCCCACTACGGCGTCCGGGGCGCGATGGGGAGCGGGCAGGCGGGTAAGCACCGAATAGGTCTCGAGCGCGCAATGTTCGATCAGGCGCACTTCGCCGTCGAGAGCACGTCGCGCACGTTCGTGATTTTCGTGCCAGGACGCGAAGGCGGCGACCACCACGCTAGTGTCCGCCGTCTTCAACGCCGGGTTCGCTCGAGAGTCGCACGAACCAGGTCGGACGTAAGCACAGGCAAATCGGCGTCCGGAACGGCGACCACTGCGATGCCACGCCCTTTCAATTGCATAGGCGTTCGCGCGATCTCGATCTCCAGTCGCCCATCTCCCGCGTGAATTTCGAGCGCTTGGCCGGGCGCAATGACTGGCGCCCGTGTATATTTCACGCACCAATCGTCTGTCGTTTTCTGTTCGGGCACGGGCGATGCGCATACCGCGGAGGCAGCCGGTGAACAGGATCATCGATGACGCCGACCGGATGGTCGACGACTGCCTGCGCGGTGTGCTCGCCGCGCATCCCGATCTGCTCGCCGCGACCAGCGACCCACGCGTCGTTCGCGCCGCGTCGGCGCCGCGACCGGGACGCGTCGGCGTCGTGACGGGTGGCGGTTCCGGCCACGAGCCGGCCTTCGTGGGTTACGTCGGGCCCGGCCTGTGCGACGCGGTGGCGATCGGCGAGATCTTCACGTCGCCCTCCGCACGCGCGTTCCAGC
>DASSVX010000074.1:0-8149 GCA_035705655.1 Casimicrobiaceae bacterium
TGTGGGGTTCTGGCCGGGAAGCGGCGACGTGCCCAGCGCCGCTTTCTATGCCTACGCGTCGCCCGAGCCCGGCGGTTACGGCGAATGCGCAATGCGGCCTGGCCAGGCGTTCTACGACCACGCACTCGGCGAATTCATCCTGATGTACGACGACGTGCGACGCGCGTCGTCGCCGTGCGCGGCGCTGCTCGAGTTCTGCAATTCCACGTACGGCGCGGCCGCCGAGCTCGGCCGCTGGGACCGCGCAGCGCTCGAGCGGCAACTCCGAGCGTGAGTGCCAGTTACTGTAACGCCACGAAGGATCACCGATGGACACGCACTGCACGCATCTCGATGAAATCAAGCTGACGCATACGCGCACACGGGTCTGCGACGAATGCGTGAGGCTCGGCGACACGTGGGTGCATCTGCGCCTGTGCCTCGAATGCGGGAACGTCGGCTGTTGCGATTCGTCGAAGAACCGGCACGCGACCGCGCATTTTCATCGCACGCGGCATCCGCTCGTGCGCTCGCTCGAGCCGGGCGAGCGCTGGATCTGGTGCTACGTCGACGAGATCGTGCCGGGCGAGCTGCCCGACGAAGGGATCGACGCGCGATGAACCCGGATAGCCAACTGCTCGCTGCGCTTGGCGGCATCACGACCGCAACGCTGACGACCGTCCTGTTGAAGAAGGGCCTGCGCAACGTCTATCTTCGCCATACGAAACCGGTCCGCGAGAGGCAAGCCCGCGTCGCGGGACGCGCATTCACGCTTCGCTTCATTCCGGCGCGCGAGGATCAGGCAACGCCCGAATCCTGGGCGAAGCCCACGTCCACGCGTGGCGCGATCGAGGCGATGCCGGCCGGATGTGTCGCCGTCGTCGACGCGCGCGGGGTCACCGATGCCGGAATCTTCGGCGACATCCTGTGCGCGCGGATGCAGGCACGCGGCGTCGCGGCGTTGGTCACCGACGGCGTGCTGCGCGATGTGCGGGGCGTGCTCGACACGCAGCTGCCGATCTGGTGCGCCGGTGCTGCGGCGCCGCCGTCCGTTGCGGGCCTGACGTTCGTCAACTGGCAGGAACCGATCGGCTGCGGTGGCGCAGCCGTTTTTCCCGACGATGTCGTCGTCGCCGATGACGACGGTGCGGTCGTTATCCCCGCGGCACTCGTCGACGAAGTGATCGCGCTTGCAACGGAGCAGGAGCGGCTCGAGGCGTGGATCATGGCCGAGGTTGCCCGCGGCGTGCCGCTGCCCGGGCTCTATCCGCCGAGCGCCGAAACGCGGGCGCGCTACGACGCGCAGCGCGGCGATTCGAAAGGCAGACGCGAATGAATCGAAACAGGCTTGGCCGCACGCAATTCGAGGTCGCCCCGCTTGCGTTCGGCGGCAACGTGTTCGGCTGGACGGCCGACGAGGCGACATCGTTCCGGCTGCTCGACGCCTTCGTCGAGGCCGGCGGCAACCTGATCGATACCGCGAATTCGTATTCGCGCTGGGTGCCGGGTCACGAGGGCGGCGAATCGGAAACCGTGATCGGACGCTGGGTCGCGCGGCGCGGACGCCACGACGACGTGGTCATCGCGACGAAGGTCGGTTCGGACATGGGGCAGGGCGGGAAGTGCCTGCGCCGCGACTACATCCTGCAGGCGGTCGACGAATCGCTGCGCCGCCTGCAGGTCGACGCAATCGATCTCTATCAATCGCACTGGGACGACGAGAGCACGCCGTTCGACGAGACGCTCGACGCGTATGCGCGGCTGCTCGAGCAGGGCAAGGTGAAGGCGATCGGCGCGTCGAACCTCACGCCGCGGCGGCTTCAGCAGGCGCTCGACGCGAGCGCGCGCGACGGCTTGCCGCGCTACCAGACGCTGCAGCCGCTCTACAACCTCTACGATCGCGATACTTTCGAAGGCCCGCTTTGCGAGCTGTGCCTGCGCGAGGACATCGGCGTCATCACGTACTTCTCGCTCGCCGCGGGCTTTCTCACGGGGAAATACCGGAGCGAGCAGGATTACGCGAAGAGCGCGCGCGGGCCGGGAATGAAAAAGTACCTGAACCGGCGCGGCCGGCGCATCCTCGACGCGCTCGACGATGTTGCCGGGCGGCTGCATGCGAAACCGGTGCAGGTCGCACTCGCGTGGCTGATGGCGCAGCCGGGCGTGACCGCCGCGATCGCAAGCGCGACGTCGCTGCCGCAGCTTGCCGAGCTCGTCGGCGCGACGCGGCTGTCGCTGGACGAGCTCGATATGCGGCAACTCGACGAGGCGAGCCGAGCAACGAGCGACGCAGGCCAGGGCCCGTGACCGGGTCCTGATTCAGCCCGCGAGCGCCAGGCGGCCTATCGAACGGCGCAGCAGCCACGCCGCGATCGAGACAGTGACGAGATTCCACAGGAGGCCGTTGACGAACGCCGCGCGATAAGAGCCGGTGACGTCGAAGATGGCGCCCGACATCCATCCGCCGAGCGCCATGCCGAACAGCGTGGCGGTGATCACCGTCGCAACGCGCGCGCCGGCTTCCGCGCGGCTGAAGAATTCGCGGATGATGATCGCGTACGCCGGCACGATGCCACCCTGGAAGAGACCGAACAGCGCCGAGATCACATAGAGCGAGACGAGCCCGTTGAACGGCAGGAACAGGACGAGTGCCGCACCCTGCAGCGACGCACCCAGCAGCAGCGTGCGCAAGCCGCCGATCCGATCGCAGATCACGCCGAACACGAGCCGGCTCACGATGCCGCATGCGAGCATCAGCGACAGCATCTGCGCCCCGCGCGCGGGCCCGTAGCCCAGGTCGCTGCAGTAGGCGACGAGGTGTACCTGCGGCATCGACATTGCGACACAGCACGAGAGGCCGGCGATGACGAGCAACGCCTGCAGCGCGTTGCCACTGATGCCGAGCGTCTGCGGCGACGCGCGGCGCATGCGCTTCGCCGTCTCGGGACCATCCGCGACCGGCGCCTTGCGCCGCAGCAGCAGCGTGAGCGGCATCATCGCCACGAGGCAGAAGATGCCGATTCCCACGTACGTGGGACGCCATCCGCTCGTGCCGATGAAATGCTCGACGATCGGGGGCCAGACGGTGCCCGCGAGATAGTTGCCGCTCGCAAAGATGGCGACCGCGATGCCGCGCCGGCGCGTGAACCACAGCGACACATGCGCGAGCAGCGGTGCGAACGTCGCGGCGCTGCCGGCGCCGATCAGGAGGCCCTGCGCAAGCGTGTAGTCGCGCAGATCGGGCGCAACCGCGGCGACCGCGTAACCGGCCGCGAGCAGCAGCGTCCCGAGGGCCACGGGAAGCATGATGCCGAAGCGATCGGACAGCCGGCCCATGCCGATGCTCGCAAGGCCGAAGCAGATCATCGTCAGCGTATAGGGAAGCGACGCATCGGCACGCGCGACGGCGAATTCGGCCTGCACCGCAGGCAGCGCAACGACGACCGACCACATGCCGACGCCGCCGATCGTCGACAGCAGCACCGCGACGCCGAGGCGCGTCCATGCATAGGCGGATTCGACTTCGCCGTGGGGCATCGATCTTCCTGAGGTGACGGGGCAAGGCGCGGTCCGTCATGCACGGCGCGCATCGGCGCGCGGACGACATGCATGCGAAATCGCGCCGCGCCATGTTACACGCGGCGCGCGATACCCCGGTGTCCCGGTGCGCGAAGCGGACGCGCTCGTGCGGCGCGAAGCGGATCAACGCGCGAAGCGGGCAATCGGACGACTGCCCGCTTCGCGGAAGACGGCCCGCCGGGAAACAGAACTACTGGTGATACCGTGCGCGCGCGTCGGCGATGCACTGATCGAAGGCCGTCCCGCGCAGCGACTCGCAGCCGCTGCGCGCGGCGTCGAACGCATCCTCCATCCGGTCTTCCTGCGACTCGGTGGCCATGCTGGTTCGCGGATATTCCCTGCGTGCGTCATTCATCGACGTGGTGTAGCGCTCGCGTGCGCGATCCATGCATACATCGTGGTCGGTGCCACTCAAACCCGCGCACGTGGCGCGCGCCTGGTCGTATTCGCGCTCGTTGCGAACGCTGGCCTGATGCCAGTCGTGGCGCACGTTCTCGGCCGTGCTTTGAATCTTCTGGCCACCCTTCGAGATGTCGGTGCCGAGGCCTTCCATGGTGTTGCAGCCGGCGAGGCCGAGGGCGCAGGCCGCGCAAATGCATCCAATCATGTACTTCATGTTCGCTCCGTTGAGGTTGGAATCGACGCCGTCGATGCGGCCCGGACGCTCGCGTTACGCGGGCACGGGCAAATCGGCCGCTTCGCGAAGTTGGAGGCCGCGCGGGAGGTGAAGTTCGGATCGCCGGCGCCGCGCAGCACTACGGTTGCCGCGGTTCCGATGCGGGTGCCACCGCGACCCCGAGCACGTACACCATCCGGCCTCCGAGCCAGCCGGAAACCAGCAGCATCAGGATCGTCAGCAACGAAAGCCACACGTAGCCGCCGGGATTGTCGGGTGTTCCGGTTCGCCGCCAGAAGTTGATGACATAGAGAACAACGATCGTAAGATTGATCGCCATGTGGACGAGCGCCGTTTTGCGCGGGCCGGCCGGCAGCGAAAGCAGATCGATGAATCCGGGAATCGCCGCGGCGAGCGCCCCGACGATGCCGCCTGCCATCGTGTAGAGCGCGACGGTGCTCCACACGGGCGCGCCGCTGCCGAAGACGAAGAAAAGGTCACAGACGAACGAAAAGACCCACAGGCCGATTGGAAGCGTGACCAGCATCGGGTGGATCGGGTGCCCGGCAACTGCGGCTGGCGTGCGCATGGAACCTCCAAGAGAGGGGATCGAGGACCGGTGTGGGTTGGACGCGCGTGCAAGGATGGCGTTCCCTGGCGCGCCTCGCGTGCGCGCCGGCGGGCCCTGCGGGCGCCATTCCGCTACCATCCGCTTCTCTGCCGATTACCGTCCGACGGAGCATCCACCATGAGCCGCAGCACGAAGACCTGGAACCGGCGCGAATTCATCGGCGGTGTTGCCGCGGCAGCGGGCGCGGCAGCGTTCCCGCGACCCGTCTTCGCGGCCGATCCGGTGCGCATCGGACTCGTCATCCCGAAAACGGGTCCGTTTGCCTCGACCGGCCACCAGGTGGAGGCGGGCTGCCGGCTCTACCTCGCGAAGAACGGCGACACGGTCGCCGGCCGCACGATCGAGCTGATCGTGCGTGACGACACCGGCACCGCCCCCGAGCTCACGAAGCGGATCGCGCAGGAGCTCGTCGTGCGCGACAACGCGCACGTCCTTGCGGGCTTCGGGCTCACGCCGCTCGCCTTCGCCGCGGCGCCGGTCGCCACCGAGACACGCGTGCCGATGATCGTGATGGCCGCCGCCACGTCATCGATCCCGCAGAAATCGCCGTACATTGTTCGCTCCGGATTCACGCTGCCGCAGGTGACCGCGCCGCTCGCCGAATGGGCCGCGAAGAACGGCATTCGCACCGCCGTCTCGCTTGTCAGCGACTACGGACCGGGGATCGACGCGGAGAAGACGTTCGTGCGCCGCTTCACCGAGGGCGGCGGAACGATCGCGGAGGCGGTGCGTGCGCCGCTCGCCAATCCCGATTTCGCGCCGTTCGTCCAGCGCGCGAAAGATGCGAAGGCCGACGCGCTCTTCGTGTTCGTGCCGTCCGGCGCGGGCACCGCCGTGATGAAGCAGTACGCCGAGCGGGGATTGCGCGACGCAGGCACGAAGCTCATCTGCACCGGCGACGTGGTCGACGACGACATTCTCGATGCAATGGGCGCGCCGGCGCTAGGCGTGGTGAGCTCGCATCACTATTCTGCGGCGCATCCGTCGGCGCAAAACAAGGCCTATGTCGCGGCATTCATGCAGGCCAATGCCGGGATGCGGCCGAACTTCATGTCGGTCGGCGGCTACGACGGCATGCACGTCATCCACGAAGCGCTGACGAAGACGCGCGGCGACGTCGACGGCGACAAGCTCGTCGCCGCGATGAAGGGGATGACGTGGGAAAGCCCGCGCGGACCGATGTCGATCGACGCGGCAACGCGCGACGTGATCCAGGACGTCTACATCCGCAAGGTCGAGCGAGTCGACGGCAAGCTCTTCAACGTCGAGTTCGCAACGATCCCGCACGTGAAGGACCCAGGCGCGTGACGCGGGGTTCCGCGGCGCGTCGCGCCGGGAATCTTTGGCGCGCGGCAGAAGTCGAATGCCGAACCCACTCGCGAGCGGAGAACGAACGGCCATGGACAAGTCACCAGCGGAGCGCCAGGCGGAACACCAGGTGCTCGAACATATCCAGGATCTCGTCGCCGAGGAGCACCGGCTGCTCGAGAAACGTGCGGCTGGCGATGCCGACCACGATCGGCTGACGCGGGTGCAGATCGAGCTCGACCAGTGCTGGGATCTGCTGCGTCAGCGGCGTGCGCTGCGCGAGACCGGCGCCGATCCCGGGCACGCCGAAATCCGTGCGCCCGACGTCGTGGAGAAGTACATCGGCTGAAACCTTCGTTACTTGGTGCGCGCGGCCACCAGCGTGCTGCGCGTGTCGGCCACCTTCCCCGCATCGACGGCATCGCCATGGTTGCCCCAGGCGCCGCGCAGATACGTCACGAGATCGGCGACCTGATCGTTGGAGAGCTTCCAGTCGAACGCCGGCATCGCGAGGCCCGTCGGCTTTTGCTGTGTCACGGCCGTTTTCGCGCCGGTCAGGATGACGTGCACGACCGTCTCGGGATCCTTCGCCTGCACGACGTTGTTGCCCTTGAGCGGCGGGAACACGCCCGCGATGCCCTCGCCGTTGTCCATATGGCAGCCGGCGCAGTCGTCGATGTAGAGGCCGTGCCCGCGGGCGACGCGGTCGCCATCGGACGTGTTGCCGATGGCGGCGCTCGTCGACGCTGGATTCGCCGGTGATTCGTGCGGCGGCAGGTCCTTGAGATAGACCGCCATTGCGTGCAGGTCGTTTTCGTCGAGGTGCTGCGTCGAGTCGTGCACCACCTCGGACATCGGGCCGAACGCCGCCGCCCGCTTGTTCACACCGGTCTTCAGGTACTGCACGATGTCGTCGGTCGACCACTGGCCGAGACCGTCGTGCAGATCGCCGCCGAGGCTCGTCGCGTAACAGTTCTCGCCGTACCCGCCCTGGAAGGCCTTGTCGCGCTTCGGCGCCCCGGCAAAGTTCTTCGGCGAATGGCATGCGCCGCAGTGACCCAGTCCCTCGACGAGATAGGCGCCGAGGTTCCATTCGGCGGACTTCTGCGGATTGGATCTGAACGTGCCCTCCTTGAAATAGAGCGCGTTCCACCCGGCCATCGCTTCGCGAACGCTGAACGGCCACGGCAGTTCCGTCGGCTTGTTCTCCTGGCGTACCGGGGAGAGCGTGGCGAGGTAGCTCCTGATCGCATCGACGTCGGCGCGCGTGAGCTTCGTGTACCAGGGATACGGAAACGCCGGATAGAGGTGCTTGCCCCCCGGGGCAATGCCTGCGTGCATCGCGCGGTAGAAATCGTCGGACGTCCAGTTGCCGATCCCCGTCGAGTCGTCGGGCGTGATGTTCGTCGAATAGATGACGCCGAACGGCGTGGGTACCGCGCGGCCGCCTGCAAATGGCTGGCCGCGCTCGGCGGTATGGCACGCTGCGCAATCGCCGGCCTGCGCCAGATAGCGGCCGCGCTCGATCTGCGCATGCGAGCCTTCGCGTGCGAACAGCGCCGGCGCGACGCCGAGCAGGCCGCCGGTCGCGACGGCCAGCGCAACGGCCACCCCAACGCGCGAGCGTCGCGTCTTCATGCCGACACCAGCGCGCCGGGCTTCTTCATGTACTGCGTGCGGATCGCATTCGCCGCCCAGTACGCGAGCGCGCCGACGGTGCCGGTCGGGTTGTAGCCGGCGTTTTGCGGAAACGCGCACGAGCCGACGACGAACAGGTTCGGCACGTCCCAGGATTGCAGGTAGCGATTGACCACGCTCGTGCGCGGATCGGTGCCCATGATCGCGCCGCCCGTGTTGTGCGTCGTCTGGTACGGGACGATCGTGTAGTGGCCCTGACGCGGATTGGCATCCATGTGGCGTGGCTTCATCGCCTTCGCGATCCCGGCCGCCTTCTCGGTCAGGAAGGCCGACATCAGGTGCTCGTTCGGGTGGAAGTCGAACGTGAGGCGAAGCAGCGGATTGCCGTATTCGTCGCG
>DASSVX010000075.1:0-18039 GCA_035705655.1 Casimicrobiaceae bacterium
CGTGCGCTGGCACGTCGCTCAGCGGATCGTCATCGCGTGGGTCATCACGCTGCCCGCGGCGGCACTGATCAGTGCCGTCGTGTACTTCGGGACGAGCCGCCTCTAGCCGCCGCCCGTGCGGCCGGCCGCGGCGGGCTCGTCGACCTTGCGCCGCAACTGGCCGAGGAACTCGCCGGCCTGGCGCATCATCATCGCCATATCGGACGCGACGGCGACGAACGAATAGCCGTCGTCGATGAACCGTTTTGCCATGTCGGCGTGCGGCGCGATCGTGCCGCACGGCTTGCCGAGGCGCCGGCACGTCGCCGCCGCATTGAGGAGGTGCGCCTGCACTTCCGGGTGACCGACCTCGCCGATATGTCCGCATGCCGCGGACAGGTCACCCGGTCCGGCGAAGATCGCATCCACGCCGTCGACACCCGCGATCTCCTCGAGTCGCGCGATCGCCTGGAGCGTTTCGATCTGGATGATCACGCACGCCTCGTCGTTCGCGCGCCGTCCGAAATCGGCGACGGTGCCATAGCGGCTTGCGCGGTGCATGCCCGCGAATCCGCGCGAACCTGCCGGAGGATAGCGGGTGGCGGCGACCGCGCGGCGTGCCTCGTCCGCTGTCTCGACGAACGGAAACATCAGGCTCTGCGCCCCCATGTCCATCGCCCGCTTGACGAGCACCGGATCGTTCCACGCGAGGCGCACGATCGGCTGTGCCGGCGTGCCGGCGATCGCCTGCAGCAGCGCGAGCGCCTGCGGCGCATCGACGGGAACGTGCTCGGTGTCGACGACGAGAAAATCGAATCCGAGGCAGCCGAGCGCCTCGGCCGCGGCCGTGCTCCCCGACATGAGCCAGGTTCCGAGCATGACGCGGCGTCCGAGCGAACGCTTGAAGCGGTTGACGGTCATTTCCATGTGGCGCTCCGCGGGTTTACCGCTCGATGAATCTCGGGTTCGGGCACCGGTGCGCGCGAATCAAGGAAACCGAAATCGCAGCCTTCCGGCGCCTGGTCTTTTCTCACCAGGGCAGCAGCGTGTCGTTGTAGGCGAAGAAGCTGCCGGTCTCGTGACGGCTGCAGCGGGCAATGATCGCGCGCATGCCGGCGACGCTTGCGTCGACGTCGACGCGCGCACCGGGCTCGGTTTTCGCCCAGCCGGGGTGCAGCGCAAGCACGAGGATGTGTCGCGGCTGGAGGTCGACCGCGAGGCTTTTCACGACGGCGTTGAGGCCCGCCTTGCTCGAGCGATACGCATAGGAGCCGCCCGTCAGGTTGAGCCCGATGCTGCCCATGCGGCTCGAAACGAACGCCATCACCTTCATCGAGCTCGCGGCGACGTGCTCGACGAACGCCTCGGCAAGGCGCAACGGACCGATCAGGTTGACGTCGAGCATCCGATGCCACAGCGCGTAGTCCGTCTGCCCGAACGGCGGATGCGGCCGTCCGATACCGGCGTTGCTCACGAGAATGTCGATCGGCTCATCGCGCAGCTCGCCGGCGAGCGAATCGATCGCGGCGAGATCGGCGACGTCGAGCTTCACGACGCGAACGTCCGCGCCGATCGCGCGCACCGCGTGCGCGGTCGCAGGGTCGACGCACGTCGCAACGACCCGGCAGCCGTCCGCCGCGTATTGCCGGGCGAACTCGACGCCCAATCCCGTATCGCAACCCGTGATCAAAACGCTTGTCATCGGCGCCGGCTCCTCGCTTCGATCTTATCGCATCCTTCCGCGTTCGCCCGGCAAAGCGACCGCAACCGCTCGCCACAACGCATTCCCACAGGAGTTGTCATGTCCCGCTTCATGCGATGCAACGGCTTGTCGGCTCTCGTGCCCGTCGCCGCCATCGGTGCGGCGCACGCCGCCGGCCAAAGCGCAGACGTCGCCATTCGCGGACGGGTCGATGCCGTGGAAATGCTCGGGTCGGAGCAGTACGTGCATACCGTCGTCGACGGTGGGGCGGTCACCGCGCGCGTGCCGAGAAGCCAGCGCGTCAGGGCCGAGGACCGCGTGACGCTGAAGGCCGAGGCCCACGACCTGCACCTTTTCGAGCGCGCCACCGGCCGGGCGTTGCGCCAAGGCTTGTTCACACTTTGCCGGGGCACGCGAACCGCGCTGCCGCGCGAGTCACGCTGCGATTACATCTTCGGTAGCGTGACGCCCTGTTGCCCCTGGTACTTGCCGCCGCGATCCTTGTACGACGTTTCGCAAACTTCGTCGGACTCGAAGAAGATCACCTGCGCGACGCCCTCGTTGGCGTAGATCTTCGCCGGCAGCGGCGTCGTGTTCGAGAACTCGAGCGTGACATGCCCCTCCCATTCGGGCTCGAGGGGCGTTACGTTCACTATGATGCCGCAATTGCGGACGAAAACGCCGGCTTCCAGAGCGAAGTTGCCAGCTTCAGGTACCGTCAGGCAGTACACGTCGTGGTCGCCGGGCCGTTCGCGCACAGCGACTACCTTGTGATTGCACATTGTGCGTCCGCTGAATTGCGCGATAACTTCCGGAAAGCGGCGGAACACCGAACGGTCGCACGCGAGAAGTCTCGCGGCACCTCGAATGGAACCCGTTTGGTGTAGCGCTGCCCGCACGCACTCACTGTCAATTTCGTTTCGAATCCGGATTGCTCGCGCCACCTCGGCTTGCCGTTGGCGACGCGTGCCGTCGTCGCGCGCCCATGCCGCCGCGCTCATACCTGTCTGTCTGATCCGCTCGTTCGGGTCGCGGTAGCGGGCCATCGTCGCCTGCCGGTGGCGCTCACGCGTTGTTTCGCTTGGATTGCGACGAGCTTTACAGACCGCAACACGAATGTCGGCATACCGCGGATCAGTCCAGAAGTCGCGAGCCCGTTGCGCCTGCAGCGATGCAAAGCGATCGCGCCAAGCGGGATCGCTCGCGCAGCGTGAGAGCGCATCGCGGATTGACTCGCCGTGCGCTCGCGCGTCAAATCCGGCACCGTAACTTTCCGCGTTGTGCAGGCGAATGTGCTCGGAGGCGGCCATTCGCGTGATGTTCACCGGCCGATTGTTGCGGCGGTCGAAATCCACATGATGGCGGTGGGTTCCGGGTGCATCCGCGTAGAAGGCCCCTCGAAGATTCCACTCGTCCGCGAGACGATGCGTCGGCACGAGGTGCCCGTTCAACGGCTGATAAACCATCTCGTAACCGCGGAAAAGGTCGCGATACAGCGGCATCAGCGACTGCCCGGGTCGCAGCGCCGATGCCGCAAGCATGCGTCCGTCACGCAGCATGAAATCGTGGTCCGGCGTCGCGCGGATCACATCGCCGCTATCGAGTTCCACGTCCAGCAGCGCGTCACGTCCGATGTAGCGTGGAGCGTCGAGGAGCGACACCACGACGCGGCCGTTCTCGCCAATGCTGTATCCCCAGAAAAGCTCGCCGGAATTCGCGCGCCGCGCCATGTTTTCCAGCGTCGGTGACGTACCGTCGACCAGCGCCACGCGGGTGTCTCCGCTGAAGCATCTTGCGTACGTCGATTTACCGAGACAGCAAACCAGCACGCTGCGCGGAATCCGGAAGTACTCGATCGTGCGCGCCAGCGCGAACGAATTGGGCGGGATGATGCAAACGTCGCCCTTGAAATCGACGAACGATCCTTCGTCGAATTGCTTCGGGTCGACGATCGTCGAGTTGATGTTCGTGAAGATCTTGAATTCGTCCGAGCAGCGAATGTCGTAGCCGTAGCTCGACGTGCCGTACGACACGATCCTGCGGCCGTTCGCCTCGCGCACCTGGCCGGGCTCGAACGGCTCGATCATCCGGTGCGATTGCGCCATCCGGCGGATCCATTGGTCCGATTTGATGGACATGTCGCGTCAGGGCAGCAATGGCGGCAGGATGCGGAATCCTTCCGCCATTGCCGCTTGGGTCAGCCGCCGGTCCAGGCACACGATGTCGGGTTGCGCGCCTTCGAACGAGCTGCTGCCCATCGCGCTCGCGAGCTGGATCGCGTCCGCAGCGTGCAGGCCATGGCGGGCAACGGCGCGTTGCGCGAGCGTGACGAGTTGTGGCGTGGGTTCCGCCACGGTCCAGTCGGCGCGAAAATCTTCGAGCCGCTGGAGAATCCTGGCGAGAAGTCCCTCGGAAATCTGGTTCTCGCGACGCTTGCGGGCAAAGGCGGAAACGCATTCGATGGCGGTCGTCCACGCCACGATGACGGTCCGGTCTTCCCGGTACGCTCGCGCGACCATTTCGCTGGCCTGTTCCGCAACAAGGAGCGGGACGAGCGCCGACGTGTCCCAGAAACGCATCAATAGCGCGCGTCTTCCCGCTCTCGGAGAAGCGCTTCGAGAACGCTGACGCCCTCAGGCAATTCGATCGGCGGCGGAAGCGTCTTGCGCGGTGGCTTGGCGGCCCGCCGGATGACGCCACGCCGCTCGAGATCGGCGAGACGCTCGTCGTCCGTGCGGTCCGTCACCTCGATCGGCACGATGCGCGCAACGGGCTTGTCGCGATCCAGGATCAGCACGGTCTCGCCCTGCTTCACCCTCGCCAACAGCTCGGAAAAGTGATTCTTGGCCTCGGAAATGGTCGCCGTCTTCATCTGGCCATGTTAGCCATGTCCGTGCGGAGCGTCAATCCAGCTTTCGGCCGAGCTCCATGGGTGTGCGGCTTGCCGGAGACCGTGCGCCCGCTACGTGTTCTGCACGACGATGCTCGGGAATTTAGCCGAGAAATCCTCGGCCCGCTTGGCAACCGAGATCGCGACCTTCCGCGCGATCGCCTTGTATGCCTGCGCCACGGCGCCATCGGGATCGGCAACGACGGTCGGGCGGCCCGAATCGGCCTGCTCGCGGATGCGGATGTCGAGCGGCAGACTGCCGAGGAACGGCACGTTGTAGTCGGCGCACATCCGGGCAGCGCCGCCCTCGCCGAAGATGTGCTCGGCGTGGCCGCAGTTCGAGCAGACGTGGATCGACATGTTCTCGATCACGCCGACGATCGGCACGCCGACCTTCTCGAACATCTTGAGTCCCTTGCGCGCGTCGATCAGCGCGATGTCCTGCGGCGTCGTGACGATCACCGCGCCGGTGACCGGCACCTTCTGCGACAGCGTCAGCGCGATGTCGCCGGTACCGGGCGGCATGTCGACGACGAGGAAATCGACGTCGCGCCAGTTCGTGTCCTTCAAGAGCTGCTCGAGCGCCTGCGTGACCATCGGGCCGCGCCAGACCATCGGCGTGTCGGTGTCGATCAGGAAGCCGATCGACATCGCCTGCACGCCGTACGCCTCCATCGGCTCGAGCGTCTTGCCGTCCTTCGACTCGGGTCGCCCGGCGAGACCGAGCATCATCGGCTGCGACGGACCGTAGATGTCCGCATCGAGTATGCCGACACTCGCGCCTTCCGCGGCAAGTGCGAGCGCGAGGTTGACGGCGGTCGTCGACTTGCCGACGCCGCCCTTGCCGCTCGCGACGGCGACGATGTTGCGCACGCCGGGAACGAGCTTGACGCCGCGCTGAACCGCGTGCGACGTCGTCTTCTGCGACACGTTGACGCTCACCCGCGCCACGCCGGGCAGCTTCGCGAGCGCGTCGTGCACCAGGCGCTTCAGCGACTCGTGCTGGCTGCGGGCCGGATACCCGAGCTGGATGTCGACACTCACGTTGCCGCCGTCGACGCGAATGTTCTTCGCCGACTTGGCGGTCACGAAATCGCGTTCGAGATTGGGATCGACGACCTGCCGCAGGCACTGCTGCACGTCTTGCTCTGTTACCGCCATTGTCGTCCTCTGCTCTCCGATCGCCCGCGAACGTCATGTGTCACGCGCGAAAACCTGCATTTTAGCCTCTCGCATCGCCGCGGCCGGCGCAAACATGCGGTTTGCTAGAATTCGCGATTCGCAAGCCTCCCCTCCCCGCTCAAAATCCGCATGCCCGCCAGCTCGTCCCGCACCTTGTTCGTGACGACGGCGCTCCCGTATGCGAACGGCCCGTTCCATATCGGCCACATCATGGAGTACATCCAGGCCGATATCTGGGTGCGCTTCCAGCGGATGCAGGGGCACGTCGTGCACTTCGTGTGTGCGGACGACACGCACGGCGCGCCGATCATGCTGGCCGCCGAGGCCGAGGGCATCACGCCCGAGGCGCTGATCGCGCGCGTCGGCGAATCGCACCGCGAGGACTGGGCGCGCTACCGCATCAGCTTCGACACGACCTACTCGACGCATTCGCCCGAGAACGTCGAGCTCGCGCAGTCGATCTTCCGCGCGCTCAACCGCCGCGGCCTCATCGCAAGCCGCACGATCTCGCAGTTCTTCGACCCGGTGAAGGGCATGTTCCTGCCCGACCGTTACATCAAGGGAACGTGTCCCAAGTGCGGCGCGAAGGACCAGTTCGGCGACGCCTGCGAAGTCTGTGGCTCGACGTACGCGCCCACCGACCTAATCGAGCCGTATTCGACGCTCACGGGTGCGGCACCCGAAATGCGCGAATCGGAGCATCTGTTCTTCCGGCTGTCGGCGCCCGAGGTCGTCGCGTACCTCAAGGAATGGACGGCGGCGCCGGCGCCCGGGCAGGCGCTGCAGCCCGACGTTTACAACAAGGTGCAGGAATGGCTCGGCGATGACGGCAAGCGGCTCGACGACTGGGACATCTCGCGCGACCCGCCGTACTTCGGCATCGAGATTCCCGATCAGCCCGAAGGGAGGCCGCCGAAGTATTTCTACGTGTGGCTCGACGCGCCGATCGGCTATCTCGCTGCGCTGAAGAAGCATTTCGATTCCGGCGCCGCGCGCGCGCTCGGCGAGACGCGCAGCTTCGACGAATTCATGGCCGGCGCGGCGGTCGAGCAGTACCACTTCATCGGCAAGGACATCGTCTATTTCCATACGCTGTTCTGGCCCGCGATGCTGCACTTTTCGGGTCGCAAGACGCCGACGAACGTATTCGTGCACGGCTTCATCACGTTCGAAGGCCACAAGATGTCGAAGTCGCGCGGCACCGGCATCTCGCCGCAGCGCTACGCCGAGCTCGGCCTCGATCCCGAGTGGCTGCGCTACTACCTCGCGGCGAAGCTCAACGGGAAGGTCGAGGACATCGACTTCAGCCGCGACGATTTCGTCGCACGCGTCAACAGCGACCTGATCGGCAAGTACGTGAACATCGCGAGCCGCGCGGCGCCGTTCGTTACGCGCCACTTCGAGGGCCGGCTCGCGACGCCGGCCGAATCCGCGACCGAGCGCGTCAGCCGGCTGGCACGCGCGCAGATGGATGCCGAAGCGGCACGCGCGAACTACGACGCGCGCGAATCCGGCAAGGTGTTGCGCGACGCCATGCGCATCGCTGATCGGATCAACGAGGCGTTCGACGCGGCGCAGCCCTGGCAGCTAGCGAAGGATCCGGCCAGGCGCGACCTGCTGCAGACGGTCTGCTCACAGGCACTGCAGGGATTCCAGGCGTTGAGCGTGATGCTCGCGCCGGTGCTGCCCGGCGTCGCCTCGCGCGTCGCGCGTGAGGTGTTCGGTCTCGACCGCGAGTTCGTGTGGCAGGACGCGTGGCAGGAACCGGCGCGCGTCAACGCCTACAGGCACCTGATGACGCGCATCGATCCGAAGAAGGTCGCGATGCTCGTCGGCGACGACGCGCCACCGGCGGCAGCACCGGTACCCTCGTCCGCCGTGAGTACGGCGTCGGCACCTGCACGGTCCGCCGGCGGGCAGATCACGATCGACGATTTCGGCAAGATCGATCTGCGCATCGCGCGCATCACCGCCGCCGAAACGGTCGAAGGCGCGGACAAGCTCGTCAGGCTGACGCTCGACATCGGCGAAGAGCGATCGCGCACCGTTTTCGCCGGGATCAAGTCTTCCTATGCGCCCGAGACGCTCGTCGGACGCCTCACGCCGATGGTGGCCAATCTCGCCCCGCGCAAGATGCGCTTCGGCGTGTCCGAAGGCATGGTGCTCGCGGCGTCCGGCGAAGGACCGGGCATTTATCTGCTGACCCCCGATTCCGGCGCGACGCCGGGCATGCGCGTCAAGTAACGTGATTGCCACGCCGCTAGGCGCGCTCGCCGTCGCCATCGCGGCGTGGCTCGCGATCGGTGCGGTCGGTCTTGTGCGGCCGCGCGATCTGCGCGTCGTGCAGGTGCTGTTCGCCGCCGGTGCAGCCGTGGCGCTCGCGGTGGCCGGCTTTGCATTCGCCGCCCTCGCCGCGGTGCCCGAGCAACTGGTGCTGCCGCTCGGCTTGCCCGATCTGCCGTTTCATCTGCGGCTCGATGCGCTGTCCGCGTTCTTCCTGATCCTCCTTGCGTGCGCCAGCGCCGCGGTGTCGATCTTTTCGTCAGGCTACTTCCGCGCGAGAGAAGGCACCGCGCCCGGGCTCATCGGCTTCCAGTATCACGTGTTCATCGCGGCGATGGCGCTCGTTCTCCTCGCCGACGATGCGTACCTTTTCATGGTGGCATGGGAAACGATGGCGCTCGCGTCGTTCTTCCTCGTGACAACCGACCACCGGGTTCCCGAGATACGCCGCGCCGGCTTCCTGTACCTGTTGATCGCGCACGTCGGCGCGATCGCGATCCTGCTCTGCTTCGGCGTGCTGCAGGGCGGCCGCGGCGACTACACGTTCGACGCGATGCGCAGCGCGTCGCTCACCGGCGTGTGGCCGAGCATCGCGTTTTTCCTGGCGCTTTTCGGCTTCGGGGCAAAAGCCGGCCTGCTTCCGCTGCACGTCTGGCTCCCCGAAGCGCACCCGGCCGCGCCGTCGCCGGTGTCGGCGCTGATGAGCGGCGTGATGCTCAAGACGGCGATCTACGGGATATTGCGCGTCGCCTTCGATCTGCTGCACGTGCAACTGTGGTGGTGGGGCGCGATCGCGCTCGCGCTCGGGCTCTCAACGGCGCTGTTCGGCGTCATCTACGCGGCGGTGCAGACCGACATGAAGCGCCTGCTCGCGTATTCGTCGATCGAGAACATCGGCGTCATCGTCGCCGCGATCGGGCTTGCGATCCTCTTCGAGGCGAACGCAAAGCCGCTGCTCGCCGCCATCGCGCTCACCGCGGCGCTGTACCACGCGCTCAATCACGCGTTCTTCAAGAGCCTGCTGTTCCTCGTCACGGGCTCGGTGCTGCATGCAACGCACGAGCGCAGCCTCGGCAAGCTGGGCGGCCTCATCCACCGGATGCCGTGGGTCGCCTGGCTTGCGCTCGTCGGCACGCTCGCCATCGCGGGACTGCCGCCGTTGAACGGATTCGTGTCCGAGTGGCTGCTGCTGCAGGCGTTCCTGTTCACGCCGAGCCTGCCGCAATCGTTCGTCAACATGCTGGTGCCTCTGGCGGCGGCCGCGCTGGTGCTTGCCGTTGCGCTCGCCGCGTACGTGATGGTCAAGTTCTACGGCGTGATCTTCCTCGGGCGTCCGCGCGAGCCGAATCTCGCGTATGCACAGGATGCAGGCCCGCGCGAACGCATCGCGCTGGCGATGCTGGCGTTGGGCTGCGTGCTGCTGGGGCTCTTTCCGGTGACCGTCATCGGCGCGATCGACAGCGTCAACGGGCTGCTTCTTGCGACGACCGTCGGCCAGGCCGGCCAATCGAGTTGGCTGCTGCTCGCGCCATTCGCCACCGGGCGTTCGAGCTACAGCCCGCTGATCGTGCTCGTCGTGATCGTCGCCGTCGTGCTGATCACGATCCAGGTCGTGCACCGCGTGTGGCACGGCCGCGTGCGCCGGTCCAGTGCGTGGGATTGCGGCTATCCGCTGCAGACGCCGCGGATGCAGGACACCGCGGAGGGCTTCGGCCAGCCGATACGCCAGGTGTTCGAGCCGTTCTTCCGGATGGAGCGGCACCTGCCGTCGCCGTTCGACGCGCGGCCGCGCTACGAGGTGCGCGTCAGCGACCATTTCTGGGCGTGGATCTATGTGCCGATTGCGCGCGCGGCGGACGGGGTGTCGCGCCTCGCCGGCCGCATCCAGCAGGGACGCATCGGCGTCTACCTGACGATCAGCTTCGCGACGCTGCTCGCGCTGCTGTTCTTCGTTCGATGAAAGCACAAACGCTGCGATGAGCGGCATCGGCTTCCTGTCGCAGCTGCTGCAGGTGGCGATTGCGCTCGCCCTCGCGCCGCTGCTCGTCGGATGGGTGAACCAGTGCCGGGCGTGGCTATCGAACAAGCGCGCGCCGTCCATCCTCGTTCCGTACCGGACGATCCACAAGCTGTTCATCAAGGACGCGGTGGTCGCCGAGAACGCGTCGCCGATCTTCCGCCTGACGCCGTACGTCGTGTTCGGCGCGATGACGTGCGCCGCGGCCATCGTGCCGTCGCTCGCGACCGACGCGCCGTTCGCGATCGCGGCCGACGCGATTGCCCTCGTCGGGCTCTTCGCACTTGCGCGCGTGTTCATCGCCCTCGCCGCCATGGACATCGGCACGTCGTTCGGCTCGCTCGGTGCGCGCCGCGAGATGTTCATCGGCTTCCTCGCCGAGCCGGCACTGCTGATGGTGCTGTTCACCGCGTCGCTGATTTCCGGCTCGACGTCGCTGCCGACGATCGTCGACACGCTTGCGCATCGCGAGCTCGCAATCTATCCGAGCCTCGCATTCGCCGGCGTGGCATTCACGATGGTGTCCCTTGCAGAGAACGCGCGCATTCCGATCGACAACCCGTCGACGCACCTCGAGCTCACGATGATCCACGAGGCGATGACCCTCGAATACTCGGCGCGCCACCTGGCACTGCTCGAGTGGGCCTCGGCGCTCAAGCTTTTCAACTACTCGTGCATCGGTCTCGCGCTGTTCGTACCGTTCGGCATCGCCGACGGCGCGAACGGGCTCGCGATGCTCGTCGCCGCACCGGCGCTGCTCGCGAAGCTCGCCGCCGGCGGTGCGCTGCTGGCGCTGATCGAGACGCTGTCGGCGAAGCTGCGGCTCTTCCGCGCGCCGGAGTTTCTCGGCACGGCATTCCTCCTGGCCGTGCTCGGCATGCTCGTCAACCTGCTGCTCGGCAGTTGATGGTCCCCCCACGCTTGCGGTTTTCACCGCTGCGCTGCCCCCGGAGGGGGCGCGATTCGCGCCTTGGGACGGCCCGGCGGCGCTCATGGACGCGATGACCTCGATCCCGATCGGCTTCCAGCTCATCAACCTGCTCGCAGCGATCCTGCTGCTGCTCGCGTTCGCGATGCTTGCGCAGCGGCGTGTCGTGTCGCTGATCGACCTCTTCGCCGCGCAGGGATTCGTGCTGGCGCTGTCCACGGCCGTGGTCGCTTACACGACGGGGCAGCCGCACCTGTACCAGTCGACGGCATTGACACTGCTCCTCAAGGTGTTCCTGCTGCCGTGGCTGCTGCACCGGCTGGTGCGAAAGCTCGACGTGCGCTGGGAATTCGAGGGCCTGATCAACATTCCGACGACGATGCTGATCGGCATCGTGCTCGTGGTCTTCTCGTTCAACCTGGCGCTGCCGATCTCGCAGCTTGCGAACACGGTCACGCGTTCGACGCTCGGCATCGCGATGGCCAGCATCATGCTTTCGTTCCTGATGATGATCACGCGGCGCAAGGCCATCCCGCAGGTGGTCGGCTTCCTGTCGATGGAGAACGGCCTGTTCTTCGCGGCGACGAGCGCCACGTACGGGATGCCGATGGTCGTCGAGCTCGGCATCGCGCTCGACGTGCTCGTCGGCATGCTGATCCTCGGCGTGTTCTTCTTCCAGATTCGCGAGCAGTTCGACAGCCTCGATCTCAAGCATTTCGAGACGCTGCGCGAACACGGCCCGGGCCAGGACGGAGCGGCGGAGTGATCGAGATCGTCGTCGTCCTGGCACTCCCCGTGATCGGCGCCGCCGTTCTCGCCGCCATCGGCCATCGGCGCGAGGCGGCGCTCGTGAACGTCGTCGCAAGCCTCGCCACGCTCGTCGCCGCCGCCGCGCTGACCGCGCGCGTGATCGAGAACGGCCCGCTGCTGGCACTCGGCAAGCAGTTCCTCGTCGACGCGTTCAACGTGTTCCTGGTCGCGCTCACCGCGCTCGTCGGCTTCACGACCGCCGTCTTCTCGCGTCCGTACATGATGATCGAGGAGCAGCACGGCCGCCTGACGCCCGCGCGCCTGCGTCTTTATCACAGCATGTTCCAGCTCTTCATCTTCACGATGCTGCTGGCGCTGCTCACCAACAACGTGGGCATCCTGTGGGTCGCGATGGAGGCCGCGACGCTGACGACGGTGCTGCTCGTGTCGCTCTATCGCACGCCGGCGAGCCTCGAGGCCGCATGGAAGTACTTCATCCTGTGCGGCGTCGGCATTGCACAGGCGCTGTTCGGCACGATCCTGCTCTATTTCGCCGCGGAAAAGCTGCTCGGCGCAGGCGGCGGCGCGCTGCTGTGGACCGAGCTCGACGCGGTGCGTGCCGATCTCGAGCCCACGGTGCTGTCGCTCGCGTTCGTCTTCCTGCTGGTGGGCTACGGCACGAAGGTCGGGCTGGTGCCGCTGCACAACTGGCTTCCCGATGCGCACGCCGAAGGCCCGACACCCGTTTCCGCGGTGCTGTCGGGGCTGCTGCTCAACGTCGCGCTCTACGCGGTCGTGCGCTGCAAGGTGCTGGTCGACGGCGCGCTGCCCGGCGCATTCGCGAAGAACCTGATGATCGGCTTCGGATTGCTTTCGGTCGTGGTCGCCGCATTCCTGCTGTCACGCCAACGCGACATCAAGCGGCTCTTCGCGTACTCGTCGATCGAGCACATGGGCATCATCACGTTCGCGTTCGGGTTGGGCGGCCCGATCGCGAACTTCGCCGGCCTCCTGCACATGACCGTGCATTCGCTCACGAAATCGGCGATCTTCTTCGCCGCCGGGCACGCGGCGCAGAAGACGGGCACGCAGATCATGGACGACATCCGCGGCCTCGTCACGATCAGTCCCGTTGTCGGCTGGGGGCTCGCGCTCGGCACGCTGGCAATCCTCGGCATGCCGCCGTTCGGCGTATTCGCGAGCGAGTTCCTGATCCTGACGAGCGCGATGCGCGAGCAGCCGTGGGCGACGCCGTTCCTGCTGACCGCACTCGGCGTCGCGTTCGCCGCCATCTTCTCGAAGGTGCAGCCGATGGTCTTCGGCGAGACGACCGCAACCCGGCTGCCCGTTCGGCCGGCGATGCTGCCCGTCTTCCTGCACCTGTCGCTCGTGCTGATGCTCGGCGTGTGGATCCCGCCGTTTCTCGCCGAGTGGTACCGCAGCGCGGCAAGGCTGATCGGATGAACGTGGCACCGCTCGGGCTCGCCGCCGCACCGCTCGCCGCGGGGGTTCCCGCGCAGCGCGTGCCGGTCAGCGCGGGACAGTTGCTCACCGCGTCGCGGCTTGCCTGGGAAAACGGCGGCCGGCTCATCGGCCTGTGGGGCAGCGACGAGCGCGACCGGCACCGCGGCTTCTGCATTCGCGTCGCGCTCGAGGACCGCGACGGACTCACGGTGCTCGAGCACACGCTGCCCGATGCCAACGCGCACTATCCCGATCTCACGTCGATCTTTCCGGCGGCCGACCGGATGCAGCGCGCGACGTTCGATCTACTCGGCATCGCGGCCGAATCCGACGACCAGCGGCCGTGGCTATGGATGGCGAGCTGGCCGATCGACCAGTTTCCACTGCGCCGCGATTTCGTCCCGTCACCGGTGTGGGAACCCGGCCAGGAGGAATACGACTTCGTGAAAGTCGAAGGCGACGGCGTTCACGAAATACCCGTCGGTCCCGTGCATGCGGGCATCATCGAGCCCGGACATTTCCGCTTCCAGATCGTCGGCGAAAAGGTGCTACGGCTCGAGCAGCGGCTCGGCTACGCGCACAAGGGAATCGAAAAGCGCTTCGAGGCGCTGCCGATGCTCGACGCCGGACGGCTCGCCGGCCGCGTGTCGGGCGACAGCACCGTCGCCTACGCGTGGGCGTATGCGCAGGCCGTCGAAAGCCTCGCGCGCACCGTGCCGCCACCGCGCGCATCGTGGCTGCGCGCGCTGTGCCTCGAGCGCGAGCGCCTCGCGAGCCATCTGGGCGATCTCGGCGCGATCGGCAACGACGGCGGGTTCGCGTTCGGCCTCGCGCAGTTCTCGCGCTTGCGCGAAGACGTGCTGCGGCAGAACGCGGCAGCGTTCGGGCATCGGCTGCTGATGGACGTCGTCGTGCCGGGCGGCGTGGCACACGATCTCGCCTGGGAGCACGTGCATCGCATGCACGACGAGGCCGATCGCATCGGCCGCGAGATCGTCGCGTTGCGCGACATCTACGACGAGCATGCGGGACTGCAGGACCGGTTTCGCAACTGCGGACGCGTGGCACCCGAGCTCGCGGCGAGGCTCGGCCTCCTCGGCCTCGCCGGGCGGGCGAGCGGACGGGCGCACGACTTGCGTTGCGATTTCCCGTGCGCGCCGTACGATCTGCTTTCGGTTCGCATCGCGAGCCAGACCGACGGCGACGTGTGGGCGCGCGTCGCCGTGCGCTTCGACGAGGCCGTCGAGACGCTGCGCCTCATCGGGGCGATCACCGCGGCACTGCTCGACCCCGCGACGTCGGGCGACAGCCGGGTGGCGCTTGCGAGCATCGCGCCCGACCGGCTTGCCGCCGGTTACATCGAGGGCTGGCGCGGTCCGGTGCTCGTTGCGCTCGAAAGCGCGCCGGACGGGATGATCCGCCGCTGCCATCCGCAGGACCCGTCGTGGTGCAACTGGCCCGCGATCGAGCATGCGATCATCGGCAACATCGTTCCCGACTTTCCGCTGATCAACAAATCGTTCAACCTGTCGTACAGCGGGCACGACCTGTAACGCGCCATGTACCAGACACTGCGCCGGATCATCCGGATCGGCATCAAAACCGAGGACGCTCCCGCACCGGCGACCGGGAATGTCGTCGTCGCGCGTCTGCAGGAGCGAATCCTGCACACGCTCGGACGCGCGCTCACGATCAGGCACGTCGACGCCGGCTCGTGCAACGCGTGCGAGCTCGAGGCGCAGGCGCTGTCCAACCCGTACTACAACCTCGAAGGCCTCGGCATTCGTCACGTCGCGAGCCCGCGTCACGCCGACGCGCTGATGGTCACCGGACCGGTAAGCAAGCACATGGCGATCGCGCTCAAGCGCACCTACGACGCGATGCCCGACCCGAAGCTCGTCATCGCCGTCGGCGAATGCGCATGCACCGGCGGCATCTTTGCCGACAGCTACGCGACGCTCGGGCCGCTCGCGAACGTGCTGCCGGTCGACGTCGCGATCCCCGGCTGCCCGCCCTCGCCGACCGCACTGTTGCAGGGCATTCTCGCGGCCATCACGAATCCTGGCCGCACACTCCACGCCGACCCTCGCGCGCCTGTAGACTAGCGCCCACCTCAAATAGGGTGACGAGAAGCGCATGGCTAGCACGCCGAGAAAATCCGCCCCGACGCCAAAGCCGGGCTCGCGACGCAAGTCAGCCACGCTGGTAACCGCGCCATCGACGCGCGACCTCCTCGCACAGCGCGAGACGCAGCTCGACCTCATCAACCTGGTCCAGACGGGGCTCGCGAGGAAGCTTGGCTTCCAGGCGATCGTCGATCTCGTCGGCGACAGGCTGCGCAAGGTCCTACGCACGCCGGACCTGATCATCACCTGGTTCGACGAGAAGTCGAGCCTGGTCCACATGCTGTACGCCTACGAGCATGGGCGCCGCTTGAACGTTCCGCCACAAGCCCCGAAAGCGGGCGGCATCTACGAGACGATGCGCCGGACGCTTGCGCCGATCGTCCTCGCGACCGCGGCCGACTACGCGCGAGTGGACTACGGCGCTGCGCCGGGAACCGACCCGAGCCGATCCATGGTGTGCGTGCCCATCTTCGTCGGTGACCGGATGGCCGGCGACATCAGCATCGAGAATTACGAGCGCGAGAACGCGTTCGGGCCCGACGACGTTCAGATCCTCACCACGGTTGCCGCGTCGCTCGGCGGCGCACTCGACAACGCCCACCTGTTCGACGAGACGCAGCGCCTGCTGAAGGAAACCGAGCAGCGCAATGCCGAGCTCGCCGTCATCAACAGCATCCAGCAGGGGGTGGCGGCGGAGCTCGACTTCCAGAAGATCGTCAACCTCGTCGGCGACAAGCTGCGCGAGGTCCTGAAGACCGACGAGATCGGCATCCGCTGGCTCGACCACGACAAGCGGATCACGCGCTACCTGTACGAATACGAGCACGGGGTCCGGCTCGAAATTGCTCCGACGAAGTACGACGACGCTGGATGGGAGCGCATCGCCACCCGGCGCGAGCCACGCATCGTCAACACGCTCGCCGAAGCGCTCAACGTGGCCATCCTGCCAGGCACCGACATGGCGAAGTCGAGCCTCTCGGTGCAGATCGCGGGCACGAACCGCGTGCTCGGCGCCATCGTCGTCGAGAGCTACGAGCACGAATACGCGTTCGGCGCGTCCGACGTGCGCCTGCTCACGACCGTTGCCTCGAGCATGGGCGTCGCGCTGGAGAACGCGCGCCTCTTCGATGAAACGCAGCGGCTGTTGAAGGAAACCGAGCAGCGGGCGGCCGAGCTCGCCGTGATCAACAGCATCCAGGAGGGAATCTCGGCGAAGCTCGATTTCCAGACGATCGTCGATCTCGTCGGCGACAAGCTGCGCGATGTGTTCCATACCCGCGATATCGGCATCCGCTGGTTCGACCACGCGAAGCGGATCGTTCATTACCTCTACGATTACGAGCACGGGGTGCGCCTGACGATCCCGGCCGCGCCGCCGGCGACGACGCCCTGGGAAACGCTCGTTTCGCGGCGCGAGCCGCGCGTGTTGCATACGGCGGCCGAGGTCGCGGCCGGTGGAGTCGTTCCGGGCACGGATACGTCGCTGTCGGTCATTTCCGTGCCGATCATTGGCAGCGACCGCGTCATCGGCGGCATCACGATCGAGAGCTTCGAGCGCGAGTACGCATTCAGCGATTCCGATGTCCGCCTGCTCATGACGATTGCTTCCAGCATGGGTGTAGCGCTCGAGAACGCGCGCCTGTTCGACGAGACGCAGCGTCTGCTGAAGGAGACCGAGCAGCGCGCGGCCGAGCTCGCGGTGATCAACAGCGTCCAGCAGGGAATGGCAGCGAAGCTCGAGTTCCAGAGCATCGTCGATCTCGTCGGCGACAAGTTGCGCGACGTGTTCGCCACCGGTGACATGGGGATTCGCTGGCACGACCAGAAGACGAATCTCGGCCACTACCTTTACGCCTACGAGCATGGCAAGCGGCTGACGATTCCTCCTACCCCGCCCACGCCGGGCGGCCTATTCGAGACGATGGTGCGCACGCGGCAGCCGATGGTGCTGAACTGCGCGACCGACTATGCGACGATGCCGGGTGGCACGATCCCGGGCACCGACAGCAGCAAGTCACTGCTCTCCGTACCGATCATCGCTGCCGATCGCGTGCTCGGGAACATCACGATCGAAAATTACGAGCGCGAGAACGCGTTCGGCGAGGCCGAGATTCGTCTGTTGACGACGATCGCGGCATCGCTCGGTACGGCACTCGAGAACGCGCGCCTTTTCGACGAGACGCAGCGGCTGTTCAAGGAAAGCGAGCAGCGCGCCGCCGAGCTCGCGGTGATCAACAGCGTCCAGCAGGGGCTTGCGGCGGAGCTCGATTTCCGGGCGATCATCGACCTCGTAGGCGACAAGATCGCCGAGATTTTCGGCTCGAAGGACATGTCGGTCGCGCTGTACGACCCGCAAAGCAACGTGACGACGATGCCGTATTACCTCGAGCATGGCGAGCGGTTTCCGATCGCACCGTTTCAGATGGGCAAGGGATTGACCTCGCATGTCATCCAGACGCGGCGTCCGCTGGTGATCAACAAGGATTTCATGCGGCGAGGCGTCGAACTGGGCGCAGGTTTCATCGGCGATGCGAGTGCAGGAAACGTTGGAAAAAGCTACGTCGGCGTCCCCATCCTGAAAGGCGACGAGGCACGCGGCGTCGTCGCGCTCTACGGCGTCGAGGAAGACGCGTTCGACGACGCCGCCGTGCACTTGCTCGCGACGCTGGCAAACACGATGGGCGTCGCCCTCGAGAACGCGCGGCTCTTCGACGAGAC
>DASSVX010000076.1:0-4272 GCA_035705655.1 Casimicrobiaceae bacterium
CGAGACGAGCTGCGTCGGATTGACGAAGCGGAGCGCGATCAGCAGCCACACGAGCGTCACCGCCATGTAGATCATCGCCATCGCGTCCACCGACTGCGGCGCGCGCACGCCGGCGGCGAACACCGCGTAATACAACGCGACGACGAGCGTCTGCGAATCGGGCCCAGCGGTCAGGAACGTGAGCTCGAACAACGCGATCGTGCGCACGAGGACGAGCAGCGACGCGGCAAGGATGCCGGGGCCGAGCAGCGGCACGAGCACGTGCACGAACCTCCGCCCGGTATTCGCGCCGAACACGCGCGCGGCCGATTCGAGATTGGGATCGATCTGCTCGATGAAAGGCGTCATCACCAGAATGACGAACGGCGCGGCGGGAATCAGGTTCGCGAGGATGACGCCCGACAGCGTGCCGCCGACGTGCGTCTGGTAGAGCACCGTCGCGAGCGGTATCCCGTAGGTGATCGGCGGCACCATCAGCGGCAACAGGAACAGCAGCATCAGCGCCCGCTTGCCGCGGAAGTCGCGGCGCGCAAGCGTGTACGCGGCGGGGACCCCGATCAGCAGCGCCAGCGCGACGACGGCGAACACGACCTCGACGGTGACCCACAGGATCGACGCGAGCTGGAATTCCTTCCACGCGTCGGCGTACCACGACGCGGTCCATCCCTGCGGCAGCCACGTGCCGAGCCAGCGGCGCGCGAACGAGTTCGTCGCGACCGCGGCGATCATGAAGCCGATGTTGACGAGGAAGAGCGTCATCACGCCCCACAACAACGCGCGCCAGACGCGCTCGCCGAGGGCCGTGGCGCGCGAATGGCGCACTCCCGGGATGGCGGCGAGGCCGCGCGTGCCGATCGTCGCGTTGTCCATGCGTCGCCGCTACCCTTTGCCGCCGGTGACCGGGCCCCTGTAGAACCAGCCGCGCAGCGACAGCACGAACGCGACGATCACGAGCTGCACTGCGCCCATGATCATCGCGATCGCCGACGCAAGCGAGTAGTCGTACTGCTCGAACGCCGCCTCGTACGCGGCGATCGAGATGACACGCGTCGGCCCCGCCGGCGCACCGAGCAGCACGGCCGACGGAAACACCGAGAACGCCTGCACGAACGCAAGGCAGAAGCACATCGCGAGGCCGGGCCCGAGAAGCGGCAGGTAGATGTGGCGGAACTGCGCCTTCGGGTCGGCGCCGAGCGTCGACGCCGCGCGTGCGAGCACGGGGTCGATGCCGGTGATGTACGACAGGATCAGCAGAAACGCGAACGGGAAGCCGGAAATCACGAGCGAGATCAGCACGCCCCAGTAGTTGTGGGTGAGGCGGATCGAGCCGTCGTACAGATGCGTGACCTGCAGGAATTGCGCGAGCCAGCCCCGCGGGCCGAAATACGTCAGCATGCCTTCGGCGATCAGCACGGTGCCGAGGGTGATGGGCACCACGAGCAGCGTGGTCATCCATCGCTGCCAGCGCGACTTGACGCGCATCTTGTACGCGATCGGCAGCGCGACGAACACGTTGATCAGCGTCGCCGGCAACGCGAGCTGCAGCGTCTTGCCGATCGTCGTCCACAGGTTGTCCGTCGTGAAGAACTTGTGGTAATTCGCGAGCCAGCCGCCGTCCTTCGGCTCGAACGACAGCACGAGCCCGTAGACGAACGGGTAGATGAACAGCAGCAGCATGAACAGCGCCGCCGGGACGACGAGGAGCAACGCCCGATCGAAGCCCATGGTTCGTGCCTGCGCAGTAACCATCACTGCAGCTCGCTCGGATACACGAGCACACGCTCGGGCGGCACGTGCACGAAGACGTTCGCGCCGACACTCACCTTGCCGCCGGCACGCACGTGCAGCCGCGTTCCGGTCGCGGTGACGACCTCGACGAGTGAATCGCGGCCGCCGTATTCCACGTTGTCGACGCGGCCGCCGATGACGTTGGTGGCGGCGGGTTCCGTCGCGATCGTGATCTCCTCGGGGCGGATCGCAACGGCGGCCCGCCTGGAGTCGAGTGGCAGCTTGCGCACGCCGGTGAGCTTCATGTCGGGTGCTTCGAGCGTGACGTGCCCGTCGCGCTCGCCGGTGACCGGAAGCTCGAGGACATTGCGATAGCCCATGAACCGCGCGACATGGATGTTGGCCGGCTGCGCGTACACGTCCTCGGGCGTGCCGATCTGCTGGACCACGCCGTCCTTCATCACGACGATGCGGTCGGCAAGCGACAGCGCCTCGTCCTGGTCGTGCGTCACGTAGATCGTCGCGCGGCCGAGCTCGCGGTGGATGCGCCGGATTTCCGAGCGCGTCTCGAGCCGCAGCTTGGCGTCGAGGTTCGACAGCGGCTCGTCCATCAGGATCAGTGGCGGCTCGATCACGATCGCGCGCGCGATCGCGACGCGCTGCTGCTGGCCACCCGAAAGCTGGCCCGGAAGCTTGTGCTCCTGCCCGGTCAACTGGACAAGCCGCAGCGCGTGCGCGACGCGCGGCGCGGCGTCGGATTGCGCCATGCCGCGCATGCGCAGGCCGAAGCCGATGTTCTTCGCGACGCTCATGTGCGGAAAGAGCGCGTAGTTCTGGAACACCATGCCGAAGCCGCGCCGCTCGGGCGGCAACGTGTCGATGCGCGTGTCGTCGAGCTTGATCGTGCCGCCGGAAAGCGGCATGAGTCCGGCGATGCAGTTGAGCGCGGTCGACTTGCCGCACCCCGACGGCCCGAGCAGCGCGATGAATTCGCCGCGCCGCACGGTGAGCGTCAAATCGTTCAGCGCGTTGAACGCGTGCCCCCCGGCGCCGGCGAAGCGCCGGGTGACCCGGTCGAGGCGAAGTTCGTTGAAATCATGCTTCATGCAAGAGTCCGGACGACGGCGCCTCGCGGCAGCACCGACTGTGCATTCAGATTTTAGAACGCCGCGTTGAGCGCCGGCGACAGCCGACGTTCGAACGCGGCGAGTTGGCCCGTCGCGACGGATGTCACGCCGGGAACGCGCGCGGCATCCCGACGCGACGGGGTAACGCTACTTGGTTTTGGCGGCCCCCACCTGCTGGTCCCAGATCCGGAACATCTCGACCTGGCCCTTCGCCTCGAGCGACTGCGTATGCGGGAATTCGCTCAGCCACTTGTCGTACTCGGGCCGTCCGAACTCCTTGATCGCGTCCTGGCTTTCCTTCGGCGCCATCGACAGCGGCACGCCCTTCACCGCGGGGCCGGGATAGAAATAGCCCTTGTCGTACGTCAGTGCCTGCGCTTCTGGCTTCAGCATGTACGCCATCAGGTCGAGCACGACATTCATCTTCTCGGCCGACACGCCCTTCGGGATCACCATGTAGTGCGCGTCGTTGACCCACGTCATGTGCTGGAACGGCGCGACCTTGTACGACTTCGGCACGATGCCCAGGATGCGCGGATTGAGATCCCAGCCGGTCATCGTCACCGTCATGTCGCGCGAGCCCTCGCCGAGCTCCTTCATCACCGCGCCGGTGCCGCTCGGGTAGTACTCGATGCAGCTGTTGAGCTCCTTCAGATACGCCCACGTCTTGTCCCAGGTCGCGGGATTCTTCGGGTCCTTGTCGCCCAGGATGTACGGCAGCCCCATGACGAACGTGCGCCCGGGACCGGAATTGGCGGGACGCGCGTAGATGAGCCGGTTCGGGTTCGCCTTGCACCACGCGAGAAGCTCCTGCGGCGTGGTCGGCACCTGCTTGACCTTGTCGGGGTTGTATTCGAGCAGCGGCCCTGCCGGCATGAACGCCACCTCGATGCCGTAGTCGCCGGCAAGCTCCTGCATCTTCGCCGCCGCCGGCTGATAGTTCGTCATCAGGTTCGGGAACTTGGCGGAATGGTCGGGAAGAATCTTGACGAGCAGACCCTGCTCGATGCCGGCGGCGAGGAAGTCGGTGCCGGTCAGCACGAGGTCGATGTCGCTGCGTCCCGCGCCCTGCATCGCCTTGAGCTTGCCCGGCAGTTCGGGCGCCGGCGCCTTGGTGAAGGTCACTTTCGAGATGAGCTTCGGATTCTTGCTCGCGAAGTTCTGGATGGCATCCTGCGTGAGTGCCAGGTCGCCCGCGACGTCGACGACGTTGATCGCCACCGGCGTTTGCGCCGTTGCGCTGTCGAGTCCGAACGCAAACAGCGCGCCGGTCGCAACCGCGACCGCCGTGATTGCCCGCGCCGCCCGGCGCCTTCCCTGCGAATGCACGCTGCGTTTCATTTACGTCCTCCTGTGAATGGGCTCGTGCCCGTCGATTTCGACGCCGCCTTGTTATCGACGCCTCGCTGAAACTCGC
>DASSVX010000077.1:0-5262 GCA_035705655.1 Casimicrobiaceae bacterium
ATCTGCGAAGACCCGACCGACGAGGACCGCGAGTGGTTCCCGTCGTTCGCCGGCAGCGACTGGCGCAAGACGCTCGACTTCGCGATGCGCAATTTCAAGGACGAGTCGTTCATCGGCCAGTACCTGTCGCCGCGGTTGATCCGCGAATTCCACCTGTTCGCCATCGCCGACCACGAGGACGAGCGCGACCTCGTCGTCGACAGCATCCACGACGAGCGCGGCTACAAGCGCGTGCGCAAGCTGCTCGCGCAGCAGCACGCGCAGCACATCCGCGTTCCCG
Organism: Casimicrobiaceae bacterium; assembly: GCA_035705655.1. Lineage (GTDB taxonomy): Bacteria > Pseudomonadota > Gammaproteobacteria > Burkholderiales > Casimicrobiaceae > VBCG01. The sequence continues at coordinate 281 of DASSVX010000077.1, forward strand.
ACGTGCAGGTCATGCGCTACGAGCGCGATGGCGACCGCTCGCTCACGCTTCGCCATCATTGCCGTCGCGGCCGGCCGCTGACGGACGCCGCGGCGCAGGTCGTCGCGCATCTGCGGCGGCTGTGGGGCTTCCCGGTGCGCCTCGAAACCTGGGATGGCGAGGCGCGCGTGGGCGACGTCGTGGAGTGCGCCGCGTAAGCCCACTCGTTCAGGGATTTCGCAGGCGAACCGTCGCGGGACCGGACGCAGGCCGCAGGATCGACCGGCGTTTCCCCGCTTGAATCCCGGGCGGCGGCCCTCATTGTTTGCCCATGCGTACACCCCGTCATGGCCGATCGTCCCGGGCGTCGTGCATGGGCAGGGTAGCCCAATGACTGCGGCTGCGGCACCGGCCGAAAGCCTGCACGTCGCCTGCCCGCATTGCACGACGACGAACCGCGTCGCGCGCGATCGCCTTGCCGATGGCCCGGCCTGCGGCAGCTGCAAGCAGCCGCTTTTCCCGCGACATCCGCTGGCGCTGACCAAGGCCGATTTCGGACGCCTCGTCAACGGCGACACGCCGCTCGTCGTCGACTTCTGGGCGTCGTGGTGCGGGCCCTGCCGGATGATGGCTCCGGCCTACGAGCAGGCTGCGGCACGCGTCGCACCCGGCGTGCGCCTGGCCAAGCTCGACACCGAAGCCGAGCCCGAGATCGCCTCGCGTTACGGCATTCGCAGCATCCCGACGCTGATCGCGTTTCGCAATGGCCGGGAAATCGCGCGCCAATCGGGCGCGCTGCCGCTCCCGCAACTCATCCAATGGATAACGACGCATGCGCAGATCTGATCCCGGCGACTGGATGTGGGCCGAAGCCTGCGACCTTCTCGATCAGGCCGAGCGGCTGCATCGGCGTTTCTTTCGCCTCGACACGTCGCGGCCCGCGCGCGCTCTCTGGGAGCCGCCGGTCGACATGTACGAGACCGAACGCGAAATCGTCGTCGTCGTCGCGATGCCCGGCGTGCCTGCCGACCGGGTCGAGGTGATCACCGGCAGCGATGCGCTGGTCGTCCGTGGCGAGCGTCCGTTGCCGTTTGCCGGCCGCCCGCTCGCCGTGCGCCACCTGGAAATTCCTTACGGCGCGTTCGAGCGCCGCATTCCGCTTCCCGCCGGGCGCTTCGACGCCGCAGCGCCCGAGCTCACCCACGGCTGCCTGCTGCTGCGCCTGCGCAGGATCGGCTGACCCTGACGATGACCGAAGAAACCAGCACGAACCCCGCTCCGTTGTCGGCCGAAGGCCGCACGGCCAATGGCGCGCCCGCGAATCACGCGCCGGTGCGTGGCGAAGCTTCCACGCGACCGCTCCCCGACGACGCATTGATCATCCTGCCGGTGCGCAATGTCGTGATGTTTCCCGGCGCCGTGTTTCCCATCACCGTCGGTCGCGATCGCTCGCGCGCCGCGGCGCAGGAGGCGGTGCGCCTCGAACGTCCGCTTGGCGTGCTCCTGCAAAGCAAGGCCGACGTCGACGAGCCGGGCCCCGACGACATGCATTGGGTCGGGACCAGCGCCAGCGTATTGCGCTACATCACCACGCCCGACGGACTTCATCACGCGATCGCGCGCGGTTTGCGACGCTTTCGCGTGCTGCAGTTCCTCGACGGCTGGCCGTTCACGGTCGCGCGCGTGCAATTCATCGACGACGCGACCGAGGTCGACGCCGAGATCGAGGGGCGGGCACGCGCGCTGCGCGAGCGCGCCACCGAGATCCTGCAGCTTCTGCCGCAGGTGCCCGAGGAGATGGTGGCGGCGCTCGGCGCGGTCGAGGGTCCGTCGCAGCTCGCCGATTTCATCGCCGGCCTGATGGATGTCAGCGCCGAGGAAAAGCAGTCGCTGCTCGAGACGTTCGACTTGAAGGCGCGGCTCGACAAGCTCCTTTCGCTGCTCGCGCACCGCATCGAGGTACTGAAGGTGTCGCGCGAAATCGGCGAGCGCACGCGCGAGTCGATCAGCGACGTCAATCGCAAGCACCTGCTGCGCGAGCAGATGCGCCAGATCCAGAAGGAGCTCGGCGAAGGCGAGGAGGGCAACGCGGAAATCGCCGACCTCGACAAGGCGATTTCCGACGCGCACATGCCGGAAGAGGTCGAGAAGGCCGCGCGCAAGGAATTGAAGCGCCTCGAGCGGATGCCCGAGGCCGCTGCCGAGTATTCGATGGTGCGCAGCTACCTCGAGTGGCTGATCGAGCTTCCCTGGGCAATCGCCGCGCAGCCGCCGATCGACATCGCGGAAGCGCGCCGGATCCTCGACGAGGATCACTTCGGACTCGAGAAGATCAAGAAGCGCATCCTCGAATACCTCGCGGTGCGCAAGCTCAATCCCGAAGGCCGCAGCCCGATCCTTTGCTTCGTCGGCCCGCCGGGAGTCGGCAAGACATCGCTCGGCCAGAGCATCGCGAAGGCCACCGGACGCAAGTTCGCCCGCGTGAGCCTGGGCGGCGTGCACGACGAGGCGGAAATCCGCGGCCATCGGCGCACTTACATCGGCGCGCTGCCCGGGAACATCATCCAGAGCATCCGCAAGGCGGACACGCGCAACGGCGTGATGATGCTCGACGAAGTGGACAAGCTCGGCATGGGCGGCTTCCACGGCGATCCGTCGTCGGCGCTGCTCGAGGTGCTCGATCCCGAGCAGAACTCGACGTTCCGCGACAACTACCTCGCGGTGCCGTTCGACCTGTCGCACGTGATGTTCATCTGCACGGCGAACGTGCTCGACACGATTCCCGGGCCGCTGCGCGACCGGATGGAGATCATCCAGCTTCCGGGCTACACCGCGCAGGAGAAGCTGCAGATCGCGCGGCGCTATCTCGTGCCGCGCCAGCTCAAGGCGACGGGTCTCGACGCTGCGCAATGCGAGATCAGCGACGAGGCGCTGCTCACGATCATCCACGACTACACGCGCGAGGCGGGCGTGCGCAATCTCGAGCGTGAGATCGGGCACGTGTTCCGCAACGTGGCGGTGCGCATCGCCGAAGGCAGCGTGCAGAAGAGCGTCGTCGGCCCCGACGATCTGCAGCCCATTCTCGGCGCGCGCAAATTCGAGGCCGAGGTCGCGATGCGGTCGAGCGTTCCCGGCGTCGCGACCGGGCTCGCCTGGACACCCGTTGGCGGCGACATCCTGTTCGTCGAGGCGGCGCGCACGCCCGGCAACGGCAAGCTCATTCTCACCGGCCAGCTCGGCGACGTGATGAAGGAAAGCGCGCAGGCGGCGCTGTCGCTCGTCAAGGCACGCTCGGCATCGCTCGGCATCGACGCTTTGGCGCTCGAGAAGTCGGACATCCACGTCCACGTGCCCGCCGGCGCCACGCCGAAGGACGGGCCGAGTGCGGGTGTCGCGATGTTCGTCGCGCTGACGTCGCTGCTCACGTCGCGCGCCGTGCGCAGTGACGTCGCGATGACCGGCGAGATCAGCCTGCGCGGACTCGTGCTGCCGATCGGCGGCGTGAAGGAGAAGGTGCTCGCAGCGCTGCGCGCCGGCATCCGGACGGTGATGCTGCCGATGCGCAACCAGCGCGATCTCGACGACATCCCCGCCGACGCGCGCGCCCAGCTCGACTTCGTGTGGATGGAAGACGTCGATCAAGCCATCGCGACGGCGCTGTCCCCGGTGAAGGCGCAAGCCGCGTCGTAGCGGGGACCGAGGCACGCGAAGCGCGCGTCGCGGGCGTCGAAATATTTGACGAAGCACGGGCACGACGGCGTGAGCAAAAGCGATAACGCGCGGATTCTGCGGCGAAGTTCGCGGCTGGAACGGATGCTGCCTGCATTCGTCCGTTCATCGATCCGGGGGAGATCACCATGCGCCGATTGCCATTCGTAGCGCCGGTCGGGCTCGCGTTTGTGCTGGCAGCATCGGCGTCGCTCGCAACGCCATTCGTCTTTCGCACCGGCAATCCTGATGGACTGATGGCCACCGCCTCGCAGCCGGCGAGCGCAGGAAAGACCGAAATCGAATCGGCCGACGATTTTCTCACCACGTCGACGACGAGCATTACCGGCGGCAGCTTCACCGGCCTTTTGACCGGCGGAGCGGCTATTTCGGCCATCGGCGATATCACCGTCGAGATCTACCGCGTGTTTCCACTGGACTCCGATACGGCTCGCACGCCGAACGTCACGACGCGGACGAATTCGCCGTCGGACGTCGCGTTCGACGATCGTGACAGCGCAGCAGGGGAGCTTTCGTTCACTTGCAGCACACTGTCGGGGAGCTTTACGGCCGCGAACAGCGTGCTGAACGGCATCAACAAAGCGCCCAATCAGACAACGGGCGGCGAAGGCGCTGTCACCGGCAACGAAGTGCAGTGCAGCGTGACGTTCACGACGCCGTTCGTGCTGCCGGCCGACCATTACTTCTTCGTCCCGCAGGTTGCGGTGAGCGGCGACGGAAACTTCTTCTGGCTTTCCGCGCCGAGGCCGATCGTAGCGCCCGGTACGCCATTCGGTCCTGATCTGCAAAGCTGGATTCGCAACACGGGTCTCGACCCCGACTGGTCGCGCATCGGAACGGACATTGTCGGCGGTTCACCGGCGCCGACGTTCAACGCCACGTTTTCGCTCGTCGGCGAAACCGTTCCCGAGCCCGCGATGCTCGCGTTGCTGCTCGCTGCGGCGCTCGCTGGCGGCATCGCGACGGCGAAGCCCGCGCGACGGGGGCAAGCGGCGTAGATCGTCCCCGGCAGCGGCTCGTCGTCGGGCGCTGCCACGGTTCGCCGCCGGTCCGCCTTTCCTGGCGGACGACATCGCCTAGAATGGCGGCGGTCGAACCTTGCCCGTCGGAGCGCGCCGCCACCAATCTCTCGGCGGCGCAGCTTCGGTTTCATTCGCATCCCATCCCGCGGTCCTGTGACCAATCGCACCACCGGAGGCCCTGTGATCCACGTTGTCAGACTCGTCTCGACCCTCGTCGCGTGCGCCGCTCTTTTTGCGATGCCCTTCGCCGCC
>DASSVX010000078.1:0-7656 GCA_035705655.1 Casimicrobiaceae bacterium
CGTCGCGTCGCTCAACTTCAACACGGTGTCGACGGCGGCGAAGATCAACACGTCGAACAAACAGATCGGCGTGCAGGTACGCGGCGGCGGCGCGCACCTGGCGATCGACGTCGTCGGCTATTTCGGGGCGCCGAGCGGCAACGGCGGGAAGTTCTTCCAGCAAGGCGGCAACGCGTTCGGGACGGCGGCATCGCTGGGGACGACCGACAACCAGCCATTGGCGTTGCTCGCGAACGGTCAGCCTGCGATGACTTATCTGCCGAATGCGACGAGCCCGAACATCGTCGGCGGCCATGCGAGCAACAGCGTCGATTCATCGTTATCGGGCCAGACGATCGCGGGCGGTGGCTTCGCCGGCGACAATTGCTTCGACTCGGCCACGAACACGAGCGCGCGGTCGTGCCTCAATACGACAACGGGCAATGATGCATCGATCGGGGGCGGGGCGAGCAACATGGCGCTCGGGGATGCGGCGAGCGTCGCCGGCGGCTTCGGCAACACGGCGGCCGGCATCGCCGCGACGGTCGCCGGCGGTGGCGGCAACACGGCAAGCGGCAACCATGCAACGGTCGGGGGCGGCCGCGGCAATAACGCCAGCGGCCACCGTGCCACGGTCGTCGGGGGCGAGGACAACGTCGCCGATCACGATTCGGCGACCGTGCTCGGCGGCCGCCTCAACCAGGCGGCTGCAGCGGTGAGCGTGGCCGCCGGTGAAGCCGCGATTGCGATGCACACGAAGAGCTTTGTGTGGGACGCCTGGAACTCGGGATCGGCGACGAGCTTCCGTTCGAATGCGTTCCAGATTCACGGCGAGAACGGCCTCGACATCGAGTACGGCACTCGCCGCGCCGATGGCGGCGGCACATCGTGGGTGTTCATCGGCAACGCCTTTCCCGGCCAGGCGATCGCGACGTCCACGGGTGCATTCCTCAGCACCGGCGGCACGTGGGTGCCGAGCTCGGATCGCGCACGAAAGACGAGCGTGCTGCCGATCGATCCGGCAGCCGTGCTCGAGGCGGTCATGCAGGTGCCGATCACCTCGTGGCAATACAAGGTAGAAGATCCAGGCATTCGTCACATCGGGCCGATGGCGCAGGACTTCTATCGCGCGTTCGGTTTCGGATACAACGACAAATCGATCGCGACGATAGACGCCGACGGTGTCGCGCTCGCGGCAATCCAGGGCCTGCGCAAGCTGCTTCTGGAGAAGGATGCGGAAATCGACGGCCAGCGCCGCGAGATCGTCGCCCTGAAGGAGCGGATGGTCGAGGTCGACGCGATCCGCGAGGACCTGGCGAAGCTCAGGGGCGCGCTGGCGGACATGCAGCAGGTGCCCGCATCGCCGTAGCGGGCGAGCGCGTATCGACTATCACAGTCGTGTCGACGCGGATGCCGCGCTTCGTCATTTGCGTTGGCGGACGTCGCGTCTCGGCCTCCGCGGGCGATCGAAGAGGAGGAATCATGCGCGAACCGTTCATCGCCGTTGCTGCCAGGCTCTGCTCGTACGCCGTCCCCGTCGTGTCGATCCTCATGTGTGCCTTGTCGCAGGCGCGGCCGATCGACGCAGCCGATGCGCTGCTCGCGATCGACCAGCAGCGCGTGAGCGTCGTCGAACGGATCGTCGCGACATGGGGACCTGCACTCGCCAGGTCGAGCGTGTCCATTTCGATCGACGACCTGCGCGCGCGGTTGATGAGCCTTCGCGCCGACCGGCTATTCGCGGCGAGTCTCGCAGGCACCGAAGCGGGCGTGCGCGAAGCGACCGGCCTTGCCACTGCGGCGACTTTGCCTGCTGCAACTGCGGAGACGAAAGCGCTGGGCGATACCGCGATCGACGTCGTCTACACACCGGTGACGCCATGCCGTTTGGTCGAAACGCGCGGGACGTTCGCCGCCGTCTATCAGGGCAACGGTACCGCCTCGCACACGCCGGTGCCGTTCGCGCCGAACGAGATCCGCAGCTACACGATCCAGGGCGGCAACGGCGTATGCCTGACGCAACTGCCGGGCGGCTTGAACCCGAGCGCCGTGCAGTTGCAGGTGTTCGGCATTCCGACGACGGCTGCATCGGGCGACATCGAGATCCTGCCGCAGGGCGGCACCTTCGGCAGCACTGCGACGATGGTGTATGTCAGCACGATTCAGTTCAACACGGTCTCGACGGCAGCGAAGATCAACACCTTGAATCATCAGATCAGCGTGCAGATACGCGGCGGAGGCGCGCACCTGGCGATCGACGTCGTCGGCTACTTCGCCGCGCCAAACGGCAACGGTGGACAGTTCTTTCGCCTGGGCGGCAATGCCTTTGGCGCGACCGCCGTACTGGGAACGTCGGACAACCAACCACTGAACGTCAATGTCAACGGCCAGCGCGTGACGCGCTACGAACCGAATGCGAACAGCCCGAACGTTATCGCCGGTCACGCGAACAATGGTGGGACCCTTGGCTCGGGCGGGCAGGCCATCGGTGGCGGTGGCGCAGCGGGGAACGACTGCTTCGATCCGCAAAGCGGGTTGAACACGCGTTCGTGCGGCAATAGAACGACCGGATTCTTTGCCGCGATCGGGGGAGGGTTCGCAAACATGGCAACGGACTCCGGCACCGTGGCGGGAGGATCGAACAACGCTGCGGGCGTTGCTTCCGCGGTCGGCGGCGGCTCCAGCAATGCGGCGAGCGGGCGCTGGGCAGCGATTGCGGGCGGTATTGCGAACACGGTTGTCTTCGGCGACGCGGCGACCGTGGCCGGAGGCGAGTCGAACACCGCGAGCGGCGACCATGCAACGGTTGGCGGCGGCAACGGCAACACCGCGAGCGGCGGCGCAACCGTGGCAGGGGGACAGCTCAATACGGCGAGCGCCGGCGCGTCGACGGTCTCCGGCGGCGTCTCCAACATGGCGAGCGGCGGAGGCGCAACCGTCGCTGGCGGGACCGGCAATACGGCCAGCGGACAATACAGCTTTGCGGCCGGACATCGAGCGAAGGCAACGACGAACGGCACGTTCATGTGGGCCGATTCACGCGAATTCGACTTCCAGCCGTCGGTCCCGAACTTCTTCGGCGCGCGCGCGACGGGCGGCGTAGGTTTCACCGTCGCGATCGACGGCACGACCGGCGGCGTGACGCAGTTCTGCAATCTGCTTCCCGGCAATCCGAGCTGGCAGTGCACCAGCGACCGCAATGCCAAGGAGAACTTTGCCCCGGTCGATGGCGCCGACATCCTCGCGCGCCTTACGGCCATGCCGATCACGACGTGGAATTTCAAGGGCGCCGACCCGGCACAGCGCGCGCTCGGTCCGACCGCACAGGATTTCTACGCGGCTTTCGGCCTCGGCAACGATGACACCACGATCGCCACGAGCAATCTCGCAAGCGTCGCGCTCGCGGCGATCCAGGGGCTCGATCGTGCGATGCAGGAGAAGGATGCGCGCATCGATGCGTTGGAGCGCAGCTTGCGCGACATCAGGCGGACGCACGAACGCGAACTGAGCGAGTTGCGACAAGCGTTGCATGCGCTGTCGTCGCAGGTGGGTGCCGTGAGTCGCGACCGCGCTCCTCGATAGCCTTTACCGCGGCCGACGCATCAACGCTTCACGGCAAGCGCCTCGTAGAGCGTCGTTTCGAGGCGCAACATCGCCTGCTCGTCATGCAATCTCGCGCCGTCGACCAGGAACACGTCCTCGGCGCGATCGCCGAGCGTGTTGATTCTCGCGGTGACGACGTTGACGTTCGCGTGCGCGAGTAAATAGGCGACCTGCGCGAGCAGCCCCGGCCGGTCGCCGGCGACGACCTCGAGGATGAAGTGCGTGCCCTTGTCGTCCGGAAAGATCCGGATCTCCGGGGTCAGCGGGAAGTGACGAAGCTGCCGTGAAATGCGACCTTCGCCGGGAGGCTGCAGCGGACCAGGCGTCGTCAACGCGCGGGTGAGCTCGTACTCGATGAACGTGATCGTCTCGCGATACGCGGGCGCCGGATTCGACGGCTCGTGGATCGCGAACGTATCGAGCGCGTAGCCGTGGCGTGTCGTGTGGATCTTCGCATCGAGGATCGAGAGATTGGCGCGTCCGAAGAAGCCACAGATGCGCGCGAAGAGCGCCGGCTGGTCGGGCAGGTAAACGAGCACCTGCACCCCCGCGCCTTCGTGCGCGAGCCGCCCCTTGACGACCGGCGCGATGCGATCGGCGCGCCAGTGCAGATGACGTGCGTGCCATGCGATCTCGTCGGCGGTGTGCCGCTGGAAATACGCGATGTCGAGCTCGCGCCAGAGCCTTCGCTCGGCATCATCGGGCACCGCGTAGAGGCGCAGCAGCCGTTGCGACTCACGCTGGCGCAACGCCACGCTGTCGCGGCTTGCATGCTCGCTGGTGCCGCCGTTCAGCGCTGCGCGCGCGGCATGGAAGAGGTCCTCGAGCAGCTTGCCCTTCCACGCGTTCCACACCTTCGGGCTCGTGCCGCGGATGTCCGCGACGGTCAGGAGGTAGAGCGCGGTCAGGCGCCGCTCATCACCAACCCTCGCGGCGAACGCGTTCACGACCCCCGGGTCCGTGATGTCCTGCTTCTGCGCGGTGAGTGACATCGTCAGATGCTCGGCCACGAGCCACGCGACGAGGGCCGCATCCTCCGGCGCAAGGCCGTGCGCAAGACAGAAACGCTGCGCATCGCGCGCGCCGAGCGTCGAATGGTCGCCGCCGCGCCCCTTGGCGATGTCGTGGAAGAGTGCTGCGAGGTAAAGCACCTCCTTGTGTGCGAAATCGCCGATGAGTCGCGAGCACAGCGGATATTCGTGCGCATGCTGCGCCTCGGTGAAGCGGCGCAGGTTGCGGATCACCATCAGGATGTGCTCGTCGACGGTGTACACGTGGAAGAGGTCGTGCTGCATCTGGCCGACGATGGCGCCAAACGCGGGCAGGTACTGGCCGAGGATGCCGTAGAGATTCATCCGTCGCAGCTCGTGCGTGAGCCCGCGCGGCTCGCGGAAGATCTGCATGAACCGGCTGCGGTTCGCGGGGTCGCGACGAAACGCGGGGTCGATGCGATGCCGGCTTCGCCACAGCGCGCGCAGCGTTCGCGCCGTCATGCCGCGAAGCTCGGGGTGCCGCTGCAGCATCAGGAATGCATCGAGCATCGCAGAAGGCTCCGCGTCGAACAGCGTGTCGTCCGAAAGGTCGAGCAGTTCATCGACGCGCGACCACGTCCGATCGATCGGCAGCGGCGCCGTCGCCGCGGGATGGAGGCGCGCGTGCAGGTTCTGCAGCAGCAGCGTGTTCACCTGGCGCACGAGCTTGGCGGCGCGGTAGTAGCGCTGCATCAATTGCTCGCTTGCGCGCTTTGCCGGCGTATCGGCGAAGCGGAGCTCGGCGGCAAGTGCCGACTGCAGGTCGAACACGAGCCGATCCTCGCGGCGGCCGGCGAGGTAGTGAAGCCGGATGCGCAGATCGGCGATCAGCCGTTGCTGCCGCGCGACGGCGCGGGCTTCCGCATCGGTCATCAGTCCGTTGCGCGCAAGCTCGCGCCACGACCGTCCGAGCCGCGACGCCCGCGCAATCCAGATCACCGTCTGCAGGTCGCGCAAGCCGCCAGGACTTTCCTTGACGTTCGGCTCCAGGTTGTAGGCGGCGTCGTGGTACTTGAGATGCCGCTGCTGCTGCTCGAGCGCCTTCGCGTCGTAGAACGTGCGCAGGCCGAGCCGCGCGTCGAACATGCGCGCGAAATCGCGCTGCAACGCGCGCGAGCCCGCGAGATGCCGGTGCTCGAGCAGACTGGTCGCGATCGTCGCATCGGCGGTCATCTCCGATTCGCATTCGTCGACCGTGCGCACGGCGTGTGACAGCTCGATTCCCGCATCCCACAGCGAGGTCAGCAGGCGCTCGATCGCCTCTGCACAGGCGCCATCCGCCGCGTGCGGCAGCAGGATCAGCACATCGACGTCGGAATGCGGAAAGAGCTCGCCGCGGCCGTAACCGCCGACGGCGACGAGCGAGGCCGCCGCGGGCAGGCGCGCGGCGCGCCAGGCGTCGGCCACGATGCTGTCGGTCAACCGCGCGAGTCCGCGCAGAAGGCGCGTCGGATCGGAGCGCGCGGCGAATTGCGCGCGAAGCCCGGCGCGGCCCTCCGCGAGCGACCGGCGCCACTGTCCAATGCTCGCGGCCGGCGCCGGCGCAATCGTGTCCGCTGCGTCGGCCGTTACGGTATCCATGCGTCGGCCCTTTCCGGGCGCGGCTACTCGGACGCGGGTGGGGGCGTGCCCGCCGATTGCGTCAGGATCTCGTAACCGTCCTGCGTGACGAGAACGGTATGTTCCCACTGCGCGGACAGCGAATGATCGGCGGTGACGATCGTCCAGCCGTCGGCAAGGCCGCGTATGCCCGCGCGTCCGGCGTTGATCATCGGCTCGACCGTGAAGATCATGCCCGGCTGCAGCTTGAGCCCGGTGCCCGGGCGGCCGTAATGCAGCACCTGAGGGTCCTCGTGGAACTGGTTGCCGATGCCATGTCCGCAGAATTCACGCACGACCGAAAAACCGTGCCCCTCGGCGAATTTCTGGATCGCCGAACCGATGTCGCCCAGATGGGCACCGGCGCGGACGGCGCGGATGCCGCGCCACATCGCCTCGTACGTGATTTCCACGAGACGCCGCGCCTGGATCGACGGCTTGCCGATGAAGAACATCCGGCTCGTATCACCGTGATAGCCGTCCTTGATGACCGTCACGTCGATGTTGACGATGTCGCCGTCCTTGAGCTTCTTCTCCCCGGGAATGCCGTGGCACACGACATGGTTGACCGACGTGCAGAGCGACGCAGGGTACGGCGAATGGCCGGGCGGCGCATAGTTGAGCGTCGCGGGGATCGTCTGCTGCACGTTCACCATGTAGTCGTGTGCGGCGCGATCGATCTCCTTCGTCGTCACGCCGGCGGTGACCATCGGCGTCAGGTGATCGAGCAGCTCGGACGCGAGGCGCCCGGCGACGCGCATTCCGGCGATGTCGGCTTCCGATTTGAGCTGAACGGACATGGGGGCTAGTGGTGTGTAACGGGGGTCACCAGGGCGTCGATCTGTTCGCGTTCGCGTCCATGGTGTCAACAGGCACTAGGCCCGCAGCAGTTCGTTGATGCCGGTCTTCGCGCGCGTTTTCGCGTCGACCTTCTTGACGATGACGGCACAGTAGAGCGAATGGCTCGCATCGGCGGCGGGCAGGCTGCCCGCAACGACCACCGACCCGGCCGGCACGCGGCCGTAGCTCACCGTACCGCTCGCGCGATCGAGAATCTTCGTGCTTTGGCCGAGGAACACGCCCATGCCCAGCACCGAGTTCTCCTCGACGATCACGCCTTCGACCACTTCCGAGCGTGCGCCGATGAAGCAGTTGTCCTCGATGATGGTGGGGTTCGCCTGCAGCGGTTCAAGCACGCCGCCGATGCCGACGCCACCGGACAGGTGCACGTTGCGCCCGATCTGTGCGCACGAGCCGACCGTGGCCCACGTGTCGACCATCGTGCCTTCGTCGACGTAGGCGCCGATGTTCACGTACGAGGGCATCAGCACGACGTTCTTCGCGACGTAGGCGCCGCGGCGCGCCACGGCCGGCGGCACGACGCGCACGCCGGCGCGCGCGAAGTCGGCGTCGGTGAAGCGCGCGAACTTGGTCTGCACCTTGT
>DASSVX010000079.1:0-6786 GCA_035705655.1 Casimicrobiaceae bacterium
AGGAGCTTCGCCGCCCACTCGGGGGCCATCTCGCGCACCGCCGGACGCAGCAGGAGCTCGTAGGCGCGCTCGGTCAACTCGGAGAACGCGGCGACCGCCTCGAAGGGCTTCTCGTCGACGCGATCGTACTTCTGCAGCCGCTTCAGATCCTCGAGCTTGCGCTCGTGCAGCGTCACGTCGTATTCGACGTTGCCGTCGGCGCCGGTCGTCTCGTGGATCTTCATGCCGTACAGGCCCGGCGGCAGCGCCTGAATGTACTTCAGCACCGAAACGATCTGCGTGTGCTCCTTCTTCGCGACCTTGCCCGACACGAAGATGCCGAGGTGGCCGATGTCCTCGTGGATCAGGCCGACGATCGTCTGGCCGTTCGCCTTGATCTCCTCGGTGCTCGAATAGAGGTCGCTGATCCAGTTGAACGCCTGCTGCGGCGGCGTGATGTTGTCGCCCATCGACGCGAACACGATGATCGGCTGCTTGATCGCCTTCAGGTCGAAGTAGCGGCCGGGCCCGAGGCGCGCCTCGCCCTGCGCGAGCTTGTTGCCGATGAAGAGGTTGTTGACGATCCAGCGGATCTCCTCCTCGTTCATCAGGTAGAAGCCACCCCACCAGCGCTCGAAGTCGAGGAAGCGCTCCGCCTCCTCGTCGACGGCGTCGAACAGGTGGTGATATTTCTCCCAGAGCGTATTCGCCGGATTGAGGTTCTCGAAGCTCTCCACGAGATGCGCGCCGTCGAACTTGCCGCCGCCGAGATCGCTCGCGAACAGCGACAGCCACGCGCCGCCGAGCAGGCCACCGGCATAGCGCATCGGATTGTCGCCGTCGTTGCCGGCCCAGTACGACATCGGTGCGCCGTTGATGACGAGCGCACCGGCGATGTCCGGGCGCGCCGCGGCCAGCATCATCACCGCCCAGCCGCCCTGGCAATTGCCGACGAGTACCGGCTTCGCGCTTTCGGGATGCCGCTCGGCGACGATGCGGACGAATTCGGCTTCCGCGTCGGTCACGTCGGCCAGCGTCTGCCCGGGCTCCGGCTCGGGGAAGAAGATCACGAAATACACCGGGTGACCGGCCGAAAGCGCGACGCCGACCTCCGAGTCTTCCTTGAAGCCGCCGATCCCCGGACCGTGGCCGGCGCGCGGGTCGATGATGATGTACGGCCGCAGCTTGTCGTCGACGTCGACGCCCCGCGGCGGAACGATGCGGACGAGCGCATGGTTGACGCGACGCTCGAACGTGCGGCCATCGCTCAGCATCTCGTACTTGTACGCGAGCACCGGCGGCTTGCCGGCCGCCTCGTGCGCGATCCAGTTGTTGCCGCGCTGGCGCAGCGTGTCGAAGAACAGGATCGAGCGCTGGGCGAAGTCGACGTTGTATTCCCACCAGTCGCGCAACGCCTGCTGCGGCGTCGCGGCACCCGACGGCGCACCCGACGCGGCGTACGCCGCCTGCGCCTGGCGCACGCGCGCCGCGTAATCGGTGAACGCGTCGCGCAGGCGCCGTTCGAGGACGGTTGCGACGCCCCGGGAAATGGAAAGCGAACGGTCGATCGTCTGGTTCAGGTTGGGCATTGCGGATTCCTTGAGCGGCGTGGGGCACGCCGAGGGCGGTGCTGCAGCGCAGCATCGTACACTGCGTAGATGCGGGTCCCGCAACCGTAATGCAAACCAGAGCGCCCGGAAACGGCGAAGGGCAGCCGCGCGGCTGCCCTTCGATGACCGCGAACCGGCCGGTCGCTAGGCGCGATGGCGCAGCTTGCGAATGGCCTCGAGTTGCGCGAGCGCGATCGAAAGCTCGGCTTCGGCGTGCGCGATTTCTTCCTTGGACGTCTTGTTCTGCATCGCCTCCTCGGCGGCCCGCTTCGCTTCGAGCGCGGCCTTCTCGTCGAGGTCCTTCGCGCGAATGGCGGTGTCGGCGAGGACCGTCACCAGATGCGGCTGCACCTCGAGATAGCCGCCCTGCACGAACACCAATTCCTCGCCCGCCGAGTTCGCCGGCTTGATGCGCAACGAGCCCGGCCGGATCTGCGTGAACAGCGGCGTATGCCGGGGGTAGATGCCGAGCTCGCCCATCATGCCCGGCAGCACGACGAACTCCGCCTCGCCGGAGTAGATCTGCTCTTCGGCGCTTACGACGTCGACGTGGATGGTGTTGGCCATTATTGCAGCGTCTTCGCTTTCTCGAAGGCTTCCTCGATCGGCCCGACCATGTAGAACGCCTGCTCGGGCAGGTGATCGCATTCGCCGTTGACGATCATGCTGAAGCCCTTGATCGTGTCCTTGAGCGATACGTACTTGCCGGGCGTGCCGGTGAACACTTCGGCGACGCTGAACGGTTGCGACAGGAAGCGCTGGATCTTGCGCGCGCGGGACACGACGAGCTTGTCCTCGGGCGACAGCTCGTCCATGCCGAGGATCGCGATGATGTCGCGCAGCTCCTTGTAGCGCTGCAGCGTCTGCTGCGTCTGGCGCGTGCAGTTGTAATGCTCTTCGCCGATGACGTTCGGGTCGACCTGGCGCGACGTCGAGTCGAGCGGGTCGACCGCGGGGTAGATGCCGAGCGCCGCGATGTCGCGCGACAGCACGACCGTCGCGTCGAGGTGGCCGAACGTCGTGGCGGGCGACGGATCGGTCAGGTCGTCGGCAGGCACGTAGACCGCCTGGATCGACGTGATCGAGCCCGTCTTCGTCGACGTGATGCGCTCCTGCAACCGCCCCATTTCCTCGGCCAGCGTCGGCTGGTAGCCCACCGCCGACGGCATCCGTCCGAGCAGCGCCGACACTTCGGTTCCTGCCAGCGTGAAGCGGTAGATGTTGTCGATGAACAGCAGCACGTCGCGGCCCTCGTCGCGGAAGAACTCGGCCATCGTGAGTCCCGACAGCGCGACGCGCAGGCGGTTGCCCGGCGGCTCGTTCATCTGCCCGTACACCATCGCGACCTTCGACTTGCCGAGGTCATCCTTGTTGACGACGCCCGATTCGATCATCTCGTGATAGAAGTCGTTGCCCTCGCGCGTGCGCTCGCCGACGCCGGCAAACACCGACAGGCCCGAATGCGCCGTCGCGATGTTGTTGATGAGCTCCATCATCGTGACCGTCTTGCCGACGCCGGCGCCGCCGAACAGGCCCACCTTTCCGCCCTTCGCGAACGGACACGTGAGGTCGATGACCTTGATGCCGGTCTCGAGCAGCTCCTGCGACGGCGACAGCTCGTCGAACGCCGGCGCACTGCGGTGGATCGACATCTCCTTTTCGGCGTCCACGGGACCGCGCTCGTCGATCGGACGGCCGAGCACATCCATGATCCGGCCGAGCGTCTTCGGTCCCACCGGCACCATGATCGGCGCGCCGGTGTTGACCACCTGCATGCCGCGCCGCAGCCCGTCGGACGAGCCGAGCGCGATCGTGCGCACGATGCCGTCGCCAAGCTGCTGCTGCACCTCGAGCGTCAGGCCGATGTCGTCCATCTTGAGCGCGTCGTAGATGTTGGGCATCTGCTCGCGCGGGAATTCGACGTCGACCACCGCGCCGATGCACTGCACGATCGTTCCCTGGTTCGTTACTCGCTGATCCATTTCGGTATCCCTATACGGCAGCCGCGCCGCCGACGATTTCAGACAATTCCTTCGTGATGGCGGCCTGCCGCGTCTTGTTGTAGATGAGCTGCAGCTCGCTGATGATCTTGCCGGCGTTGTCCGACGCGGCCTTCATCGCGACCATCCGCGCCGACTGCTCGGAGGCGATGCTCTCGTTCACCATCTGGAAGATGACCGCTTCCATGTAGCGACGCATCATGCCGTCGAGGAGCTCGCGCGCATCGGGCTCGTAGATGTAATCCCAGGCGCCGTCGGACAGCTGCGACGTGCGCAATTCGCCCGCCGCCGTGCGGTATTCCTCGGGAATGGGCACGATGCGAATCTGCCGCGCATCCTGCTTCATCGTGTTGACGAACGTCGTCGAGAAGATGTGCACCTCGTCGACGCGGCCGTCGAGGTACTCGTCCATCAGCACCTTCACGGCGCCGACGAGCCGCTCGAGCCGCGGCCGGTCGCCGAGCTGCACGACGCTCGACACGATGTTGCCGCCCATCCGGTTCAGGAAGCCGAGGCCCTTGTTCCCGATCGCGACGAAGTCGACCTCGATGCCGTTGCCGCGCCACTCGCGGAAACGCTGCATCATCAGCCGCAGCACGTTCGTATTGAGGCCGCCGCACAGGCCCTTGTCGGTCGTGATGACGATGACGCCGACGCGCTTCACCGTTTCGCGCTTGTGCAGGAACGGGTGGCGGTACTCGGTGTTCGCCTTCGCGATGTGCATGGCGATGCCGAACGCCCGCTCGACGTACGGGCGCCCGGAGCGCATGCGCTCCTGCGCCTTCTTCATCTTCGACGCCGCGACCATCTCCATCGCCTTGGTGATCTTGCGCGTGCTCTGCACGCTCTTGATCTTGTTGCGGATTTCCTTGGATCCCGCCATTTCGCCTTATCCTGCCGTTGCCGCCGAAGCTGTCCCGGCGGTTAATAAGTGCCGGTCTTCTTGAAGTCGTCGATCGCCGCGGCGAGCGCCTTCTCGTCGTCGGCGTTCATGTCCTTCGTCTGTTCGATCCTGTCCATGATCGGCGCGTACTTGCTCTTCATGAACTGGCGCAGCGCCGCCTCGAAGGCGAGCGCCTTCTCAACCGGAACGTCGTCGAGATAGCCGCGGTTCACCGCGAAGAGCGTCAGCGCCATCTCGTTGACCTGCAGCGGCTGGTACTGCGGCTGCTTCATGATCTCGGTCACGAGGCGGCCGCGGTCGAGCTGCTTGCGCGTCGCCTCGTCGAGATCGGACGCGAACTGCGCAAACGCCGCCAGCTCGCGATACTGCGCGAGTGCGAGGCGCACGCCGCCGCCGAGCTTCTTGATGACCTTCGTCTGCGCGTCGCCGCCCACCCGCGACACCGAGATGCCCGCGTTCATCGCGGGACGGATGCCGGCGTTGAAGAGATCGGTTTCGAGGAAGATCTGGCCGTCGGTGATCGAGATCACGTTGGTCGGCACGAACGCCGTGACGTCGCCGGCCTGCGTCTCGATGATCGGCAGTGCCGTGAGCGAGCCGGTTCTGCCCTTGACCTCGCCCTTCGTGAAGTGCTCGACGTACTCCTCGTTGACGCGCGCCGCCCGCTCGAGCAGCCGCGAGTGCAGGTAGAACACGTCGCCGGGATACGCTTCGCGCCCCGGCGGCCGGCGCAGCAGCAGCGACACCTGCCGGTACGCCCATGCCTGCTTCGTGAGGTCGTCGTAGATGATGAGCGCGTCCTGCCCGCGGTCGCGGAAATACTCGCCCATCGTGCAGCCGGAATACGGCGCGATGTATTGCATCGCCGCCGATTCGGACGCCGTGGCCACGACGACGATCGTGTACGCCATCGCGCCATGCTCCTCGAGCTTGCGGATGACGTTCTTGATCGTCGACGCCTTCTGCCCGATCGCGACGTACACGCAGATCAGGTCCTTGCCCTTCTGATTGATCATCGTGTCGACGGCCACCGCCGTCTTGCCGGTCTGGCGGTCGCCGATGATGAGCTCGCGCTGGCCGCGGCCGACCGGCACCATGGCGTCGATCGACTTCAGGCCGGTTTGCACCGGCTGCGACACCTTCTTGCGCCAGATCACGCCGGGCGCAACCTTTTCGATGACGTCGGTCATCTTCGCGTTGATCGGGCCCTTGCCGTCGATCGGCTGGCCGAGCGAATTGACGACGCGCCCGATCAGCTCGGGACCGACCGGCACCTCGAGGATGCGCCCGGTGCACTTGACCGTGTCGCCCTCCGTGATGTGCTCGTATGCACCGAGCACGACGGCGCCGACCGAGTCGCGCTCGAGGTTGAGCGCGAGCCCGTACGTGTTGCCCGGGAACTCGAGCATCTCGCCTTGCATCGCGTTCGACAGTCCGTGGATGCGGCAGATGCCGTCGGTGACCGACACGACCGTGCCCTGCGTGCGCACTTCGGCGCCGGTGTCGAGGTTCTGGATGCGCGAGCGGATGAGCTCGCTGATTTCCGATGGATTGAGCTGCATGCAAACCTCCTGTTAAGCGCGTAGCTGCGCGCGCATCGCCGCAAGCTTCGCCTGCACCGAGCCGTCGAGCACGGCGTCGCCGACCGTCACCCGCGCGCCGCCGATGAGCTCGCGGTTCACGGTGACGGTCGCTTCGATTTTCTTGCCGAAGCGCTTCTCGAGCGCACCGCGCAATTCGGCAACCTGCGCGTCGCTGAGCTCGAACGCGCTTTCGATCGTTGCGTTGGCGGTGGCCTCGGCGTCGTTCTTCAGCGCGTCGAACATCGCCGCGATCTGCGGCAGCAGCGCGACGCGCTCCGATTCGACGAGCACGCGGACGAAGTTGCGCGCCTCGCCGGCGAAGCGGTCGCCGCCGATCGACAGCAGCAGCGACTCCTTCGCCGCCGCGTCGAGCCGCGGGTTGTCGAGCGCCTCGGCGACACGCGGGTCGCGCACGATCGTCGCCGCAAAGCGCAGCATGTCGGACCACGCAGGCAGCGCCTGCGCGTCGCGCGCGATCTCGAACGCCGCTTCGGCGTAGGGCCGTGCAATGGTGGCGGGTTCTGCCATGTCGTCGCGCCGCCCTAGAGCTCGCGGCGGATCGAATCGAGCAGCTCGGCGTGCGCGCGCGGATCGATTTCGCGTTGCAGGATCTTCGCCGCGCCGGCGACCGCGAGGTCGGCGACCTGGTTGCGCAACTGCTCGCGCGCGCTCTGGTACTCCTGCTGCGCCTCGGCCTTCGCGGCCGCGAT
>DASSVX010000080.1:0-3067 GCA_035705655.1 Casimicrobiaceae bacterium
ACACCGTGAAGCCCATTCCGGTCAGCGCCGAGATCGTGAGCTATCTCGATCAGAAGAAGCGGCTCGAGTTCCTCTCGGAATGGAAGAAGGCCCTCGCCTCCGGCAGCGGCAAATAGGCACGCCGGCCGGGCGCGCGTAGCCTGCACGCGACTCGAGCGAAACGATGGCAACGGTCGCGAAGCCCACGCAGCCGTTCGCGGGCGAGCGCACGGGCCTCGCACTGTTCGCCGCGCTGCCGCGGGCGCTGACGATCCTGCTCACTGCGGCGGCGGTGCTCGCACCGTTGTCGCTGATCGTCTACCAGAGCCTGCTCGACGCGCCGTTCTTCGACGCCGTCAAGCACGTCGGCGTCGCCGCATACGAATTCATCTTTGCCGATCCCGATTTCTGGATGGCGCTTCGCAACTCGTTGCTGATCGCGGCCGGGATGACGGTGATCGCGGTGCCGCTCGGCGCGGTGCTCGCGTTCGTGATGGAGCGCACCGATTTCCCGGGCAAGCGTTTCATCGAGCCGATGCTGCTCGTGCCGAGCTTCGTCTCGCCGATGGTGCTCTCGTTCGGCTACGTCGTGGCGGCGGGTCCCGTGGGGTTCTATTCCGTCTGGGCCACCGACGTCTTCGGCGTCGCGCCGTGGGGTCTCTATTCGCTCGCCGCGATGTCGGTGATTGCCGGGCTGACGCACGTTCCGAACGTCTACATCTACGCGTCGTCGGCGCTCAAGAACCTGGGCTCCGACGTCGAGGAAGCGGCGCGTGTCGCGGGCGCGTCGCCGTTTCGCGTTGCAGTCTCGGTAAGCCTGCCACTCATCATGCCGGCGCTGCTCTTTTCCGCGGTGCTGATCTTCTTCCTCGGCCTCGAGCTCTTCGGCCTGCCGCTCGTCCTCGGCGATCCCGAAGGCCATCTCGTGCTGTCGACGTACCTGTACAAGCTCACGAACAAGCTCGGGACGCCGTCGTATCACCTGATGGCGGCCGTGGCCGTCTGCATCGTCGCCCTGACGATTCCGCTCGTGCTGCTGCAGCGCCGCCTGCTGCAGAACGTGCGCAAGTACGCAACGATCCGCGGCAAGGCAGGCCGCATTCGCGAGCTTCCGCTTGGCGCATGGAAATGGGTGGCCGTGGCGCTGGTGGCGCTGTGGCTCTTCGTTGCCGTGATCGTGCCGATCAGCGGCATCGCACTGCGCGCATTCGTGACCAACTGGGGCTTCGGCGTGCGCTTGGTCGAGGCGTTCACGCTCGACAATTTCCGCGAGGTCTTCAACGAGCCGACCGACGTGCGCGCGATCTGGAACACCGTGCTCCTCGGCACGGTCGGCGGCGCGCTCACCGTCGCCTGCTACACGGCGATCGGCTTCGCGACGCATCGGCGCAACGATGGCTGGTCGCGCGTGGTCGACTACCTCGTGCTCGTTCCGCGCGCCGTGCCGGGCCTTCTGATCGGGCTCGCGTTCCTGTGGGTGTTCCTGTTCTTCCCGCCGCTGCGACCGTTGCGCGAGACGATCTTCAGCATGTGGCTCGCCTACACGGTCGTGTGGCTCGCCTACGGCATGCGGCTCATCTCGTCGTCGCTCTTGCAGGTGAGCACCGAGCTCGAGGAGGCGGCGCGCACGATCGGCGCTCCGCGCGGGCGCATCTCGCGCGAGATCACGCTGCCGCTCATTCGCCATGGCCTGCTCGGCTCGTGGCTGCTCGTCTTCATGATCTTCGAGCGCGAGTACTCGACCGGCGTCTACCTTCTCGCGCCCGGCAGCGAGGTGATCGGCGCCGAGCTCGTCTCGCTCTGGCAGGGCGGCGCGATCGACGTCGTCGCCGCGCTGTCGCTCATCAACATCGTGCTCGTCTTCATCGGTCTCGCATTCGCCTTGCGCTTCGGCGTAAGACTGAGGGATTAGGAGCCATCCGCATGGCCGAGCTGACCGTCGAGAACCTGCATCTCGCCTACGGCGACAACCCGATCCTGAACGGGGTCGCGCTGACGCTGAACCGCGGCGAGGTGGTGTCGCTGCTCGGACCCTCCGGCAGCGGCAAGACCACGCTGCTTCGCGCCGTCGCCGGGCTCGAGGTGCCGCATCAGGGCAGGATTGTCATCGGCGACAAGGTCGTGTTCGATGGCGCTCGGGGCGTCGACATTCCCGCCGAGGGGCGCAATCTCGGCCTCGTCTTTCAGTCCTACGCGCTGTGGCCGCACAAGACGGTGTTCGACAACGTCGCGTACGGGCTGCGGCTGCGCAGCGTCCGGCGCGCCGATATGCAGGATCGCGTGCAGGTGGCACTCGACCAGCTCTCGCTCGGCAAGCTCGCCGACCGCTTCCCGCATCAGCTTTCCGGCGGCCAGCAACAGCGCGTCGCGCTCGCGCGCGCACTCGTCTACAACCCGCCGGTCATCCTGCTCGACGAGCCGCTGTCGAACCTCGACGCGAAGCTGCGCGAGGAGGCGCGCGCATGGCTGCGCGAGCTGATCGTGCGCATGCAATTGTCGTCGCTGTGCGTGACGCACGACCAGGCCGAAGCGCTGGCGATGTCGGATCGCATCCTGCTTCTGAACGGCGGCCGGATCGAGCAGCAGGGCACGCCCGAGGAAATGTACAGTGCGCCGCAGACGCTGTTCACCGCCGACTTCATGGGCAGCAACAACCGCTTCGCCGGCCGCGTCACCGAAATCCGCAACGGCAGTGCGTTGCTCGAGGGCGAAGGCTTCCGGCTTTGGGGAACCGCGAAACCGGGTGCGGCATCGGGCGGCGACGGGGTCGGGATGATCCGGCTCGAGCGCATCCGGATCGCCGAGGGACCGGGCGACAACCGGCTCGCCGCGGAGCTTTCGACGTCGATGTATCTCGGCGACAAATGGGAGCATCTTTTTCACGTCGGCGAGGCGCGCGTACGCGCTTACGGCGATCAGCCGCTCGCCGCCGGCCGGCACTGGCTGGAGATGCCGCGCCAGTCGTTCTGGGTGTTTTGAATCGGCCGCGAAATAATCCTCCGCGGGTGCTGTTTGCGTTTCGGCGCTTCCACCATGAGGAGGACGAGATGACCGCGCGCAACAAGGTAGGGATTGCCGTCGCCGCGTT
>DASSVX010000081.1:0-23248 GCA_035705655.1 Casimicrobiaceae bacterium
CACGATCCCCCCGCGCTTGCGGCTGCGCCGCTGCGCTGCCCCGCAACGGGACGGCATTCGCGTCTCGGGGCGGCCCTGCGGCGCTCACGGATACAGGAATGCGCGGCTCATCGGGTAATCGGTGACGTTGCCCTTGCTGACCGTGACCTGGAAGAGATGCGTGCGCGACGTGCGCGCGCGGAACATCTCCGCGCACGACCACAGGTAGGTGCGCCAGATCCTGCGGTGACGCTCGTCGAAGCGCGCGGGGTCGAGCGCGTGAATGGCGTCCCAGCTCTCGTCGAACCGCGTCGCCCATTCGTCGAGCGTCAGCGCATAGTGGCGCCGCAGGTTCTCGACGTCGAGGACTTCGAGCCCGTTCGCGTCCATCGCGTCGATCGCCTCGTGCAGGCTCGGGATCCAGCCGCCGGGAAAGATGTATTTGCGAATGTAGAACTCGGTATCGAACGAGCCGACGTGGCCGATGAAATGGATCACGCCGAGGGCGCCCGGCTTCATCGCGTCCGCATGCGCGCGAACCACGTCGCGCAGACAGTCGGGGCCCGCATGCTCGAGCGTGCCGATCGACAGCAGCTTGTCGTACTGGCCCGGCATCTCGCGAAAGTCGCATTCGACGACGCGTATCCGGTCGCCGAGCCCCTGCCGGGCAATGTCCTCCCGCAATTCCACGACCTGCTCGGTCGCCGTATTGATGCCGGTGCCGAGAGCGCCGTAGTTGCGCCAGGCGTGAAACAGAAGCCCGCCCCAGCCGCAGCCGACATCGATGAACCTCTCGCCGGCTTTCAACTGCACCTTGCGGCAGACATGGTCCATCTTGTTGCGCTGCGCATCCTCCAGCGTACGCGTGCCTTCCTTCCAGTACGCGCACGTGTACATCATGCCGATGCGATCGAGCCACGGCTCGTAGAACGCCCTGCCGAGGCCATAGTGCGCCCGCGCATTCGCCTTCGCCTGTGCAATCGAGCGGTTGGAGAATCGCGCCTCGTGCCAGCGGTTGCGCAGCCTGACCAGCGCGTTCGGCCGCTGGCTGAATCCGCGGTCGAGTGCCACGCGGAATGCCAGCGCGAAATTGCCCTCGACATCCACGTCGGCGTCGAAATACGACTCGAGGAGGCCGACATGGCCGTAGCGAAGCAGCCGAAGCTCGCCGCGGCGCGTCCGAAAGATGATCGTGAACTCTGGCGCCGACTCGCTGTTCCGGTATTCGACGCCGTTCGCAAAGACGATGCGGCAGGGAATCGACGTTCCCTGCAGCATCGTGTCGAGCAATCGCGCCGTGCTGCTCGCCGGGCGGCGTCCGCCGACATCGGCACGACCGGATTGGTGGGTCGGCAACGGGTTCATGTTCCTCGTGTTGCTGACAGTGGTCGAACGGCGGCGGGCGAGCGGCCCGCACGGCCGAATGATAATTCAATGACTGGGGTGTCCGGGGGAAGTTCATGCGGCCGGCGGGACGGGGACGGCGAGCGCTTGAAGCGTCGCGGTCGGCGCCGGAGGCGCGAAGGCATAATGCTGGCGGCGTCAGGCGTGCAACGGCGGGGTTTGATCGCGCGATCGTGCCCGATCGGCGCGGCGCTCGTGATCGGAACGTTCGGGGAGGACGCAAGTTGGCGGATTCGGAAGACCGGTTGGCGGCGCTGCCGCACGATGCGCTGCTGCGCCTGTTGCGTGGCATCGAGAGGGAGAGCCTGCGCGTACGCCCGGACGGCACGCTCGCCACGAGCGCGCACCCGCAGGAACTCGGCTCGGCGCTCACGCATCCGCATATCACGACCGACTTCAGTGAATCGCAGCTCGAGCTCATCACCGGCGTGCAGCCGAGCGTCGCCGCGTGCCTGCGCGAGCTGACCGAGATTCATCAATTCGTCTACCGGCGCATCGGCGACGACATGCTGTGGTCGGGCAGCATGCCATGCCGCCTGCCTCCCGATGACGACATTCCGATCGGCCGCTATGGCGCGTCGAACATCGGGCGGCTGAAGAGCGTGTATCGCGCCGGCCTGTCGCACCGATACGGCCGGCGGATGCAGACGATCTCGGGCGTCCATTACAACTTCTCGCTGCCCGAAGAGGCGATGTCGGCGTTGCAGGCGGGGGCGTCCGACACACGGGCGCCGAGCGTATTTCGAACCGAGCGCTATTTCGCGGCGATCCGCAACTTCCGGCGCTGCTCGTGGTTGCCGCTGTACCTGTTCGGCGCGTCACCAGCCGTTTGCACGACGTTCGTCGACGGGCGCCCGCATCGTCTGCAGAGATTGTCGGGCGACACGCTCTACCTCCCGCACGCCACGTCGCTGCGGATGGGCCCGCTCGGTTACCAGAGCGACGCGCAGAGCGCGCTCGCCGTCAGCTTCAACAGCCTCGAACGATACGCGGCGTCGCTGCACCATGCGCTGACCGAGCCGTATCCGCCCTACGTGGCGATCGGCGTGCAAGGCGACGACGGCCGCTACCGGCAGCTCGCGACGACGCTGCTGCAGATCGAGAACGAGTTCTACGGCACCATACGTCCGAAGCGGCGCATTCGCCGCGGCGAGCGACCGCTGCACGCGCTTACCGCGCGCGGCGTCGAGTACATCGAGGTGCGAAGCCTCGACGTCGAGCCGTTCTCGCCGGTGGGCATCGACGCGCTGACGATGCGCTTCCTCGATGTCTTCCTGTTGCAGTGCCTGTTGGCCGACAGCCCACCCGACACGCCGGCGGAGATAGCAAGGATCGCCGGGAACCAGTTCCGTGTTGCAGAGCGTGGTCGCGAGCCCGGCGTCCGGCTCATGCTGGCCGACGGTGAAATTGCGCTTGCCGACTGGGGACTCGATGTGCTGCGCCAGTGCGCGCCGGTCGCGCAGGCGCTCGACGAGGCGGCCGGCGGCCGCGAGCACCGGGACGCGCTCGACGTGGCCAGCGAGCGCCTGCACGATCCCACGCGCACGCCGTCGGCGCGCGTGCTGCGTGAGCTGCACGAGCGCTACGCCAGCTCCTACATCGAATTTGCGCTCGCGCATTCGCTTGCGCATCGCGCCGCGATGCTGGCACTGCCGTCCGACGCCAGTGCGGCCGCGCGGCTCGAGCGGATGGCCGGCGAGTCGCTCGCGGAGCAGCAAAGGCTCGAGGAGACGGACGACGTGCCGTTCGAGCTCTTCAGGCGGCAATACCTGGCGCTCGACCTGATGAGCGGAATGCCGACCTGACGCATCCCGACACTTCCGGGCCGATTCGTGCCGGTTCACGGAACCCTGCGGGCGCTCGACCTGACCAAGCTCAGGGGGATCGACATGGCACTGACCGACAACGAACTATCCGAGCTCGCGCAGCAGCTGGACGCACGGCAGCGAACGCTGGCAAGCGACGTTCACGATGAGCTCGTCGAACCCGAGCGTCGCGAGTACGGCATGCTGGCAGGCGCGCTGCCCGGCGACAGCGGCGACCAATCGGTCGCGGACGCGCAGGCCGATCTCAGTTTCGTGATGACCGACCGGTACGCCGACGAACTGCAGGCCATCGAGCTCGCCAAGGCGCGCATGCGCGACGGCACGTACGGTACGTGCATCGACTGCGGCGCCGAGATCGGCTTCGAGCGCCTTCGCGCGTATCCGACGGCCGAGCGCTGCATCCAGGATCAGGAGCGCGTGGAAAAGACCTACGTGCAAGTGAACAAGCCGACGCTTTGATCCGTATCGCGGCGTTACTTCTGCCAATGGAAGCGCCCGCCGAACACAACGATGCAGTCATGCTGCGCGACATGCTGCTCGGTCGGCACCGATTACGTCGAGCGTGACGCATCGGCGAGCTTCGTCTCGAGATCCTGGAGCCGCGCCTTCGTCGCGCCGTCGGCGAGATAGCGTGCGGTACAGTCGCGGCCGATGGCGAATGCACCGAGAACAAAACCGTTCGCATCCTTGACGAGGCCAAAGCTCAGGTCCACATACAGCTTGTTGCCGCTCTTGTGCATCGAGCGCGTCGTGAGCACCCGGTCGGTGTGTTTCGTGCGGCCGGTTTCGATGCTGCGGTCGTATGCATCCCAGTGAGCGCGGCGCAGGCGCTCGGGAATGATCACGTCGAGGCTCTGGCCAACCACCTCCGCCGCCGTATAGCCGAACACCAGTTCGGCGCCGCGATTCCACAGGCGAATGCGACCGTCGCGGTCGGCAAAGACGATGGCTTCGGAAGCGGCTTCGACGATGCCGCGGCAAAGTGCTGCGAAGGTGGCGTTGGAGTTGGTTTCGGCAGTATCGGTCATGGGCATAAAGCGGTTGTGGCCACGCGCCGCTCGGGCCGCGGCGCGCGAAATACCGTCGTGAGTCTAGCCGATGCCGGCGCGGAGGCTTCGGGCGAAATGCCGAATGATCGGGCGATCGCGCAGTCGAACACGGGTGATCGACTGGACCGAGGAGACGACGATGAACGCCCTTGCAAGCGAATTCCGCGACGTGCTGTCCGGGCCGCACGAGCCGCCATGCCTGTCGCTCTATCAGCCAACGCATCGGCGGCAACCCGATAGGCGCCAGGACTCGATCCGCTTCGGCAATCTCGTCAAGGCGCTCGAAGATTCGCTCCGCCGCGATTATCCGGCGCGCGATGTGCAGCCGCTGCTTGCACCGTTTCACGCACTCGGCGCGAACAGGACGTTCTGGAATCACGGACAGGACGGGCTCGCGGTATTCGCCGCCGCCGACCTGTTTCGCGTCTATCAGCTACCGCGCAGCGTACCCGAGCGAACGATCGTTGCCGATGGCTTCCATATCAAGCCGCTTTTGCGCATCGTGCAGTCGGCCGACCGGTTTCACATCCTTGGCCTCAACCGGCGCGAAGCCTGTCTGTTCGAGGGCAATCGCGATGGCGTCACCGAGATCGACCTCGTGCCGGGTCTTGGGCGCATGGTCACCGACATGCCGATCGGCGACGTCGATCCCGCGCTGCGTGCAACGCGCGTGTACGAGTCGACGCTCGGTGCGCCGACGACACGCCTTGGTTCCGACGCGACGCAGGACGTCGTCGACCACGACACCGACCAGTTCTTTCGCCTGGTCGACCAGACGGTGATCGCCCGTCACTCGCGCCCGGCCGGCCTTCCGCTCCTGCTCGCTGCGCTGCCGGAATACCATCATCGGTTTCGCGCCATCAGTCAGAATCCGCTGCTCGCGAATGTCGCCATCGACGTTTTCCCGGATGCCATCTCGCAGGATGCGTTGCGCGAGCGTGCGTGGCGCGCAATGCTGCCACGCTACCTGCAGCGGCTCGACAGGCTTTCCGATGCGTTTCATGTCGCCAAGGCGCGCAACGCAGCCACCGACGACGTGCGACGCGCCGCCGAGGCGGCGGTCGCGGGTCGGGTCGCGACATTGTTGCTCGACGCCGAGCGCACCATCGCCGGTCGTCTCGACGGCACGACGGGCGCTGTCATGCTCGACGATATCGACGATGCCGATGTCGACGACGTTCTCGACGACCTTGGTGAACAGGTTCTGAAGAACGGCGGCGACGTCGTCGTCGTGCCCGCCGAACGCATGCCGTCGTCGACTGGCGTCGCGGCGACCTATCGCTATTGAACGACGCGTGACTTCGTGTGCGAACGCAATGTCCGAAAATGCCTGACGTGGCGAACACGGTTGGACAGGCTGGTTGTAATGATTTCCATTGTGGTGGCGAACGATGCCCGGTCCCTCGCGAAAAGGGCGCCCGGACGCCATTGCAGACGCGTTGCGCGACAGCACGCTGCGGCACGTCGCTTGCAGGTGTAGCACGCTGCAAGCGCCAAACGCGCATTGCGATTGAGGTCGCGAGCCGGCATGTCGCCGGTGTCGCAATGAATGGAAAGGATGTTCAAATGAGACTTCGCGAAATTGCAGTTGCACTCGCCGCCCTTTCGTTGGCCGGCACGGTTGTCGCCGCAGGCAACGACACGAGCACATCGACAAGTGGCATGACGAACGGGTCGTCCAGTAGCCCGGCATCGACCACGCAGGCGGGATCGTCGGCGAACGACCAGTCGAGTCCACCGGCCGGCGCATCATCGAGTGACCCGACGTCGGCGCCGCAAGCCGGATCGTCGCAAATGGGAACGTCGTCGAGCGCGTCACAAGGCGGCAGCGCTTCCAGCGAACAGAACGATCCGGCGCTCGTGCGTTCAGCCCAGCAGGCGCTGAAGCAAAAGGGCTTCGACGCTGGCGCCGTGGACGGCCGGATCGGACCCACCACCGAGAGCGCATTGCGCAACTTCCAGCAGGCGCAAGGCTTGCCGCAATCGGGCAATCTGGACCAGCAAACGCTGGCGGCGCTTGGTGTGGATCAAAACCAGAGTTCGACGTCCGGCCAGGGCGCGCAAAGTCAAAGCTCGATGTCAGGGCAGGGCTCGCAGACCGAGGGCGCGACATCGAGCCCGGGCTCGGCCACGCAAACGAGCGGCTCCTACAAGTAGCCGCAATTCACGCGTCGCCGCAGCTCGCTTCAGCCGCGGCGTCGCCATCCTGAGCAGACCGTTTCAGCGCGCGCCGTGCGTGTCACGACCGCGGCAGGCGATCATTTGCCACGGGCTCGCTTCGCCTGTTTGGCGTCCATCTGCTCGAGACGCGCTTGCGCTTCGCGCTTTCCGAGGCTGCGCAATTGCGCGATGATCGCGACCTGCGCGGGACGCGGGCTCGTATGTCCCTGTTCCCAGTTGTAGATCGACTGCGGGCTTACGCCGACGAGACGCGCGTAGTCCACCGCAGAAAGGCCCAATCGCGCACGCTGCGCCTTGAGACCCTTGGCGACAAAGCGCAGCTTCGGCGCCCCTTCCGACGTGCTTCCGGCTGACCCGCTCGCCGCAGACCCGTTGCCGACACGACGCTGCAGAAGCGCCATCTGACGCTCCAGCGTGGCGATCTGACGGCGCAGCGCTGCGATGTGCCGCCGGTATTGGGCGGACGCCTTCCTGGTTGCCTCGACCTGGCCGCGAATCTCGCGGCGCGAGAGCCGGGCGATTTCCTGCTTAAGTACTGCGCCGATGTTGGGCATGGCACTCCTTGGGTTCGTGGTGCACGAAGGATAGCCGAAGCGCCGGTAGGGGGGCAGCCCGCCCGCAAGGGCTTGCCGGCCGCCGCTGCCGGCTTTGTTGCATAATCGCCCGCCCCGCCGGAATCGCGAAGGAATCGAGGCCATGAGCAAGGCAGGCCCGCACATCGTACGGACGACGCTGAAGTACGGCCTCGGCACGGTCGCGGTCTTGCTCGTCGCGGCGGCGATTTTCCTCGTCAACCTCGTCTGGTTCCGCCCGTGGAGCCTCGATCTTTTCTACGAGAAGGTTTTCGCGCAGGTGCTGTTCGACGAGCCCGAGCTCCTTTCGTCGGTGGGGCTCGTCGAGCAGTTCGGCATCACCGGCCACAACGGCAAGCTCGGCGACGAATCACCCGCGCATCAGCAGCACCGCTTCGAGCGCGCGAGGCATGCCCTGGCCGATCTTCACGCCTATCCGCTCGCACGCCAAAGCACTTCGCAGCGGCTTTCGACGCACATCCTCGAGTGGTATCTCGAGCGCGAGACCGAGGGCGAGAAGTACCAGTTCCATAATTATCCGGTCAACCAGCTTTTCGGCGTGCAGAACGAATTTCCGTCGTTCATGGCGAATACGCATCGGCTCCTGGATGCGCGGGATTGCGAGTATTACCTGCAGCGACTCGCCGGCGTGCCGGTGAAGTTCGACCAGCTGCTCGAGAGCCTGCGGCTGCGCGAGCAAAAGCACATCGTGCCGCCGCGCTTCGTCGTGGAGAGGGTGCTCAGGGAGATGAACGCGTTCGTTGCGCAGCCACCAGCGCAAAACATTCTCGCGGCTTCGTTTCGAACGCGCACCGCCAAAATCGCAGGGCTGTCCGACGCGCAACGCGCTGCATTCAACGCACGCGTGGAGACCGCGGTAAACGACACCGTGTATCCGGCATACCGGAAGCTGATCGATTATTTCAACGGCCTGCTGCCGAAGACGACAACCGAGGATGGCGTCTGGAAATTGCCGGACGGTGACGCGTTTTATGCCTACGTGCTGCGAACGAACACCACGACGGCGCTGCGGCCGCAGGAGGTGCACGACCTCGGATTGCGCGAGGTGGCGAGAATCGAAGCGGAGATGCGCGCGCTGCTCGATGCGAACGGATTGCGCGGTCGCACGATTCCCGAGGCGATGCAGGCGCTCGGCAACGATCCGCGTTTTCTCTTTGCGAACGACGCCAATGGGCGGGCGCAGGCGCTCGCCGAATACACGCGCCTCATTGCGCAGGCCGTTGAACGGTCGAAATCCCTCTTCGTGACCGTCCCGAAGGCGAAGATCGAAGTGCGTCGCGTGCCGGAATTCAAGGAGTCGACATCCGCGGGCGCCTATTACGAAGCCGGCGCGTTCGACGGAACGCGACCGGGCGTCTTCTACGCGAATCTGCGCGACATGCGCACCCTGCCGAAGTGGAGCATGCCGACGTTCGCGTACCACGAGGGTGTTCCCGGCCATCACTGGCAGATCTCGACGGCACAGGAATTGGAAGGTGTGCCGCAGTTTCGCAAGCTCATTCCCTTCACCGCGTATATCGAGGGGTGGGCGCTCTATGCCGAGTGGCTGGCGCACGACGCGGGCTGGTACGACGGCGATCCGTTCGGCGACATCGGCCGGTTGCAGGCCGAGATGTTCCGCGCAGTGCGCCTCGTGGTGGACACCGGAATCCATGCGCAGCGCTGGTCGCGAGAACGCGCGA
The DNA here is from genome assembly GCA_035705655.1 of Casimicrobiaceae bacterium. Lineage (GTDB taxonomy): Bacteria > Pseudomonadota > Gammaproteobacteria > Burkholderiales > Casimicrobiaceae > VBCG01. The sequence goes on from DASSVX010000081.1 coordinate 8,715, forward strand.
TCGACTATATGCGCGAGAAGACGGGCATGGCGCAGGCGGATGTGACGGCCGAGGTCGAACGCTACATCGTCGCCCCGGGTCAAGCGTGCGCGTACAAGATCGGCATGCTCGAGATTCAGGCGCTACGCACGCGCGCACAAACGGAGCTCGGGCCGAGGTTCGACCAGCGCGAGTTTCACGACGTCGTGCTGAAGAACGGCGCGATGCCGCTCGAAATCCTCGACGAGCAGGTCGTGGCGTATATCCAGGCCAGGAAGGGATAGGCGCCGCGCGTATCGTCGCGCATCGATCGACTTCGTTCGGCCAGCGAAAGGGTGCATGATGTTCGCGCGCGTTCGAGGTCGACGGCGCCTTTTGCGGGTCCGCGCGGCCCTGGCAATCGCGCTCACCAGAGGAGAACGGGAACATGGCCAAATACCTGTTTGAAGCACGTTACGCCGCGGAGGGTGCCAAGGGCGTCGCCCGCGAAGGGGGGACGGCACGCCGTGCCGCCATCGCGAAAATGACGGAGAGCCTGGGCGGCAAGCTGGAAGCGTTCTATTACGCATTCGGCGACGTCGATGCGTACGTCATCGCCGAATTACCCGACCACATTTGCGCCGCCGCCATCGCGCTCACCGTGAATCAAGCGGGTGCCGCGAGCGTGAAAACCATCGTCCTGATTCCGCCGGAGGACATGGACAAGGCGGGCAAGAAGGCCGTGGACTATCGGCCGCCGGGTCGTTGACCGGCTGGAATCGCCGTCCGGTTCGAGTGGGCGCCGTTCATCACTCGCGGCGCCCGCTTTTGCGAGAACCGGACCACGCAGTGCGCGAGCGGCGAACGTGCGCGTAGTTGCGCGGGGCAAGCCCGCGAGCGTTCAGCATTCAGCGCCGCAATGGCGAGAGCATCCGGTCGACCACGCGCGCGGTGCGCGCCGCCGATTGGCCGGTGCTCGGGCAGCGTCCCATCCCGTTCTGCTCGTCGACGATCGTCTGGATCAGCGGCTGCTGCACGTGCGGCGGGTCGGCGATAGGGATGACCTCGCACGCGCCGCCGCGCCAGCATTCGATCGGCACGTCGCGCGTCGTCGAGAACCGCAAGCGTCCGTGCATTCCGACGATCTCATTGAATTCCCGGTCGGCTTCGGCCGCGAAGTCCCAGTGCCCCCGGCCGGTGACGCCGGCGGCGAATCGGTAGCGCGCATCGACGAGATCCTCGAGGCGGGGATCTTCGCTACGGGACGTTGCGCTCGACGTGACGACCTCCATCGGGCCGAACAGAAAATCGAGGACGTCGAGCGTGTGCACGACGCCCTCGAAGAATGCGCCGCCGCCGGCGCGCGCGGTATCGAGGCGCCACGCGCCGGGCGCGCGCGGATCGGGCGCGCGCTGCATTTGCATCGACACGACCTCGCGCACCTCGCCGATGACACCTTCGCGCAAGAGGCCGCGTACCGCGAGGAAGCGCGGCAGGGCGCGCCGGTAATAGGCGACCCACAGCGGCACGCCCGCCGCGGCACAGGTGGCGATCATCGCGTCGCATTCGGCGGCGTCCATCGCCATCGGCTTCTCGACGTACACGGCCTTGCCGGCCGCCGCCGCACGCAATGCGTAGTCGTGATGCGTCTGCGGCAGCGTCGCGATGTAGACCGCATCGATGTCCGAAGCGTCGAGGATCGCGTCGGCGTCGGTATGCCAGCGCGGCACGCCGTGGCGGCGCGCGAAGTCCTCGGCGCGCGCCGCGTCGCGCCGCATCACCGCGACCAGCGTCGAGTGCGCCGCCTTCTGGAACCCGGGACCGCTCTTCACCTCGGCGACGTCGCCGCAGCCGATGATGCCCCAACGGATCGTGCGTGCCACGCGGCTAGACACGGTGAAGGTGCAATCCGCCGCCGACGTGGATCACCTCGCCGGTCGCGAACGCGAGGCCGCCGCACGCGAGCGTCGCTACGGTCACGGCCACATCCGCGGGCTCTCCCCAGCGCGCGATCGGCACGCCACCGTCGGCGATCAGCCGATCGTACTCGGCCGTCGCGGGTCCGGTCATCTCCGTGCGGATGATCCCGGGGCGCACCTCGAACACATGGATGCCTTCGCCGGCAAGCCGCGCGGCGAACAGTTTCGAGGCCATGGCGAGGCCGGCCTTGCTGACCCCGTAGTCGCCGCGGTTGACGCCCACGATCTCGGCATTGGCCGAGGTGATCGTGACGATCGAACGATAAGCGTCCGGCCGCGCTGCGCGCGACGCAATCATCGCGCGCGCCACGCATTGGGTGAGGAAGAACGTGCCGCGCAGGTTGACCGCGAGCGTGCGGTCGAAGCTCGCCTCGGTGAGCGCGAGGAGGTCTCCGCGCACGAGCGAGGTGACGCCCGCGTTGTTGACGAGGCAGCGGATCGGGCCGAGCTCCGATTCGATCTTCTGCACCAGCGCCGCGTGCGCAGTCGTGTCCGCAATGTCGGCCTCGAGGTACAGGCAGGCGCCCCCGGCACCGCGAACGGCGTCGACCGTGGCCTGCCCGGCCGCCGCGGGTTCGCGATCGACGCAGCCGATGTCGAATCCATTGCGCGCGAGCGCCACCGCGATCGCACGGCCGATGCCCCGCGCGCCGCCGGTGACGAGTGCGGCCGTCATGCTTGCGTTCCGCGGCCCGCTGAGCGTCGCACGATCACGGAGGCTTACCAGCGCGCGCCGAACGCGCGCCGCAGCTCGTCGATCGCGGCCTCGCCGAGCGGCGCGGGCGGCGGATCGACGAGCATTGCGAGACGTGCGGTTTCCTCGAGCTCTTCGATCACGGCCATCGCGCTGGCCGCCGACGCGTGCCACGCGGTCGGGCCGAGTCGCGCCAGCATCACCGAGCGGATCGGCGTGCCCGCTTCGCCATACCGCCTGATGCATTCGGCCACGGCGTCCGCCAGCGCCGGTGCGCCGGGGCGCGCGTATGGCACCACCGGCACGTGGCCGACCTTCATCACGAAGTAGGGTGTGATCGGCGCGAGGAGCTCCGCGTCCGCGCACCGCAGCGTCAGCGCCACCGCATGCGTGCTGTGTGTGTGGATGATCGCCCGCGTGTCGCCGTCGAACGCGCGCGCGGCGTCGTAGATTCGCCGGTGCAGCGCAAGCGTCTTGCTCGCCGGGTCGCCGCTCAACTGCCGCCCGCCGTGATCGACGCGCGCGAGGCGCGCCGGGTCGATGAAGCCGAGGCAGGCGTCGGTGGGCGTGATGAGGAAGCCCCCGCCGTCGGCGTCGTCGAGACGCACGCTGATGTTGCCCGCTGTCGCGTGCACGTAGCCGCGCGCGAAGAGGCTTTGGCCCACTCGGCCTATCTCGTCGCGTGCCTGCCGCTCGTTCATCCCAGCACCGCAAATGCGCGCGTGAAGAAATCGTCGCCGCCGAAGTTGCCCGACTTGAGCGCAAGGTGAAGGCCGCCGCCGGACGCGGGCGACTCGGCATGGCACCACGGCACACCGGGATCGATCTGCGGTCCGATGCGTAGCGACGCGATGCGTAGTGCCTCCACGCAGGCGCCCGAAGTCTCGCCGCCCGCGACGACGAGCTGGCCGATGCCCTGCTCGACGAGGCCGCGAGCGATTGCAGTGAGCGCACGCTCGACGAGCGCACCGGCCCGTTCGACACCGAGCCGCGACTGCACGGCAGCCACCGCGTCCGCGGCCGCGGTCGATGACACGAGCAGCGTCTCGTCTGCGGGCTGGCGCGCCGACCATGCGAGCGCTTCGCGGACCATGTCGTCGTTGGAAAGCCGCAGCGGGTCGATCGTGAAGGCGCGGCCGCCACGTTCGACGAATGCACGCACCTGGCGCTGCGTCGCCGTCGAGCAGCTGCCGGCGACGATCGCGCGCCGCCCGCGCGGCGGCGGCAGCGCGCTGGCGCGGTCCGACGCGACGAGCCCGAAGTTCGCCGGGAGCCCGATCGCGAGTCCCGAAGCGGCCGTGACGAGCGGCCGCTCGGCCAGCGCCGCCGCAAGACGGCAAAGGTCGTCGTTCTCGATCGCGTCGACGATCGCCACGCCGATGCCGTCGTGCTCGAGCGCGGCCAGCCGCGCGCGGATCGCGTCGGTGCCTTCGCGCACGGCGCGATGTTCGACGAGACCGACGCGCCGCCGCGATTGCGCCTGCAACACGCGCACCAGGTTGGCATCGCGCATAGGCGTCAGAGGATGGTCCTGCATGCCGCTTTCGTTCAGCAACGCGTGGCCGACGAAGAGGTGCCCGTTGTAAACCGTTCGGCCGTTGTCCGGAAACGCCGGTGTGGCGACGGTGAGCGCCGCGCCGGCACGTCCCGCGAGCGCGTCCATCAGCGCGTCGATCACGGGGCCGATGTTGCCGTTGGGCGTGCTGTCGAATGTCGAGCAGTACTTGAAGTAGAACTGGCGCGCGCCATGCGCATCGAGCCACTTGAGCGCCTTGCGCGCGAGGGCGACGGCTTCGTCGACGGGTGCCGTACGCGACTTCAACGCAACGACGATCGCGTCGATGCCCTCGGGCGGCGGCGCCTCGGGCACGCCGATCGTCTGCATTGTGCGCATGCCGTGGCGGGCGAGGTTGTTGGCGAGGTCCGTCGCGCCGGTAAAGTCGTCGGCGATCGCACCGAGCAGAAGGCCGCTCGGGCGGACGGCGTCGCGCGGGCGCGCACGCTTCACGACGGGCGCTGCCGCCATCGCTAAGCGGCGACGGCGACGCCGCCCGCCGGCGTCGGCGGTCGAGCGACGCGGCGCAGGTGCCAGAGCTGCGAAAGCTCGGAGGCGCAGCGCACGACGAGCGGTGCGAGCGCTGCCACGCGCTCGTCGGTCATGCGCACGCTCGGGCCGGCCACGCTCACCGTGCCGAGCGCGCTGCCCTGCGGTCCCGCACGGATGGCCGCGGCGATCGCGATGACGCCGGGCTCTGCCTCGCTCATCGCGAGCCCGTAGCCGCGCCGCATCGTCGCCTTGAGCTCGCGCAGGAACGCGTCGAGGGAACGCGTCGCCTTGGGCCCGTAGCGATCGGCCTGCGCAAAACCGCCGTTGGCCTCGATGCATTCGATCGCACGCTCGACCCCGAAGGTGGCGAGCCACGCCTTGCCGCTCGCGGTCACCGACAGCGGCACCGTGTTGGTCGCGAGCGACGGCTGGTAGACGAGCCCGCTCGTCGCTCCTTGCGCGTGGGCGACCCATACGAGCGAATGGCCGTCGACCACGGCGAGCCGCGCGAACTCGCGCGACTCTCGCGCGAGGCGATCGAGCAGCGGCTGGCAGACGTCGGGGATGCCGGTCGCGGCGTAGAACTTCTGCCCCAGCGTGGCGAGGCGCATCGTGAGCCGATAGAAGCTCGTGTCGATGTCCTGCTCGGCCCAGCCGAGCTCGCACAGCGTGGTCAGGAGCCGGTGCGCGCCGCTCTTGGGCAGGCCGAGCGCCTCGGCGATGTCACCCAGCGGACGCGCGCTTGCATCCTCGGCGAGGAGCTCGATGATCGCGAGGCAGCGTTCCGCGGGTACGTGGGCCATGGCGTGGAGCCTGCGTACCGTCAGCGAGGTGTGTGCACCGGCGCGAGGAAGGACATCAGCGCGTCGGCCTGACCGGCGTGCATGTCCAGCCCAGTGACGTATGGCACGCGCTCGCGCTGGGCGAGCCGTATGATCGGTGTCGGCGCTTCGCGAATCACGACGTCGCCGATCACGGCATCGGGGCGAAGACCCGCGATGACGCCCGGCAGGCCATCGGCGTCCGCCATTCCCACCGGCGTCGCGTTGACGATCATGTCGCTGCCGTCGGGCACCGCGTCGGCGCAGGCGAACGCCACCGATGGAAACGCCGCGCCGAACCGTGCCGCCAGCATGTGCGCGCGCGCTTCATCGGCGTCGATCAGCGCGATGGATGCAACGCCGGCGCGCGCCAGCGCACAAGCGATCGCGCTGCCCGCACCACCGGCACCGAACAGCGCAACGCGGCGAGCCTCGAGACGCAGTCCCTTGCGCTGCGCGCCGTGCACGAAGCCTTCGCCGTCGAACATGTCGCCTGTCCAGGTGCCATCGGCCTCCCGGCGCAGTGCGTTGACTGCACCGATGCACGCGGCCGTTGCGCCAAGCCTGTCGGCGAACGGCAGCATGCGCCCCTTGAACGGCACGGTGACGACGACGCCGTCGAGATTGGCGATGCGGAGGAGTCCCGGCACGATCGCGTCGAACTGCGCAGCGGGTACGTGTACCGGGATCATGACCGCATCGATTCCCTCGCGCGCGAAGCGCTCGGTGTACACCGCCGGCGAGCGAACCTGCGCCACCGGATCACCGATGATCGCGAAAAGGCGCGTGGCGCCGCCGAGTTTCACCGCGTCGCTTGTATGATCCCCCCACGCTTGCGGCTTCGCCGCTGCGCTGCCCCCCGGGGGGGCGCAATTCGCGCCTTGAGGCGGCTCTGCAGCGCTCATCGCGAAGCGGCCGCGCGCGCCGCATGCCATTGCGCCACGCGCGCAGAACGATGTTGCCGCGGTCGTGCGTTGACGAGCGCGTCGAGTCCCATCAGTCCCGGGGCGAAGATCCGCTCGTCCATCGTCGCCAGCTTGGCGGCGATGCGCGGCCGGAAACCCATTTGCGCGATGACGTCGCGCTCGGCGTCCACGCCCGGCGCGATCTCGATGAGCTCCAGCCCGTCCGCACCGATGCGGAACACGGCGCGCTCGGTGACGAACAGCGTCGTCTGGCCGCGTTGACGGCCGATTGCCGCGCTGTAGCAGACCTGCTCCAGTTCTGGCACGAACTTGCGGTGACGGCCTTCCCGGCGGATCACCGTTCGACCCTGTTCCCATTCGATGTCGAGCTCGCCCGCGGTCAACGTGCCGCCGAACACGACCGTGCGCGCGTTCTGGCTGATATTGATGAAACCCCCCACCCCGATGATGCGGTCGCCGAAGCGGCTGACGTTGACATTGCCCGCCGGATCGACTTCGGCGAACGACAGGAAAGCGAGGTCGAGACCGCCTCCATCGTAGAAGTCGAACTGCGCAGGCTGCTCGACCATCGCCGCGAAGTTCTGTCCGCCTCCGGAATCGCGGCCCGTGATCGGGGCGCCGCCAATGATTCCCTGCTCGTTGGTGAGCGTGACCGTATCGAGGAGGCCTTCCTCCGCGACGATCGTCGAAAGCCCGGTCGAAACGCCGGCCCCGAGGTTGCAGATCGCGCCGGGAAAGAGTTCCATCGCCGCGCGGCGCACGATCACCTTGCGCGGGCCGAACTGCAGCGGCTTGATGTCGCCGGTGGGGATGCGCAACTCACCCGAGTAGCTGGGATCGTAGTAGGTGAGATAGGTCTGGCGCTGCTCGGGTTCGACCACGACGAAGTCCACCAGGATGCCGGGAATGCGTACGCTCTTCGCGGCCAGCGTATTGCGCCGGGCGATCCGCTTCACCTGCACGACGACGATCCCTCCCGCGCGTCGCGTCGCCTGCGCCATCGCCAGCATCTCGCCCAGCACGGCCTCTTCTTCCATGGTGACGTTGCCGTCCTCGTCGGCCGTCGTGCCGCGCAGAAACGCGACGCTCACCGGCACCGGCTTGAACAGCAACCATTCCTCGCCCGAAAGCGTCACGACCTCGACGAAGTCGGGCGGGGTGCGTGGGCTCTGCCGTCCCCCTTGCCGACGCGGATCGACGAAGCTGTCGAGACCGGTCCTGGTGATGAGCCCAGGCCGCCCCGCAGCCATGTCGCGCATCAGCTGCGACAACACCCCTTGCGGCAGCGTATAGGCCTCGATCTTGTCCTCGGCCGCAAGGCGCACGAGCCCGGGTGAATCGACGAGTGCGCTCGTGATCGCGCGTGCCAGCAGGCCCTCGTGCGCGAGGTGACTCGCGCCGAGCGCCGCGCGATCGCCGACACCGACGACGCTGACCGACGTGAGGCCGCGCGGCACGCCCTCCGCCAGAAACCGGCGCTCGACGGCGGCGAGCAATGCTTCCGGCACAGCGTGGCCGCCACCCGAACCGCTGATGAGGATGGCGTCGCCATCCTGGATGAGATGTGCGACGTCGTCGGCCGAGATCTTTTCCATGACGTGTCAGTGGCGGGCGAGTGGCCGCCCAGGGGTGGTGGAAGTCGCCGCTGCGGCCGGCACCTTACGCGTGCCCGAGCCGGCAGATCTCGAGCATGTAGACCGCTCCGTCGTCGCGCAGTCGAACCGCACGTTCGCGCACCGCAACCGGGTCGACGTGCCCGCGCGCCGCCTCCGCGGCCGCGGCGGTGGTGGCCTCGACAAGGATCACCCACGCGGGGACGTCGAACTGCCGGGTGCGCGATTCGGCGGTGTCGATGAAGCTGCCTCCGCGGTCGCTCGCAAAAAGATGGCAGGCGACGATGCCGGTGTGCCCGAGCGCGCGCGGAAACGCCTCGGTAGCCATATGGCTGACAAAGCCTTCTTCGGCGGCCGCGTCGCCATCGAGGCGCAGTGCGAGTACATGGCCGCCACTGCTCGAGCCTTGCGTGCAGGCGACGCGGCACACGGCGCGTGACGTTCGGCGAAAATAGGGAAGCGTCGCACGCGTGAGCGACGTCGGCGTGTTGAGCCGCGTGAGATAGTCGGACGAGGTGAGCACGTCGATGCCGCGCGCCTCGTACAGCGTCATCCACTCGGGCGAATGGCCGGGCCGCGCGTAGCGGCGACCACGCCGGAATCCGGGGATGGCGAGGCGCTCGGGGATATGTTCCTTGTCGTGCCAGTCATAGAACTGGGCGCGGCCTTCGGTGGCAACGTCGTTCCAGATCAGCACCGCTGCCTCGCCGAGCAGCGCCGGTGCGCAAGCCGCGTCATCCGCGGCGCGGATCGCGGGCGCGGTGGAGGCGGCCGGCGAATGCCGCGAACGGCTCATCGACCCTCGAACGCCGGATCGCGCTTCTCGAAGAACGCGGCAACGCCTTCGTGCAGATCGTCGCTGTCGAAGATGCGCTGTTGCGCCACCGTCGAACGCGTCAACGCAGCGTCGAGAGGGCCGTCGTGGGCGGCATCGACGAGCTCCTTCGCAAGGCGGTTCGACAACGGGCCGCGCGACGCGATCGTCGCGGCGAGCTCTCGCGCAGCCTCCAGCGCCGATCCGTCACTGACCCGGTTGACGAGGCCCCAGGCCAGCGCGACGTCGGCCGTGATCGTATCGCCGGTGAAGAGCAACTCCTTGGCGCGTCCTGGCCCCACCAGTCGTGCAAGGCGCAGCGAACCGTTGCCGGCAAGGCCGCCGAGACGCGATTCCGTCAGGCCGAGCATCACGCCCCGGCGCGCCACGCGAAGATCGCAGGCCAGCGCAAGCTCGAGGCCACCCCCGAGCGCGGAAGCGTCGATCGCCGCAATCGTCGGCACCGCCAAGCGTGCGAGCCGGCGGACGACCATGTCCTCGAAAAGGATCTTCTCTTCACTGGCATTTGCCTGCAGGTGCACGAATTCCCGGATGTCGCTGCCGGCGCAGAATGCGCGCGCGTTCTCCGCATGCAGGATCACGCAGCGCAGCTCGTGTGCAGCCTCGAGCGTCGCCAGCACGGCATTGAGCGCGCGCAGAAGCGGGCGCGTGACCAGGTTCAGCGGGCCGGCCGTCAACGCGATTTCCGCTCGCGCACCCTCGTGCGTCAGTCCGACGAGGGGGTGATCCGCATGCCGGGTGGTGGCGTCATCCATTGTCATGGTGTCGCCGGTGCGGCGCCGATGCCGGCGCCGTGCAGCACACCCATTTGCTCGAACCTGCGATAGATGCGATTGACGTACGCGCCGAACTGCGGCGCGTCGCCCAGCACGACCGGTCGTGGACGCGGGAGCGCGACGCGAATTTCGTCGACGATCTCGCCGGGGCTCGGGCTCATCACGAAGATGCGGTCCGACAGCCCCACCGCCTCCTCGACGCTGTGCGTGATGAAGAGCACCGTCGGACGGCGCCGCAGCCATAGCGCCTCGAGGTCCATCCGCACCTGGAGACGCGTCAGCGCATCGAGCGCGCCGAACGGCTCGTCCATCATGATGACCGACGGGTCGTGCACCAGCGCGCGCACGAGCGAAACGCGCTGGCGCATCCCGCCCGACAGCTGTCGCGGGTATTTCTTCATGGCCGGCGTGAGGCGAAGCTGCTCGAAGAGCTCCTTTGCGCGCGCCTCGATCGGCTTGCGCGGCAGGCGGCGAATATCGGCCTGCAACATCACGTTGTCGATCGCCGTGCGGAAGTCGAGCAGCAGATGGTCCTGGAACGCGATGCCGACCTCGGTCAGCGGGCGTAGCACGGGCTTGCCGCCGACCGCGATGTCCCCCTGGCTGCGCGACAGCAGCCCCGCGACCATCAGCATCAAGGTGCTCTTGCCGCAGCCCGACGGCCCCACAACGGACACGAATTCGCCCGCCTCGATCGACATGCTGATCTCGCCGAGCGCACGGAACGGCTCGTCGCTGTCGGCGCCGAAGGTTTTCGACACGCCGCAAAGCTCGATCGGCACGCCGGAGCGCACGGCCGATTCGCTCGCACGCACATCGGCCGCGACGCTCATCCCGATCCTCCGGCCGACGCCGACAACGCCGCGAGCGGCACCTTGGACACGAGCAGCGCCTTGCGTCCCCGCTGGACGACCGCGCGCTCCTGGTTTTTCACCGCGACATCGAACGTCGCGATTGCCTGGGTTGGCCGAGAGCGGCTGTCGCGAAGCTCGACGATCGCGTAGTCGACGAAGATCGTGTCGCCGACGAAGATCGGGCCGACGAAGCGCCAGTCGCTTATGCCGAGGAAAGCGATCGCCACTTCGCGCAGCTCGCCGGTGCGCGCCCACATGAGGCCGTGAGCGTACGCGAGGCCCAGCATCCCATGCGCGACGCGCCGGCCGAACTCGCTGGCCTTCGCGTAGACGTCGCTCGTATGCAGCTCCGAATAGTCGCCGGTGAGCCCGGCGAACGCGACGAGATCGGCATCGGTGATCGTGCGCCCCGGGCTGCGGAACGCCAACCCCACGTGAAGGTCGGCGTAACGCAGGCTGGTGCGAATGGTCTCGCTCACCGGGCGAGCCTCGTCGGTGAGATGGCGTGCACATCGCGCACAATTACTTGCATGCGCGCATTCCGGACGCCGCCGGCAGAAACTCGTCGGTGTAGTACGACTTCGGGTCCTGGCCCGCCGGCAGCAGCTTCACTTCTGACAAGAGGTCCTGCGTCTTCACCCACAGCGCGTCCTCGGCCTTGCCGATGTACTTTGCGCCGCCACTGCAGAAGAGCGGCGTGATCGCCGCGAGCTCTGCAGTCGCCACCTTCTCGTTCATTTCCGGGAACACCTGCTTCAGGTCCTTGATCGCCTTGTCCGGATGATCGAGGGCGAAGCTCCAGCCCTTCAAGCTCGCCGCGATGAAGTTGCGGATGACGGCGGGGTTGTCCTTCATGTACTGCGTATTGGCGAAAATCGACGTGCTGACCGTGGGCACGCCATAGTCGGCAAAGCGGTAATTGTCGAGCTCCGCACCCTGCGCCTCGAGCTGGATCTGGTAGGCGTCCATCGAGCCCAGGATCGCGTCGACCTGTCCCTGCAGCAACGATGGCACCATCGATGTCATCGGCATGTTGATCAGGTTGACGTCGGTTTCGGTCAGGTGGTTGGCCTTGAGGAACAGCGGCAGCATCGTCGTCTGCGACGACCCCGACGGCACGCCGACCTTCTTGCCCTTCAGGTCCGCGATCGACTTGATGCCGGTCTTCTTGAGCGCCGATACTTCGTTGGGATTCGACTGATAGATCGTGGACACGATCTTCATCGGCGCGCCCTTCGCGATCAGCTGGCTCACGGCCACGGCATCGGCATACGCGAGCTGCGCGCGCCCGCTGGCGACGAGCTGCGCGGTATTGCCCGAGCCGTTGCCTTGCACCAGCGTGACGTCGAGCCCGGCGTCCTTGTAGTAGCCCTCCGCGACGGCGGCGGCGAACCCGGCATTGGGGCCACCGGCGTACCAGTTGAGCTGGAACGTCACTGGCGTCGCCGCCCCGGCGTCGAACATCGTTACGAGTCCGGCGACGGCGAGACCGCCGACGAGCAACCGCTTCACGCACTTTTGCATGGAACTCCTCCTTTGGATGGCGCTGGTCATGGTGCTGGCCGGACGCGCAGCGACATTCGCCGCTGCGCGGTCAGGTGTTCTTCGAGCGCTGCCACGGCGTCATCGCCCATTCGCTCAATTCCACCGCGTAGTTGATCGCGATGCCGATCGCCGTGAGCACCACCAGCACCGCGAATACGAGTTCGATGTCCATCGTGCCGGTGCCCTTGAGCAGCACGTAGCCGAGCCCGCGGTTGGCGCCGACGAACTCCGCGACGATGGCGGCGGTCGCGGCGATCGTCGCCGACGTCTTGATGCCCGAGAAGATTACCGGCAGGGCGGCCGGGAAACGCAGATAGCGGAATGTCTGCCAACGGTTCGCGCCCATCGATTGCGTCAAATAGAGCAGGCGCTCGTCGAGGATCTGGAAGCCGCTGATGCTGGCCATCAGCAACGGAAAGAACGTCATCAGCACCGTGAGCAGCACCTTCGATTCCATGCCGAAACCGAGCCAGACGAGAAACAGCGGCGCGACCGCGATCTTGGGCACGAGCTGCATCAACATCACTGGCGGGTAGACGATCTGCTTCGCCGTGCGCGATAGCGCGATGAGAAGGCCGAGCGGAATCGCGGTGACGACGGTCAGACCGAAGCCGAGCAGGATCTCGGTCAGCGTCGTCACCGAATGCGACCACAGCATGGGTGCGTCCGAGATGATGCGCGAGAAAATGCTGCCGGGGCCGGGCAGCAGGTACGCGGGAATCTTGAACGCGGCGACTGCCGCGGCCCACACACCCACCATGGCGACGAACGTGAGCGGCGGCAGCAGGCTCCACGCAAGATTGCGCAGGCGGCGACGGTGCGACGAGTGCGCACCCGCGGTCGGCGCCGGCGGCAACGCCGTCTGCCAGTCGGGCTGACGCTCGATGCCCGGCGACACGTCGTGCAACGCGTGGTTTGCCATCGCTCCTCGGCTCGTCGATCGGAAGGCGCCAAGGTCGCGCGCCGATCGCGACGGGTGGACGGCGGCCTTGCAGTCCGCGCACCGGCTCGCGCTCCCGTCGGGCTTGGAAACGCTCCTGCCAAAATGGAATGCTATTCCAACTTGCGCGGGCGCGTCAACGAACCGTCGCAACCGCGCGAAATTCGCGCGATGGCGTTATGTTTATGCGGGCGGGGACACGCGGCGAGTTCAACAACCTCGGCGCGTTCGTTTGTCGCTCGATCTGCCGTGCTTTCGCGCACCACACTACGTAGCGCGTGAGGAAGACGACTGCGAGATCGCGCTCGGCGCGCGCGGATCGTCCCTCAGACGGACCTCGCGCCCGGCCGCGCGAGTCGGAAAGCGCGGCCGGTCAAGCGGTCGTCGCGCTGCCACGAATCGAGCGTACAGTCGCTCGTTGCCAATCACCACCGAGGGGAAGCGTATGAACCGGAGAGCGAATGCGCGGGGCGGTCGCCCGTCCTTGAGCTTTGTCGTCGCGGCCCTCGGGCTCGTGTCCACGGTCGCCGTCGCCCAAAACGACGCATCGCTTCGTGCCGGTGCTAACGCGCTGCTGGCGATCGACCAGCATCGCGCGACGGTGATCGAGCGGATCGTTTCGCAATGGGGTGATTCGCTTGCGCCAGCGGGAACAGTGCTCGACATGGCCGAACTGCGCACATCGCTCGCGACCTTGCGCGCTGACCACCTGTTGGCCGCCAGTCTTGCCGGGAGTGCCGACGGCGTTCGCGACGTGCTGGCGACTGCGCTGGCGTCCGTGCCGAAGCCCGGCGACGGACGAGCGCAAACAAAGGCGCTCGGCGAGATTGCCGATGATGTCGTCTATACGCCAGTGACGCCGTGCCGCTTAGTCGAAACGCGCGGCACGTTCGCGGCGGTCTACCAAGGTGGCGGGGCGTTCAGCGGAGGCACCATCCGCACCTATACCTTGCAGGGCGGCAACGGCGTATGTCTCGCCCAACTGCCGGAGGGCATCGCCCCGACCGCGGTGCAATTGCAGGTGTTCGGCATCCCGATCAACGGCGCGGCGAGCGGCGACATTGAAATCCTGCCGCAGGGAGCGACGTTCGGCACGACGGCGACCGAGGTCTACGTCGGTAACGTGGCGTTCAATACCGTGTCGACAACGGCGAAGGTGAACGTTGCGAACAATCAGATCGCCGTGCAGGTAAGAGGCGGTGGAGCGAACCTCGCCATGGATGTGGTGGGTTATTTCAAGCGACCGGGTAATTACGGCGGAGTGCAGACGATCGGTGGCTTGGCATCGGATGCAACAGTCAGCGGCGGGTTCAACAATACCGCCACCGGCGCAATCAGTGTCGTCGCCGGGGGGCAGTCAAATACTGCAAGTGGCCACGCCAGCGCAGTTGGCGGGGGGGAGTTCAACACGGCGAGCGGCATCGACAGTACGGTGGGCGGTGGGGAAGGCAACGTCGTAAGTGGGTCGAATAGCATGGTCCCGGGAGGATTCAACAACACCGCCAGCGGCGTGAACAGCTTCGCCGCGGGGTCTTCTGCAGTGGCC
>DASSVX010000082.1:0-2638 GCA_035705655.1 Casimicrobiaceae bacterium
GCCAGCGATCGAGATCGTCGCTCGCATCGAGCCGAACGCGCCCATTGATGGCGCCCATGTCGGGTAATCCCGCGATCAGCGCCGTGAGCGGGACCGTGTCGTCACCGGTATCGATCAGGTAGGCAACGACGCGCGAGCCGCTTCGCGGCGTGCCGTCGCGCGCGCGAACGTCGACGATCGTGCCCGTTGCATCGCGCCGAACCTTGATCGCGACATCCCCCGCGTTCGGTGCAGTGGTATCCACCGTCAATGGAAACAGCGCGAGCGGGCGGTGAGGTGTTGGTGTCACGACGGGTGCGGGCCGCGGAATGAATGCGTAAGGCACCGGCGCACCGTCGGCGTTGAAGACGCGCAGGTCGCCAAGATCCGCGCGCGTCACTGCGTCGTAGACCGAATCGGGCAATTCGATGCGGTAGAACGCCTTGTCGCCCGGCGTGGCGAGCGCTTGGCGCGACGCGAAATCGCCCGGCGCATCGGCGTGCGCGAACGTCACGCCGAGCGACAACGCCAGCGCGATGCAATTTCGCGAGATCACGCGAGCTCCCGCCGTGGCGGCACGGGTGCCATGTAGCCGATGATGAGCAGCAGCACGCCAACCCCCATGAACGACACAATCCGCTCGACGCCGCCCACCTGCGAGAGGTCGACGAAGAACAGCTTGGCGACGACGACGGCGAGCAGCGCCGCGCCCGCGACCCACGCGGCGCGATAGCGGCGCCGGTTTGCGACGACCATCGCTGCGAGCGCCGCCACGCTCCAGACGATCGCCAGCGTCGCCTGCACGATACGCGATGCCCACATGGCTGACAGCGCCCACGGCACGTCGGCAAAGTGATGCAGCGTTCGCAGCGTCGCGAACGTCAGCCAGAACAGCAGCAGGACCGAGGCGGCCGCACCGAGCGCCGCGGGCGACACGGCGCCGAGCCGATTGGCTTCGACACTGCGCACCTGCGAAAGCCACGTCGCGATCGCGACGAAGACGAGACCCTGTGTCAGGTCCAGCGGATTGAGCAATGGCACGAATGGCAGCGGCGCTGCGTCCCCGGCGCTCGCGACATTGGCGTACAGCGTCCAGGCGAGGGATGCGACCAGCAGCGGAATCGCGCCGATGACGAGCCACGCGCGCCGTCGCGGAGCGAATGGCCACGCAGCGCGCGACGTCAGCCAGCCAATCGCGAGCACGACGAGCGCCGGCACGAGTCCCCATGGCACGAGGCGCCACGCACTGCCGCTCAGGTTGTCGCGGGCAAGCCACGCCAATTCGCTCGCAACGATCAGCGTCACGAGCCAGCCGAGCAGGCCGTGAAGCCAGTCGAGCAACGCCGGCGCGACCGATGCGCGCTCGAATCTTCGCAGCAGCAAGACGTAAACGACGACCGCGAGCGGCCATGCGATTGCACCAAGACCAGCGAAGAGATGCGCGTCCATCCCATGCGGCGTGACGACCCGGTACGCAGCGAGCAACAGCAACGCCGGCGGCAGCGCGAGCGCAGGTACGCGTGCGAGCGGCCACTGGAGTCGCTGCGCGACGGCGTCGAACAATGCGGCCGATGCGGTGACGAACATCACGAGTGCCGCGGCCCGTGCATCGGGCGCGACGAAGCGCTCGATCTCGCGCACGCCGGCACCGAGCCACCAAAGCACGCCCCATCCGAACACGACCGGCACGAGCAAACGCTCGCTGCCGGTGATCGCTGCGCCGCTCATCACGCGCGCGCTGATGAGGCCACCGAGCGCCACGAGCAACGCCCCGATGCAATCGCTGTTCAGCACCGGCAGCGAGCCGCCGACGAGCCGCGCCGTCCAGATGCCGAATCCCAGTCCGAATGCGACGCCCGCCGCGAGCTGCAGCGCGAGGCCGAACACGCGCGGCGCAAGCCGTTGCTGCCGCACGCCGACGAAGACGAGCGCAGCGCCCTCGAGCGCCCACGTCGCCGAGGTGAGCCGCGAATCGAGCGCGAGCGGAACGGCCAACGTGGCAAAGACGACGCCGAGCGCCAGGAAAGCTTCGACGAGCAGTCGCAGGTCATTGCGATGCCGCGCATACAGCATCCGCGCGAGCACCAGGTAGAGTGCCGAAGCTGCCAGCGCGCTCCACGCCATCGCGTATTCATAGGGGCGAACGAGTGCGCTCTGCAGGCCCGCGGCAACGAGCGGCGTGCCGAAGACGAGCGTGCCGTCGACGTAGTTCCGCACCGCGATCGATTGACGCAGCGCGTATAGCGTCGCAATGCCGACATAGAACATGAAGAACAGGATCAGGAATGGCTCCGTCGTCGCGAAGTCCTCCGGCCGATAGCGAGTGACGCCCCACAAGGTGCCAATGACGACCGTGCACGCAAAGCCGACGATGTTCAGGAGCCGCCATGCCTTGAACCACGCGATCGCGAAAATCGCCGCATTGAGCACGGCGAAATAGCCGAACAGCAGCACGTGACTGCCGCCACCGGTCGAAGTCAGAAGGGGCGCTGCGAAGCCGCCGACGATGCCGAGCACCGCGAGCGCCATCGCGTCCTGCCGCACGGCGAGGAAGGCCGACATCGCGGCGATCCACAACAGCAGTCCGAACGCTGCCGTCGGCGGCAGCAACTGGTAAAGCCGTAACGCCGCAAACACCGTCAAATACAGAATGCCGATC
>DASSVX010000083.1:0-4908 GCA_035705655.1 Casimicrobiaceae bacterium
AGGAACTCGAGCGCCTCGCGGCCGCTCTTGATCGCCACGATCAGATCGACGGACGCGCTGACGCTTCGGATTACGAGCAGCAGCGCGATGATGGCGACGGCGTTGAGCGTCAGGCCCGCGAACGCCTTGCGTGCGAGCGGAAAGCGCATCCGCGCGGCCGCGTCGCCGCGCTGGAGGGTGGGTACATCCAACGTGGCGGCGAGTCGCGGCATGGGCGAAAATTGGCAGCCTCCGGCGAGCGAGGTCGCCGCCGGGAGATGGCGTCGCGAGGATAGGCGGAAGCGGCCCACCGAGGCAATCGATGCCCGACGAAGCCGCGGAATGGCGGTGCGAATGCGTTGCCGTATACTTCGCGCAGTCACTGGGGAGTAGCCGCCCTTCCTCTTACGGGGCTTGCGTCAACACACTTGGCCGATCGGCCATGGCGCAAGCGGTTGCCTGGCCTGGCGAGACCTTTGACCACGCCGCCTTCGCATGGCCGGAGGAGCGGCGCGGTCATTCGTCCGCATCCCGGCCAGGGAGTCCCGTTGGAAGCCTTCCTCGTCTCGACCGGTGTCGTCGCCCTTGCCGAAATCGGCGACAAGACACAGCTCCTCGCGTTCATCCTCGCTGCCCGCTTTCGCAGGCCGGCGCCGATCATCGGCGCAATCCTGGTGGCGACGCTCGCCAACCATGCGCTCGCCGGTGCCGTCGGCGCATGGATCACGTCGCTGCTCGGGCCGCAAACGTTGCGCACCGTTCTCGGGCTCTCGTTCATCGCCATGGCAATCTGGACGCTCATCCCCGATCGCCTCGATGCCGGCGACGCGAAGCTCCCGCATGCCGGCGTGTTCGCGACGACGCTCGTCGCCTTCTTCCTCGCCGAGATGGGCGACAAGACGCAGATCGCCACCGTGGCGCTCGCCGCGCGCTATCACGCGTTCGCCGCGGTGGTGGCGGGAACGACCCTCGGAATGATGATCGCGAACGTGCCCGCGGTGCTGGTCGGCGGACGGCTCGCCCATCGGCTGCCGATCAGGCTCGTTCATGCCATCGCGGCGGCGATCTTTGCCACGCTCGGCGTCATCGCGCTGACCGGCATCGGTGCGTGAGCGCTCTTTTTCACGCGATCCGAATCCGGGGCGCGCATTGGTAACATCTCACGCTCGCTCGCCACGACGAGGGGCGCTCCCCGAGGATTTGCGATGTCGCTGACGCTCACGATGACCGGTCTTTCGAAGACGTATCCGAACGGGGTGCGCGCGCTGTCGGACGTCTCGCTTTCCATTCCCGCCGGCATGTTCGGGCTGCTCGGTCCCAACGGCGCGGGCAAGTCGACGCTGATGCGCACGCTGGCGACGCTGCAGGACGCCGATGCGGGGACAGCGACCCTCGGCGATATGGACGTGTTGCGCGACAAGGCCGCCGTGCGCCGCATCCTCGGCTACCTGCCGCAGGATTTCGGCGTGTACCCGAAGGTGTCCGCGGAGGAGCTGCTCGACCACCTGGCGCGGCTCAAGGGGCTGTCGGACAAGCGGGCACGCCACGACGTCGTCGACGCGCTTCTGCGGCAGACCAATCTGCACGACGTGCGCAAGAAGGCGCTCGGCGGATTCTCGGGCGGCATGCGCCAGCGCTTCGGCATCGCGCAGGCGCTGCTCGGCAATCCGCGGCTCATCATCGTCGACGAGCCGACCGCCGGACTCGACCCGGAAGAGCGCGTGCGCTTCCACAACCTGCTCGCGGAAATCGGCGAGAACGTCGTCGTGATCCTGTCGACGCACATCGTGTCGGACGTTTCGGATCTTTGCGCGCAGATGGCGATCATCGACAAGGGCCGCGTCCTGCTGACCGGGCGTCCTTCCGATCTCACGCGACGTCTCGACGGACGCGTCTGGCAAAAAGCGATCGCGCGCGCCGACCTTGCGGCAACGAAGGCGATGTATCCGGTCATCTCCACGCGGCTCGTCGCGGGTCGCACGCTCGTCAACGTCGTGAGTGACGCAACGCCCGGCGAAGGCTTCGCGCCCGTGGCGGCAACGCTCGAGGATGTCTACTTCGCCGCGATCGCCGGGCGGCTCGACACGCCGGCACGGGCGCTCGAGCCGGCGTGATGCGCGCATTCGCGGCCGTTGCGGGGTTCGAATTTCGCACCCGCGTTGCACGCATCTCGACCTGGGTCTATTTCGCGATCTTCGGCGCCCTTGCGATGCTGTGGATGGCCGCCGCGGGCGGCGCACTGCGCAACGCCGCGGTGTCGTTCGGCAGCGGCAAGATCTGGATCGACTCTCCGTACGCGCTCGCACAGATGTTCGCGTTGCTCGGCATGGCGTCGCTGACCGTGATCGGCGCGGTGATGGGACGTGCGGTGCAGCAGGATTTCGAGTACCGCACCGAGGCGTTCTTCTTCACCGCACCGATCCGCAAGGTCGACTTCCTCGCCGGCCGCTTCGCCGGCGCCGTGGCGGTGCTCCTGGTGATCCTGTCCAGCATTCCGATCGGCAGCGCGCTCGGCCTGCTCCTGCCCGGCATCGACGCCGACCGCGTCGGACCGGTGCGCATCGCAGCCTGGCTGCTTCCCTACGCAACGACGCTGCTGCCGAACGTCATCGTCCTCGGCGGCTTTTTCTTCTGCCTCGCCGCGCTGACGCGCCGGATGCTGCCGGTGTACGTCGCGAGCGTCGTGCTTCTCATCGGCTATCTCGCCGCGCAGGGATTGCTGCGCGACATGGAGAACAAGCTCCTGGCGGTCATGCTCGATCCGTTCGGCTCGACCGCGCTGTCGAAGCTGACCGAATACTGGCCGATCAGCGAGCGCAATACGCGGCTCGTGCCGCTCGCAGGCTTCCTGTTGTGGAACCGCGTGCTGTGGTTGGCACTCGCCGCTGCGGCCCTCGCGCTCACGGCCTGGCGCTTTCGCTTCACGCAGCCGTCGATGGCGCCGGCAAAACGCCGCGGGCGCGAATCGGATCCGGTGCCGGCGGCGTCGGTGGTGCTGCCTTCATCGACGCTGCATCCGCCGCGCATCACGCCGGACGAGGTTCGCCCGTGGCGGCTGTTGCCGGGCATGGTCTGGCTCAACTTTCGCGAAACGGTGAAGAACGTCTACTTCGCCGTCATCGCGCTGGCCGGCGTGCTGTTCTGCATCACCACCAGCACGACGGCGGGCAGCATCTTCGGAACGGTCACCTGGCCGGTGACCTATCAGATGCTGGAAATCGTGTCGGGAACGTTCGCGATATTCATGCTCGTGATCGTGACGTTCTACGCCGGGGAGCTCGCATGGCGCGAGCGCGAATCGCGCATCGACCAGATCCACGACGCGCTGCCGATTCCGACGTGGCTGCCGTTCGCGGCGAAGCTTCTCGCGTTGATGCTCGTCCCCGTCGTGCTGCAGGCGCTGCTGATGGTCACCGGCCTCGGCATCCAGACCGCGAAGGGCTACCACCATTACGAGCCGGCGCTCTACCTGCACTGGCTCTTCGGCATCGAGCTCGTCGACTACTGGCTCGTGTGCGTGCTGGCGCTGACCGTGCACTCGCTCGTCAACCAGAAGTACCTCGGCCATTTCGTCATGATCGTGTACTTCATCGCCGTTTCGTTCGCAAGCCTGCTCGGCCTGGAGCACAACCTGTACAAGTACGCGGCGAACGGCAACTTCACCTACTCGGACATGAACGGCTTCGGGCCTTTCCTCGCGCGCGTGCGCTTCTTCCAGGCGTACTGGGCGGCCGGCGCGGTGCTGCTCGCGGTGGCGGCGTACCTGTTCTGGCCGCGCGGCACGACCGTCGACTGGCGCGCGCGGATGATGGCGGCGCGCCAGCGCGCCACGCCGCGGGTTGCCGGGCTGACCGCGTTCGCCGCCGTCGTCATGGCAGGGCTCGGCGCGTACATTTTCTACAACACGAACGTGCTCAATCCGTACGTGACGACGCACGATCGCGAGGCGCGCCAGGCGAACTACGAAAAGCGCTACAAGGCGCTCGAAGCGGCGGCGCAGCCGAAGATCACCGACGTGAGCGTGGCCGTCGATCTGTATCCCGCCGAGCAGCGCGTACGCATGAAAGGCCATTACCTTCTCGAGAATCGGACGTCGCGGCCGATTGCTGCAATTCATCTGACGTTCCTCCGCGGCGACCAGCTCGTGATTCACACGCTCGAGTTCGCGACACCGACGACACTCGTCACCGACGACATGACCACCGGCCTGCGCAGCTACCGTCTCGCCTCGCCATTGCAGCCGAAGGGCAGGCTCGAGCTCGACTTCGATCTCGAGGTCCCGACGCACGGTTTCACCAACGGCGGTGCGACCACCGATGTGGTCGCCAACGGCTCGTTCGTCAACGGCCAGTCGGTTCTGCCATTCATCGGCTATCAGGAGCGCGGCGAGCTCGTCAGCGACAGCGACCGCAAGAAGTTCGGCCTCAAGCCGAAGGAGCGGATGCGCGCCCGCGACGATCCGACAGGCCTCGGACAGAACGCAATCGCGACCGACGCCGACTTCATCGATTTCGACGCGACGGTCGGCACCGACGCCGATCAATGGGCGATCGCGCCCGGCTACCTGCAGCGCGAGTGGACCGAGCGGGGGCGCCACTATTTCGCGTACAGGATGGACGCGCCGATCCTCGACTTCTTCGCCGTCCAGTCCGCGCGCTACGCCGTCGCGAAGGATCGCTGGCACGATGTCGCGATCGAGGTCTATTACCAGCCCGGCCACGAGTACAACCTCGAGCGGATGATCGCGGCGACGAAGGCGGGTCTCGACTACTTCACCGCGAACTTCGGCCCGTATCAGTATCGGCAGTTCCGCATCATCGAGTTCCCGCGCTACGCGGCGTTCGCGCAATCGTTTCCGAACACGGTGCCCTACTCGGAGGGCATCGGCTTCATCGCCCGCGTTCGCGACGCCGATCCGGAGGACATCGA
>DASSVX010000084.1:0-3534 GCA_035705655.1 Casimicrobiaceae bacterium
GCCAGCGAATGGTGCGACCGTACGCTGCTTGCACGCATCCATCGCTACACGGTGAACCGGCTGCGGCAGGAGGTGGAGCCGGTGACGACACAGGACTTCATGCGCTTCCTGTTTCGCTGGCAGCACGTGGCGCCCGACGAGCAGCGCCAGGGGCCGGACGCGCTCGATGCGATCGTCACGCAACTGCAAGGCTTCGAGGCACCGGCTGCTTCGTGGGAGTCCGAGCTGTTGCCCGCGCGCCTTACGCACTACGAATTCACGTGGCTCGACGACTTGTGCCTGTCGGGACGCGTCGTGTGGACGCGGCTAGCACCCCCTGCGCCGAGCAGTGCCGCGGGCAGCGCGAATGTAATCCGGACGACGCCGGTCACGTTGCTGCCTCGTCGTACCGCGCCGCTATGGACGCGCGCCGCGCCGATGCCGGCTGCCGCGCCGACGCAGGCGAGCTCGCGGGCGCAGGCGGTCGTCGATTTCCTGCAGGCGCACGGCGCATCGTTCTACGACGAGATCGTCGACGGCACGCGCCTTCTCCGCACACAGGTCGAGGACGCGCTCGCCGAGCTCGTCGCACTCGGGCGTGTGACGTCGGACAGCTTTGGCGGCTTGCGGGCGCTTTTGACGCCCTCGCAGAAGCGCAAGAAAGCAGGAGCGGGGCGCCGTGCGCGGCGCACGGCGCTCCTCGGTGTCGAGGACGCCGGACGCTGGGCACTCACGCGTCGTCCGATACCGGCCTCGACGCCCGGGTGGACGCGCGCGGATCCGGCACACGACAGCGAGACCATCGAGCACATCGCAAAGGCGCTGCTGCGCCGCTATGGTGTCATCGCGTGGAAGATCCTGCAGCGCGAGGCAACGTGGCTTCCTCCATGGCGCGAGCTCGTGCGCGTTCTGCGCAGGCTCGAAGCGCGCGGCGACATTCGCGGAGGACGCTTCGTCGCAAGCGTGACCGGCGAGCAATTCGCATCTCCCGAGGCCGTTGCGATGCTGCGCGAAACGCGGCGTGCAGCGCCGACGGGACGATTCGTCTCGGTCAGTGGCGCCGACCCGCTCAATCTCGTCGGCACGGTGTTGCCGGGGTCGAAGGTTCCGGCGTTGACGGCGAATCGAATCCTCTATCGCGACGGCGCGCCGGTGGCGACACTTGTCGGCGGTGAGCTGCAGTGGTTGCAGTCGCTGGACGCCACGGATGCTCGCGTCGCCGAGCACGTGCTGCTGAAACGCACGCCAGGATCGCCGCTGCTCGCATATCTGCGCTAGGGAGCCTCTGCGGAACAATGGCGATCGCGACGGTGGGCTGTTCGGGATGGGATGCGCGAAGCGAGCCGAAGCGAAGGGTCGTTCCCCTTCGCGAGGCTCGCGCCAAGAGAGACCGCCCGAACAGCTACCGTCCCTTCAGGCTGCTGCCCAATGCGGCGTCTCTCTCGACGGTCTCCTTGGCTCGTAGGCTCGGCTACGACCTGCATCGCCCGTCTCGCATCCATCCGCATTTGGCCGTGCAGCGCGATCGTCATAGTTCTGCAGAGGCTCCCTAAGCATTGAACGGCGTCAGCCTGCCCGCTGTCTGACGGATCTTTCAGCGCAACCCCGACGGTCGTAATCTCCGGCGAGTCTTATCGTTTCGCCGATGTCCCCGGCCGCCGTCACGCCCATCCGTCGTCGAACGACCCAGCGGGTACGCGAGCGATTGGAACGTCAAACCGAACTCGATTGGCTGCGCGGACTGATGCTGGTGCTGATGACGATCACGCACCTGCCGACGTGGTTCAGCTCGCACGTCGGCCAGCCGTTCGGATTCGTATCGGCCGCTGAAGGCTTCGTCTTCCTGTCCGCGTACCTGGTCGGCTCGGTCTATTCGGGGACGGCTCTACGGCACGGCTTCGTCGCGATGCGCAACGCGATCTGGCGACGCGCCGCAAAGGTTTATGCGGCGCAGGTGGCTCTGTTGCTGCTCCTGTTCTGGGTGCTGCTGCCGTATGCGACATCGCAGGGCGCCCACGCGATCACCGATCTCGCGTCGTTTTATGCCGAGCGGCCGCACACGGCGCTGGTGTCGGCGCTCGCACTGGCGTACAACCCGCCATTGCTCGACATCCTGCCGATGTACGTGCTGTTCATGCTGGCATCGCCACTGCTGCTCGAGTACGGCTGGCAGCGCGGATGGGGACCGCTTATCGGGCTCAGCGCCGCCATGTGGCTGCTCTCGCAGCACGATGGTGGACGCGACATCTACGGCTATTTCGCCGGCATTGTCGGCTGGCCGGTGCCCTACAACCAGACGGGCGCGTTCGCGTTCCTCGCATGGCAGCTGCTATGGGTCGCGGGATTGCGCGCCGGCGCTTTGCACGTGCAGGAGGCGCAGGGCGGAGAGCCCCGCACGGCGTGGTCGCGGCCCGTGCTGTGGACGGCGACGGCGCTGGCTGTCGGCTTCTTTGCGTGGCGCCACATCACCGGGCAGGTTCCGTTCGGCGATCACGGCTCGCTGAATGCGCTCTTCGACAAGTGGCATCTCGGGCCGATGCGGCTTTTGAACTTCGCCGTGCTGGCGATCCTGGCGGTGCATGGCCGCCGGTGGCTCGTCGCCGTGGCGCAGCGCTCGTCGATCGCAACGCTCGGCCGCGCGTCGTTGACGGTGTTCGCGGCGCACCTGGTCCTGTGCCTGACGCTGCTCGCGTCGGGCGAGACGGCGCTCGATTCGCAGCACGTCAGCCTGCTCGACGGCACGCTGCTCGCCGGAACGCTGGTGACGCTTTACGCGATCGCGCGCGCGACGCTCGGCGGCAGCAAGTTGATCGCGAGGTGGACTACGGTCGCGCCGCCGAAGGCGACCGCCGACGTCAGTGCACGTGCGGTCCGATGACGCGCTTCCACAGCGCGTAGCCGTCAGCGTTGAGGTGCAGCGAATCCGCGCGGAATAGTTCTGCGCGCGGCTTGCCGGCGCTGTCGAGCATCGGCGTGTAGACGTCGATGAACGCAACCTTGTCGAGGCCGGCGGCGTAGTCGCGGATCAGCGCGTTCGTTTCCTTGATCTGCGGCATGAGGCGGATACGGAGCGGGCTTGGCTTGATCGAGATATAGGCGATCCGCGTGTCCGGCAGCTCGTGGTGCACGCCGTCGACGAACGCCGCGAAGCGGTGCAGCACTTCGGCGGGGGTCGTTCCCGCGGCGAGGTCGTTATCGCCGGCGTAGACCAGGACGGTGCTCGGACGGTAGCGGATGACGAGCCGATTGAGGTTCTTGACGCAATCGGCGAGCTCCGAGCCGCCAAAGCCGCGGTTGATGACGACCGGCAGGTCCTTGAACTGTTCCTGCAAGTCGCTCCAGAGCCGGATCGACGAGCTGCCAACGAACAGCACGCCGCCCGCGGGGTGCGGGTGCGACGCATCGTCGTCGGCGAACGCGGCAAATGCCTGCTCCCACGGCGAGCCTTTCGGCGCGTCGGCGGCAGGGGTCGACGGCGCGCCCGCCGCGTGGGCTGCGAAGGTGAGGGCGCTAAACAGCGCGCAGGCAAACGTCGAAACCGACTTGAACGTCATC
>DASSVX010000085.1:0-4850 GCA_035705655.1 Casimicrobiaceae bacterium
TGCGCGACGAGCAGGTCGAACGCCTTCTGCGCGTGCGGCTGGATCTCGACGAGCTCGGGGAACGGCGTCACGTACGCTTCGATGTGGTTGCCATTCTGTACCTCGTACAGCCGGTACTGCGCGTTGCGCTTGTCGTTGTTCCCCTTCCGTGAGGCGTCGACCGCGTCCTCGTACGCCCGCGCCTGATGCTTGATCGGCAAAAGCGCGTCCATCGTTCCCGCAACCGTTATCAGCGGCTTCTTGATCTTGCCGGTGGTCGTTACCGCCGTGATGCTATCCAGCACGCCGGGGAGCCCGAGACGCAAGAGCAAGTCGTAGTTGCCAAGTCCTGCCGTGTAGGTCTGATACGTGGGATCGAAGCGCTGCTGCCACTGGCATGCGGTGACCTCCCAGAAGTCGTTGTAGTAGCTTCCCCACAGCGACGTCACCTTGCCGCTCGTCGCGTCGGTGTGCACGATGTCAGGCGGATAGCCTGCGGCCAGGATGTTCTGCGCGGCGACGCTGCTGGCGTTGTAGCCCGACGCCACGTAGTCCGGATAATTCTTCACGGCGACGGGCAGGTCGACGAGGATGTTCTCTGTTGGCGCGACGTACGTGCCTTCCCAGTCGACCCCGCCGTCGAACAGGTTCGGTGCTTCCTCGATTGCACGGCGCACCTGGTATCCGCCGTTGGACGTCCCGACAGCGTAGATCCTGCGCGGGAATTTGCTGTAGTTGGCCTTCACGGCGCTTTGCGCAAGCTGTGCGGTTTGCAGCATGTACTGCGTCCACTGCGTGAAGGGCTTGCCAGGATCGACGTCGTAGAAGTGGACCCAGAATTGCGAAAGCAATCCGCCCGGTGGGTTGACGCGGCAGGTATCGGGTGCCGGTTGCGTCGGCGACGCCGCACTCACGATGTAGAAATTGAGCACCCCCTTGTTCTGCGACGCGTAGGCGTAGCCCTTCGGCAGAACGTAATCGCTCCACGCGAAGTCGCCGTTATATTCGCTGCGGGTCCCGGATGCGCCGGCGACGACGAGCCTGCCGTTCCAGTCGTCGGGGAAGCGCAGAACGAAACGTGCCTGCTTCGTGACGTCGTCGGCGAACCACCCTTCGACCTGGATGCCCGGGACTGGTCCGGACGAAGGCGCAGCTCCGTTCGATATCACGCCACGGTCCCTGGTCGGTGTGTACGACCCGGTGCCGCTCGCCAATCCCGGCAGTGGCGTGCCGTCGGCGAACGTCGTGATCGAATTGTCCTTGGGCGTAACCGGGTTGGTGGTCGACGTGTTCGCCGTGCGCAGATCGTCGGTGTGGAAGCATGCCACGCCGGTCGCCTTGCCGACGAGAAATTGCTCGACTGACGCGCATCCGGGGGCCGCGCTGGCTGCAAACGGCAGTGGCGCGAGCGCGAGTACGGCGCCGAGCCGCTTCAATGCTCTTCCGTGCATGGACAATCTCCTGTTCTCGTGATGAGCGAGCGTGGGCGCAATCGCATTCGAAGGCTCGACCGTAACCACGGCAACGCACTGGGTTGTGGCGCACATGACATCGGCGCACGCCGTGCGCGATTCGTGTGCGGATCGCGATGCTAACCGCAATTGAAGAGCGACGCGAGGCGTCACTTTTCAATCGGACGAACGGTACGCGCAGGACGCGGTTCGGGCGCGACCGCGGCGCATGCGACAATCGCGGCAGCGCGTGGCGGATGCGCGCGGGAGAACGCGTTTGATCCTGGTACGTCCATTCAATGCACTGGCCGCGGGCGTGGTCACGCTGTGCGTTGCCGCCTGCTCGGGGGTTCATTTCGGCATGGCGCACGACACCGAGACGGACGCGAAGCCCGATACCACCGACTACGGACAGGTCGCACCGCTGCGTGCCATCGGCGGCTCGGCGATATTCGGCAAGATCCGGGTGATCGACCGCAGCAGCGGGGCCAACGTCCTCGTGTCGATGATGAACGTGCCGCCCGGCGATTACCGCATTGCGTTCCACGACACACCGAACTGCTCGTCGCCGAACGGCTTTTCGGCAGGTCCGCTGTGGGCGCCATCGGGCAACGATCCGCGCAATCTCATTCCTGTCCAGCACGTCAACAGCGAAGACCGGGTCGAACTGTCGCTGCGCGTGCCGGCCGTGCACGCGAAAGGCCGCGAAGGCGTCGCCGGCCACAGCGTGGTCGTCTACGCCGGTCCGAAGGTCACCGACGCGCGCCCCGGCGTGCCGAACGAGCGCATGGCCTGCGGCGTGTTCGAGCCGGCGCACCAGGTAGCGTTCTGAGCGTATTCTTTTCGCGCGCGCTTTCACCCCGGCAATTTCGATGGGCCTGCTCGACGACCGCAAGATCCTGATCACCGGCGTGCTGTCGGACCGGTCGATCGCTTATGGCGTGGCGAAGGCGTGCGAACGCGAGGGCGCAACGCTCGCATTCACGTATGCGAGCGAGGAGCTGAAGCCGCGCGTCGTCAAGCTTGCGGCGGCCTTCGGCGCGTGCCCGGTGCTCGCCTGCGACGTCACGTCCGACGAGCAGATTGCGTCGCTGTTCGATGCACTGGGCCGTGAATGGGGCGGCCTCGACGGCTTGCTGCATTCGATCGCCTTTGCGCCGCGCGAGGCGCTGTCGGGCGACTACCTCGACGCCGTGACGCGCTCGGCGTTCGCCACGGCACATGACGTATCGAGCTACAGCCTTGCCGCGCTCGCCAAGGCCGCGCGGCCGCTCCTCGCGGGCCGCAATGCGTCGCTCGTGACGCTCACCTATCTCGGCGCCGTGCGCGCGCTCGCCAACTACAACGTGATGGGACTCGCGAAGGCGAGCCTCGAAGCGAACGTGCGCTATCTCGCCGCCGCCATGGGACCCGAGGGCACGCGCGTGAACGCGATCTCGGCGGGACCGATCAAGACGCTCGCGGCGGCGGGCATCGGCGGGTTCTCGAAGATTCTCCGTTTCGTCGAGCAGACGGCGCCGTTGCGGCGCAACGTCACGATCGACGAGGTGGGCAACGTCGCCGCGTTCTACTTCTCGTCGATGTCGAGCGCGATCACGGGCGAGGTCACGTACGCCGACGCCGGTTTTTCGCAGGTGGCCGCGGGACTCACCGAGTAGTGGCGCGCGCGCCGCGAATCAAGGACGGGCCGTACGACGCGGTGATCGTCGGCGGAGGGCACAACGGGCTCGTGTGCGCCGCGTATCTCGCCGGCGCCGGCATGTCGGTTTGCGTGCTCGAGCGCCGCGACGTCGTCGGCGGCGCCGCCGTGACCGAGGAGTTCCATCCCGGCTTTCGCAACTCGCTCGCGAGCTACACGGTGAGCCTGCTTGCGCCGCAGGTCATTCGCGATCTCGATCTTTCGGCACACGGGCTTGCCATCGTCAAGCGGCCGCTCGCCAATTTCCTGCCGCTGCCGGGCGATGCGTTTCTCAAGGTCGGCGGCGCTGTGGCGGCGACGCAGGCAGAAGTCGCCAAGTTCTCCACTCGCGACGCCGAGCGCCTGCCGGCGTATTACGCGATGCTTTCGCGCGTGGCCGACGTGCTGCGCGCGCTGTTGCACGTGACGCCGCCCAACGTCGGTGCGCATCGCGGCGGCCGCGTCGCGATGGCGCTGGACTTCTGGAAGACGGCGAAGCCGTTTCGCGCGCTCGATCGGCCGGGCCAGCGCGACGTGCTCGACCTCTTCACCAAAAGCGCCGGCGAAATCCTCGACCGGTGGTTCGAGTCGGCGCCGATCAAGGCCGCCTTCGGCTTCGACGCCGTCGTCGGCAATTTCCAGAGCCCGTACGCACCCGGTTCGGCGTACGTGCTGCTGCATCACGTCTTCGGCGAAGTGAACGGCGAGCCGGGGCAGTGGGGCCATGCGATCGGCGGGATGGGTGCGATCACGCAGGCGATGGCGAAGGCCTGCGTGGCGCGTGGCGTCACGATCCGCACGTCGGCGCCGGTGCGCCGCGTGCATGTCGAGCGCGGCCGTGCCACCGCCGTCGTGCTGGAAAGTGGCGAGACGATCGCGGCGCGGCGCGTCGTCGCGAACGTGAATCCGAAGCTCCTGTTCCAGCAACTGGTGGCGCCCGAGCATCTCGACGACGATTTCCGCGCGCGCATCGATGGCTACCGCTGCGCTTCCGGAACGTTCCGGATGAACGTCGCCCTTGCGGCACTCCCCGATTTCACCTGCCTGCCGGGCAACGGGGAGGCGCGGCTGCACCACGGCAGCGGAATCATCGTCGCACCGTCGCTCGCATACATGGAGCGCGCGTATTTCGACGCGAAGACGCTCGGCTGGTCGCGCGCGCCGATCGTCGAGATGCTGATCCCGTCGGTGCTCGACGCGTCGCTGGCGCCGCCCGGCATGCATGTCGCGAGCCTCTTCTGCCAGCACGCGCATCCGCGGATCGGCGACGTGCTGCCGGGTCACACGTGGGACGATCACCGCGACGAGGTCGCCGACCTGATGATCGCGACGGTGAACGGCGTTGCGCCGAACTTCGCGCGCAGCGTGCTCGGCCGACGCGTCCTGTCGCCGCTCGATCTCGAACGCGAGTTCGGCTTGACCGGCGGCGACATCTTCCATGGCGCGCTCGCGCTCGATCAACTCTTCTCCGCGCGGCCGGTGCTCGGCAACGCCGACTACCGGATGCCGATCGCCGGCTTGTATCTGTGCGGCTCGGGCGCGCATCCCGGCGGCGGCGTCACCGGGATACCGGGACGCAATGCGGCGCGGGAGATTCTGCGCGATGCACGCAAAAGGATCGAAGCCCCCCGATAAGCCGGGTTCTGTTACGGCGCGCGAGCGCTATGACCGTCATTCCTCTAGGCCCGCCGTTGCCGACGGGCTCGAGCCGCCTACCCGCGGACTCGGCGAGCAGCGTCGTC
>DASSVX010000086.1:0-19613 GCA_035705655.1 Casimicrobiaceae bacterium
AGCTCGTCACCGAGCGCTTTCCCGAATTGCAGGCGCTCGGCGACGCGCTGCCGGACGGCACGGTCCTCGACGGAGAAATCGTCGCGCTCGACGACGGCGACATCGCGCCGTTTGCGCTGCTCTCGACACGAATTGGCCGCAAGCGGCTGTCGCCGAAGTTTCTCGCCGCAGCACCGGTGGCCTACGTCGCGTACGACATCCTCGAGGCCGGCGGCGCCGATCTGCGCGAACTTTCCCAGCTCGCGCGTCGCGCGCGTCTCGCCGAGGTCGCGGCGCGGCTCGACGCCGCGCCGCTGCGGCTTTCGCCGTTGGTCGAACGCGCGACCTGGGATGGCTACGCAAAGCTGCGCACCCAATCGCGCTCGCGCGGCGCCGAAGGCCTCATGCTGAAGCGACGCGACGCCCCGTACGGCATCGGGCGCACCGGAAACGCCTGGTGGAAATGGAAGGTCGATCCGATGACGGTCGACGCCGTCCTCGTCTATGCGCAACGCGGTCACGGGCGGCACGCGAGTCTTTACACCGACTACACGTTAGCGGTGTGGGACACGCGTGGCGGCACGCGTGCGCTCACGCCATTCGCCAAGGCCCATTCGGAATTGAGCGCCGAGGAAACCGGGGCCGTCGACCGCATCGTGCGCAAGACGACGATCGAGAAGTTCGGCCCGGTGCGCGGCGTAACCCCGACGCTCGTATTCGAGCTTGCGTTCGAGGGCATCAAGCGCTCGCCGCGGCACAAGTCGGGCATCGCGGTCCGCAGTCCGCGCATCGTGCGCTGGCGTACCGACAAGGGCATCGACGAGGCCGATACGATCGAGGCGCTGGAGGCGCTGCTCCGCTGAGCGTGTCCCGGAGACTCTCGCACGCTTACCGCAGCGCGTTCGAAAGCACCTTGTCCCAGGTCAGCGTCAGCGTGTTGACGTCGCGCCGCGATGCGCCAGCACCGAGCTGCGCCGCCGGGACGACGAGCTTGAATCCGCCCGCGGCGTCGCGCGCAACGTCGATGACGAGCGACAGCTTGAGCGAGGTGAGGCGCACGCAGGGCTCGTCGGCGCTCGAGCGCACGAAGCCGTCGATCGCCGCATTCACCGCTTGCGCTATCGCGCCGCCCGCGCCCGCCGCCTCGCCGGCGTCGTAGAGACGTGACGGACCGGTCACGTCGAATTTGAGCGCCAGCTCCTGCGTGTATTTGCGCTCGCTCGACCCGGACGCGAACGGCGCGACAGCGAGCCCGGCGAGCGGCAGCGCGACGAGCCGGATCTGCCCGTCGACGCTCGCCGTGCCGATGCGCTCGAGGTCGAGTGCGACCTGCGCGTTGCGAAGGTCGATCTCGCGCGGCTCGGCGCTGCCGCATGCGGCACTCGTGCTGCGGATTCGCCAGTGCACGGCGCGCAATTGCGTCTTGAGATCGTCGACGAACTCGCCGAGCGGCTTGCCGTCGATGCCCGGGGCCGCGGGCCCGAGGCTCGCACACGCGGTCAGCGCGAGCGCGATGAGCGCAATGCAGGCAGATTTCATGGTGTCCGCCGCGCGTCGCGTGCCTTGTCGCGCAGCGTATCGACGAGGTCGCGCAGCGCGGGGTCGGCGATCGGCTCGCGTACCGTGACCGTCCGGCAGCGCGATCCGTCGTCGATCGCAATCGTGTAGCTGCGTGCGTCGGGTGCGGCCGGCTGCCGATCGGCGGACGGCAACGCAAAGAAATCGGCGCGCTGAACGAGCTCGCGCACGCGCGCATTCTCCGACGGCGGCAACGCATCGCAATGAATCGTGACCGGCGCCGAAAGCCCGGGGAACGCGGCAAGCCCGCCATCGGCGCGAAAGTCGATGCGCATTCGGCGCGCTAGCCGGTGGCCTTGATGCCCACCTCGGCCCACGCGGCAATGACCGCCTGGCGTTCGGCGCTTCCGAAGAAATGTGCGGCGTTCTGCGCGGTGAGCCGGGCGAACTGGCGAAACGTCGCCGTCGGCTTCATCCGCTTGTCGCGCAGCGTCTCGTACCAGATCCGGCCCGCCTTCTCCCACGCGTAGCCGCCAAGCGCAATGGCGGCGAGATAGAACGCGTGATTCGGAATGCCGGAATTCGTGTGCACGCCGCCATCGTCGGCCTGCGTGTGCACGTAGCCGTCCATCGTGGCAGGCTGCGGGTCGCGGCCAAGCACCGGGTCGTCATACGCGGTTCCCGGCGCCTTCATCGACCGCAACGCGACCCCATGCACCTTCGCCGTGAAGAGGCCGGCCCCGATCAGCCAGTCGGCATCGGCGGCGCGCTCGCGCCGTGCGTATTGCTTCACCAGCGACCCGAACACGTCCGAAACCGACTCGTTCAGCGCGCCGGCCTGTCCGAGATAGACGAGGCGAGCCTCGTCGCCCGTGACGCCGTGCGTGAGCTCGTGGGCGATCACGTCGAGCGAGATCGTGAAGCGGTTGAACAGATCGCCGTCGCCGTCGCCGAATACCATCTGCTGGCCGTTCCAGAAGGCGTTGTCGTAACGGCGGCCGTAGTGCACGCTCGCGTCGAGGTGCAGGCCCGCGTCGTCGATGGAATTGCGGTCGTAGACGTCGGCGAAGAAATCGAATGTGGCGCCGAGGCCGTCATACGCCTCGTTCACTTCGGCATCGCCCTGGGCAGGCGCGCCTTCGGCGCGCACCAGCCGGCCCGGAAGCGCTTCGGCGCCGTGCGCGTCGTAGATGCTGCGCTGCTTGCCCGCGCCGCTGATGCCGAAAAGACCATGCCGCGTGCCGGCGTCGAGCAATTGCCACGTCGCCCGCCCGAGGCGCAGCGTGTGGTCGACGGCCAAGGTGTCGAGCGCCGCCTCGCGCTGCAGCGCGTTGCCGTTACGCGCTATGCGCTGCAGCAGTGCCGGCGGCAGGATGCGGCAAGCGCAGTGGGACTGGCGACGCATCCGATTTTCTCCCGAGCGAGCGAGCCGCCACGCGGCGGCGGGGCCGTTTTACCACGCAACGGTCGGTTCGTGAACCGGCCCGGGCGAGCACGCGCCGCGTGCGACGCCGCGTCGAGGCGGCATGCACCATGCGTGAACCGGCTAAACGTCGATCGGCAATTTTTTCCGGCGGCGACGCCGCGATTGCCAACGACGCGGGGGCGGCGCGCTCAGGCCGCCGGGCGCTGCCCGCGAAAGATCGGGGTTACCTTCTTGACCGCATCGCCTTCTTCGCGGCCGGCGGAGCCTTGCGCCTGGCGGCGCGACTCACGCCGGATGCGCGCAAACGTCTTGCGAAGATCGGTATTGGCACTGGATGTGTAACGGAAGGTAGGGTCGAGGATCGATTTCATTGCGCACCTCCATGCGCGAAGCAGCGACGGTTGCAGCGGCCGGCATCCGACGGACGGCCATACGATGCTGCAACCGACAACGACGAACGAGGTTGCAAGATTTCTGCCAACTTCGGCGCGGCTTCGCCGGCCCCGATGCAGCCCGGACAGCCGGCGGAAAACGCGCCGCCTCGACTGTCAAGGGAACCGACACTTTGCTCGCCAAACCGCGCGCATGTCAACGCGACGAACGGCGGATGCCGCCGCGCCAGTATCGCAACAGCAGGTAGCCGCCGATCATTCCGCCGAGGTGCGCAAAATGCGCGACGCCTTCCTGCGACCCCGACACGCCGAGAATCAGCTCGAGCGCGGCGTAGAGCACGACGAAGACGCGCGCGGGCATCGGGATCGGCGGGAACAATAGCATCACGCGGTTGCGCGGAAAGTACATGGCGTAGGCGAGCAGCAATCCGAACACGCCGCCCGATGCGCCGATCGTCGGATAGATCGCATGCGCGAGCATCGCGACGACGAGCTGCGTGATCGCGGCCGATATCACCGAAACGAAGTAGAAGAGCAGATAGCGTCGCGTGCCGAAGACCTGCTCGATTGCGCTGCCGAACATGTACAGCGCGAACATGTTGAAGGCGATGTGCAGCACGCTCCCGTGCAGGAAGGCGTAGGTGACGAGTTGCCACGGGGCGAACGACGCGCCCATGTTCATGCTCGACGTCGCGAGCGGCCACAGTGCGAAGGGCACGACGATCTGCGGCACCGCGGTCTGCAGCAGATACACGGCGATGTTGGCGACGATCAGCGCGGTGGTGACAGGCGGCATCGGAGATCCGGTTGAGTGGAGGGAGCGCGGCCGAGGCCGGCGTCGCAAAGGTGGGGGCACCGGCCCGATCGGGCAAGCGGCTGGAATAGAATGCCATGCTTCCGCGGCCCGCCCGCGGCAACCCGCCCGCTTCGCCGTGCAATCCGACGCCGCTCCGCCCGCACCCCGCGTCGTCCGCCATCCCGTGGTGATGATCGACGATTTCCTGCCGCACGCAGCGTGGCAGCCGCTGCTCGCGCGCGTGCTGGCGAGCGAAGCGCAATTCGCGGCATCGGGTACGCACGATCGGCGCGCCGATTACCGGCAATCGCTGGTGCTGAATCCGCCGCCGGATCTCGTGCATCCCGTGGTCACGCGCGTGCGCGCCGCGATGCCGCGGGTCGTGCCCGCGTTGCGCATTCCGCCGATCGTCGTCGGCGTCGTCGAGGCGCAGGTGACGGCGAGCGTCGACGGCAGCTTCTTCGGCGTGCACACCGATGCCGGCAACGACAAGGTCCGCAAGCGCCACATGACGTACGTCTACTACTTCAACCGCCAACCCCGCGGGTTCTCAGGCGGCGAGCTGCGCGTGTACGACGACATCGTGCGCAACGGCAAGCTCGCGCGCGCCGAAACGTTCAGCGTGATCGAGCCACGGCACAACCGGATCGTGTTCTTCTGGGCGAAGACCATGCACGAGGTGATGCCCGTGAGCGTGCCTTCGCGCACGTTCGCCGACGCCCGATTCACCGTCAACGGCTGGATCAACGCGGCCTGACGCTGCCTAGCGCGTCACGCGCGCTACTGGCCGTGGTCGCGCTCCGGCGTCGCGCATTGCGCCGATGCCGCCGCGTCGCCGCAGTAGCGTGCGCGTGCGCGCTCTTCGCATGCGGGGCGGGCGAGGAAGCGCTCGCCGCCGCATCGCGCGAGGGCGTCGCGCAGCATGCCGGCCGGCTCGGCGACGACATCTGCCTCTCGCGGTGCCGGCGCAGCGAGCGCGATCTGCGGCGTCGCGCCGGAAACGTCATGCGGTGCGATCACCGGATCACGCGGCGCGGGTGGGCGCACTGGTGTCGCGATTTTCGCGGGTGCGGCCGCCGGCGGGCTCGCCGGCGCGCGGTCGCTTTCGCCGACCGGCAACGGTGAAGGGTCACCGATCGACACGCGGCGCAAATCGCGCGACGCGCGCGCATCGAGCATCACCGAACCGTGCGTGACCGCGGCCTCCGACTTGTCGACGACATGCAATGCAATTGCGGCGACGAGGCCCACGAAAAACGCTGCAGCGATGACGGGCCCCGGCGAGCGCACTCGCGCACGCCATCCGCTGACCGCCATTCGCGATGCATCGGCCGATGGCAATGCGGGCGCGAGCTCGCCGATCGACACGCCGGCGTAACGCGCACGC
Source organism: Casimicrobiaceae bacterium (assembly GCA_035705655.1). Classification (GTDB taxonomy): domain Bacteria; phylum Pseudomonadota; class Gammaproteobacteria; order Burkholderiales; family Casimicrobiaceae; genus VBCG01. The sequence goes on from DASSVX010000086.1 coordinate 5,499, forward strand.
TCGAGCTCGCGATCGCATTCGCGGCACAGCCTGCCCGGACGGGGTAGGCGCTGGCTGCACATCCGGCATTGCATCATGGCCGGCGCCCGCTCTCGACGGAAGGCATGGACATCTCGTGCGCAAAAGACCGTTGCATGACGGGTCGCTCGATGCGATCTCGGGTGCGATGACGCCGACAAAGCAATTCACGGGCCTGCAGTTGCCGGAGCAGCCGCTGTTGGCCCACCGCTTGCTTTGACCGGCTGGCGCAGGGTCGCATGCAATGCGCGACCCGACGCCGCAGCCTGTCATGCACAACCCGGCGACAACAACTCTCCAACGCACACGCTTTCGCGTGGTGCGACTCATCTGGCCGTTCGTCGCGATCGTCGTCCTGCTGCTCGCGCTCGGCATGGCGAGCCTGTCGGTCATGAGCGGCGTGCGCGCGTACATCAGCGCGCAGAGCGCGTGGTCGAATGCGCAGAAGGCGGCGGTCGAATCGCTCGAGCAATACGCGCAGTCGCATAACGAGGACTACTTCGATCGTTACGTCGAGGAATCGGACGTCCTCGCGGGCGCACGCAACGCGCGCATCGAGCTCGACAAGCCGTTTCCCGATTTCACCGCGGCGCGTCGAAGCCTGCGTCGCGCGGGCAGTCACCCGGCCGATATCGGCGGCATGGTGAATCTGTTTCGTCGCTTCCGCTGGTTCGGCTTCATGGCCGAGGCGGTACGGTTGTGGACGGTGTCGGACGCGCTGCACGAGCAGATCGACGCCAATGCGAAGGCGATGCATGCCATGGTGCGAGGTGGCCATGCCGCGACGCCGGACCTGCAACCCGCGCTCATCGCGATTCGCGGCATCGACCGCGAGCTGACCATGGTCGAGCGCGCGTTCTCGGCAACGTTCGCGGAGGCGTCGCGTCGTGTCGAGCTGGTGCTGACCATCGCCACGCTGATCGTTGCGCTGGCGCTCGTCGCGGCGGCCGCCCTGCGCACGCAGCGGCTCGTGCGCAAGGAGGATGCGTTCCACGGCGCGCTGCGGGCGAGCCAGCAGCGCTTCGATTACGCGATCAGCGGCACCGACGACGGCATCTTCGACTGGCGCCTCGCGCATCACGAGCTCTATCTGTCGCCGCGCTTCGAGGAACTGCTCGGCCATGCGCCGGGCTCGCTGCACGAGACGCCGGCGTCGTTCCTGCGGCGGGTGCACGGCGACGAACGCGCTCTCGCGCTTGCGCAAGTGAAGCGATATCTTGCGAGCGGACAGCCGTTCTCGCTCGAGTTGCGGTTGCGCATGGCCGACGGCGGCTCGCGCTGGTTCCGCATGCGCGGCCGCTCGGTTCTCGGGGCGCGCGGCAAGCCCGAGCGCATGGCGGGTTCGCTCACCGACATCTCGGATCGCAAGCGCGCGGAGGCGGAAACGCTCGCGCAGAAGGAGCGCGCGCAGGTGACGCTCGCCTCCATCGCCGATGCCGTCATTACCGTCGACACGTCGGGCAACGTCGAGTACATGAATCCCGTCGCCGAGCGTCTCACCGGCTTTGCCCACGGCGAAGCGCTCGGCATTGCGCTCCCCGGCGTGTTCGCGGTCCAGGACGACGCCACCGGCGTCGAGGTGCCCGACCCGGTGGCGCGCGCGTTTCGCGACGGCGCGACGATCCAGTCGGAAGGCAACGTCGTGCTGCGCCGGCGCCACGATGGCCCGATCGCGATCGATTACGCGGCCGCGCCGATACGCGACGACGCGCACAACATCAGCGGCGTCGTGCTCGTGTTCCACGACATGAGCCGCGAGCGTCAATACGCGACGCGGCTTGCGCACCTCGCAAGCCACGACGCGCTGACCGGCCTCCTCAACCGCCGCGAGTTCGAGCGCCGCGTCACGACGGCGCTGATCGAGAGCCAGTACGAGGCAAACAACCATGCCGTGCTCTATGTCGACCTCGACGAGTTCAAGGTGGTCAACGACACCTGCGGCCATGCGGCAGGCGACGAATTGCTGCGCCAGGTGAGCGCGCTGCTGCGGCCGCGGCTGCGCGAGGGCGACACGCTCGCCCGTCTTGGCGGCGACGAATTCGGCGTTCTTCTCGAGCACTGCGGGCCGGGCCCGGCGTTCGCGATCGCCGACGCGCTGCGCACGACGATCGGCGACTTCCATTTCCAGTGGAACCAGCGCTCGTTCAAGATCGGCGCGAGCGTCGGGGTCGTCAACGTCGGCGGCGGCCCGCAGACGCTCGCCGGCGTGCTCTCGGCAGCCGATGCCGCGTGCTACATGGCAAAGGACAAGGGACGCAACCGCGTGCAGGTCTACAGCCCCGAAAGCGACGAGGTGACGCTGCGCAGGGGCGAGATGGAATGGGTGAACCGGATTCACCAGGCGCTCGCCGAGGACCGCTTCTGCCTGCACGCGCAACCCGTGCAGGGAACCGCGGCCAACGACGATTCGTCGCCGTACACCGAGCTTCTGCTGCGGCTGCGCGACGACCGCGGCGAGCTCGTGCCGCCGACGTCGTTCATTCCCGCGGCGGAGCGCTATCACCTGATGCCCGCGATCGACCGCTGGGTGATCAGCTCCGCGTTCGCAATCCTGTCGCGCCAGTTCGAGGGCGGGCCCGCGCCCGCGGGCATCTTTGCGATCAACGTCTCCGGCGCGTCGATCGGCGACGACGAGTTCCTCGATTTCGTGCAGGCGCAGTTCGTCCGCTTCGCCATCCCGCACACGAGCGTGTGCTTCGAGATCACCGAGACGACCGCCGTCGCGTCGCTGTCGAAGGCGACGCAGTTCATGACCACATTGCGCACGCTCGGCTGCCGCTTCGCGCTCGACGACTTCGGCGTCGGCGTGTCATCGTTCACGTACCTCAAGCACCTGCCGGTCGACTACCTCAAGATCGACGGCAGCTTCGTGAAGGACATGCTGCGCGACCCGGTGAACCACGCGATGGTCGAGGCGATCCACCGCATCGGCCACATCATGGGCAAGATGACGATCGCCGAGTCGGTCGAGCATCGCGACACGCTGAAGGCGCTCCGCGCGATCGGCGTCGACTACGCGCAGGGCTTCGGGATCGCCCGGCCGGCACCGTTCGGCCGCATGCGCGCGGTGCGCACCGGCCCGCAGAAGCGCCAGGCGGCCGGCGGCGCGTAACCGCCTGTACCGCAATCGGCGTGCGCCTGCCCGGCGCGCGGCGTTTCCGAGGGATTTTCGAAGGACGCGCGCAGTCCATCCTTCACGGGGCGCCGGCTTTGCTTTCCAGCAGATAGTCTCGGTCTATGCAGCCGATGCAATAATTAAATTTGCGTTATCGACTGGCGGACCCCACCATCCCTCCATGCCAACCGCAACCGCGAAGGAGAAAATCGACATGGCCAATACCGTTTCGACCCGCGAAGGTCACCGTGTTCCCGACGTCTCGTTCCGCATTCGCCGTAACGGCGACTGGGCGACCCTGACCACGCAGGACATCTTCGCCGGCAAGGACGTCGTCGTGTTCTCGCTGCCCGGCGCCTTCACGCCGACGTGCTCGTCGACACACCTGCCGCGCTACAACGAGCTCGCGCCCGTCTTCAAGGCGCAAGGCATCGACACGATCGTCTGCGTTTCGGTGAACGATCCGTTCGTGATGGAGGAATGGGGCAAGGACCAGGAAGCCGGCAACGTCGTGCTGCTGCCCGACGGCAACGGCGAGTTCACCGGCAAGATGGGGATGCTCGTCGACAAGACCGACCTCAACTTCGGCAAGCGCTCGTGGCGCTACTCGATGCTCGTGCGCGACGGCACGATCGAGAAGATGTTCGTCGAGCCGCAGGAGCCGGGCGATCCGTTCAAGGTGTCCGATGCCGACACGATGCTCCGCTACATCAATCCGAACGCGAAGAAGCCCGACCAGGTCGCGATCCTGACCCGCGACGGCTGCTCGTTCTGCGCGAAGGCGAAGGAGCGCCTTGCCGATGCGGGCTACGATTACGTCGAGGTGCCGCTGCCGCATACGATCCGCACCAAGGCCGTCGGGGCGATCGCGGGTGCGCAAACGGTGCCGCAGGTGTTCGTCAACGGCCGGCTGATCGGCGGAACGAACGAGCTCGACGCGTTCCTGCGCAAGGCCGCATGACCACATTTTCCACCGACGTTGCCGTAATCGGCGCGGGCACCGCGGGGCTCGCAGCGTATCGTGCTGCCAAGGCCGCCGGCCGCACGGCGCTGCTGATCGAGGGCGGCACCTACGGGACCACCTGCGCGCGCGTCGGCTGCATGCCGAGCAAGCTCCTCATCGCGCCCGCCGAGGCCGCGCACGCGCTGGCGCGCTTCGATGCGTTCGGCCTGCGGCTGCCAGGCGAGGTCGTCGTCGACGGCGAGGCGGTGATGGCGCGCGTGCGCGCCGAGCGCGACCGCTTCGTCGGCTTCGTGCTGCAGGGCGTGGCCGCCATCCCGCCCGCCGACAGAATGGACGCCTGCGCGCGCTTCGTCGACGATACGACGCTCGTCGCGGCCGATGCGACGATCACTGCCGGCGCGGTGGTGATCGCGACCGGCTCATCGCCGGCCTACCCCGCGGCGTGGACGGCGCTGGGTGAGCGGCTCGTGACGAACGAAACGATCTTCGATTGGACACGGCTGCCGGAAAGCGTCGTCGTGTTCGGACCCGGCGTCATCGGGCTCGAGCTCGGACAGGCGCTGCATCGGCTCGGCGTTCGCGTGAAGGTTTTCGGGCGCGGCGGCGGTGTCGGCCCGCTTTCCGATCCCGAGCTGCTGGCCGAGGCGCGGCGACTCTTTGCGGCGGAGTTCTACCTCGACACCGACGCGCGGGCCGAGGTGACACGCGATGGCGATCGTGTCGTCGTCCGCTACCGCCCCCCCGACGGCGAGCTGCGCACCGAGCGGTTCGACTATCTGCTCGCGGCAACGGGACGCACGCCGAACGTGCGCACGCTGCGGCTCGAAGCGACGACGCTCGCGCTCGATGCGCAAGGCGTGCCGCTGTTCGACCGCGAGACGCTGCAATGCGGAAGCGCGCCGATCTTCATCGCCGGTGACGCGAACGGCGACGTGCCGTTGCTGCACGAGGCGGCCGACGAGGGCCGCATCGCCGGCGAGAACGCGGCGCGCTTTCCCGACGTCCATGCCGGCCTGCGCCGGGCCGGGCTCGCCATCGTGTTCACCGATCCGCAGATCGCGGTGATCGGGGGCGGCCTTCGCGCCGCGCGCGAGGCGGCGGCCGGGTTCGTGGCCGGGACCGTTTCCTTCGAGGATCAGGGGCGTGCACGGGTGATGCAGCGCAATCGCGGACGCCTGCACGTTTATGCCGAAATCGGCAGCGGGCTGCTGCTGGGTGCCGAAATGATCGGCCCCGACGCCGAGCATCTCGCGCATCTGATCGCCTGGGCGCGACAGCTCGATCTCACCATCGGCGAGATGCTGACGCTGCCGTTTTATCATCCGGTGGTCGAGGAAGGCTTGCGCACCGCGCTGCGTGACGCATACGCGAAGCTCGACGCCGCATCCAACGAGCGCCGCGCCGCCTGATAAGGTTCCGGCGGCTCAGCGCAGCAGGAAGTACAGCGCGTAGACGATCGCAATGAGCACGAAAATCACCGCCGGCACCAACACCTTGCGCGTGCGCAGCGGGTGCGGACGGTCGTAGACGCCGACCGTGCCGGGCGAACGGCCATTGCGGTTAGCTTTCACGATCGGCGTTCCGAAGATCGGTGCAGAACCGGACGCCGGGCACCTCGCGGTGCCCGGCCTGGCCGCGCGTCATTACGTGCCCGCGCCCGGCGTTCTCGGCGTGGTGCGGTCGCCGGCCGACCCCGCGGTATCGCGGTCGGGAATCGAGCCGGCCGGTCCGCCGGTGAGTACGCCACCGATGGAGGCGCCACTCGCGATGCCCGTCTCGCGGTCGCGCCGACCGTAAAGGTCGCGATCGCGGTCGAGATCCGCGGGCGTATACGGCTGCGCCTTTTCGTCGAAGCCGGTCCAGCCGCGCTCGCGCCACTGCTCGGCGCGCCGCTCGATGTCGATCGCACCGTGCGAGCGCATGATCTCCGCCGCACGATCGGCACGCGCGTCGTCGGCACGCACGGTGACGAGCGCACCGCCGCGACGTACCGCTTCGGCGTAATACTCGGCGTCCGGCCGCGATACGCCCATGTCGGTGAGGCCCCCGATCAGCCCGCCGGCCACGGCACCGACGCCTGCCCCGGTGAGGAGCGAAACAATGGGTCCCGCGGCGATGATCGGGCCGATGCCCGGGATCGCGAGGCCCATGAGGCTCGCCGCCAGGCCTGCCGCACCGCCGACGACGCCGCCGGTCACCGCACCCGCCGCCGCATTGCTGCCGTCATCGACCCGATCGTCGACGCCGCGATGGCGATCGATGGCGGCGTCGGTCAGGCCGGCACCATCCTCGCTGACGGCATTGTCGGCCGCCGAGCGCGTGTAGTGCTCGCTCGACGTGGTGCCGCGCGCCGCCGTGCCGCCGCTCGCGGTGCCCATCCCCGCCATCGTGCCGGCGCCCGTGTCGTTGGTGAACCCGGTCGACGTGCGCGTTCCGCGGGCGCCGAGCATGCTTTCCGTTCCCGCGACGCCGGTCGATGTGTCGGCCGGTGCGCTAACGCCGGCACCGCTCGACGTGCCCGTTCCGCTGCGATAATCGTTGCGAACGTTGCTCGCGACGACACTCACGTCGCTGTCGCGGAAACCGTCGTCCATCAACTCGCGCGCCACCCGGTTCGCTTCGTCAAAACTGTCGAACGACCCTACGATTGTCTTCATGCCAATGGTCCCCGCGTCGGAAAATCATCGAACGTGCGACCAGCCGCCGCACGCGTCATGCGGTGGGCAGGCACTGCAATCCTTCGCCCGCCGCGATGTCCGCCGTACTGTAATCACCATCCGCCGCGCTGTAGAGCGGCCGGCCGCGCGAACGCCTGTGCGCCGCGTCCTACTTCGCTGTCCTACAGCGCGCCCTTTACAGCGGCAGGACAGCCACCGACAATGCACGCCGTCCTGACGCAGGGAGCACGGGTCGTGTTTTCGATTCTCATTCGGTGGCTATGCGCCGCCGCCGCCGCGACACTGGCGCTCGCCGGCGTCGCGAGCGCGCAGGACTACCCGGCGCGGCCGATCCGCGTGATCGTGCCGTTCTCGCCCGGCGGAGCGGTCGATGGACCGATGCGGCTCATCGCGCAGGAGCTCGGCAAGCGGCTTGGCCAGCCGGTGGTCGTCGAGAACAAGCCGGGTGCCGGGGCAACCATCGGTTCGGACATCGTGGCGAAGTCGCCCGCGGACGGTTACACGCTGCTGCTCGCATCGCAGACGAACGCAATCAGCGCAACGCTTTATGCGAAGCTGCCGTTCGATCCGATCGGCGACTTCACGCCCGTGACGCTGATCGGACGCGAGCCCGGCGTCGTCGTCGTGAACCCGGCCGTTCCCGCAAAAACGCTGCACGAGTTCATCGCGTACGTGAAGCAGCATCCTGGCGAAGTGAACTACGCGTCGTCGGGCAACGGCAGCGGGCAGCACCTTTTCGCGGCCCTCCTCGCCTCGCGCACCGGCATGAAGATGAATCACGTCCCGTACCGCGGCAGCGGACAGGCGACGACCGACCTCTTGTCCGGTGTCGTGGCGATGGCGATCCCGGGGACCGCCGGGATGGTCGGACACATCAAGGCAGGTAAGCTTCGGGCGCTCGCCGTCACGGGCGCCGGGCGCTCGCCGCAATTACCCGACGTGCCGACGGTGGCCGAATCGGGCGTGCAAGGCTACGAGGCGTACGTGTGGATGGGCCTGCTCGCGCCGAAGGGCACGCCGCCTTCGATCATCGAGCGGCTCAACCGCGACGTCGTCGCGGTGCTCGGCGAGGACCAGGTGAAGCGCTACATGGCGAATGCGGGCATCGAGATCGTCGGCTCGACGAGTGCGGATTTCGGCCGTTTCTTTCGCGCCGAGCGCGACCAGTGGGCCAAGGTGATCCACGACACGGGCGCGCACATCGAATGAGTTCAGATGGGGACATGAGCGAGTCGCGCCAGCGCACGTCGACGATCGACGCGCCGGTGGAAGGCGTCGCGCACGACACGCACAAGGGCGACGTGCGCCTCTTCCTGTGGGAAAAGTTCGTCGGCGAGCCGTCGGGCAAGCCCGTCGTGCTGTTCGTGCACGGCTCGTCGATGGCGTCGCAGCCGACGTTCGACCTGACGGTGCCCGGCCGGCCCGACTCGTCGGTGATGGACTGGTTCGCACGGCGCGGCTTTGCGTGCTGGAGCGTCGACATGGAAGGCTACGGACGCTCGGACAAGCGCCGCGACATTGCCTGCGACATCGCCAACGGCGCCGACGATCTCGCGGCGGCGACGAATTACATGCGCGACGCCCGCGGCATCGAATCCGTGATGGCGTATGGCATCTCGTCGGGAGCGCTGCGCGCGGCGCTCTTCGCCGAGCGCCATCCGCGGCGCGTGGCGCGCCTCGCGCTCGACGCGTTCGTCTGGACCGGCGAAGGCGCGCCGACGCTCGAGCAGCGGCGCAGCAAGCTGCCCGAGTTCAGGGCGCGCAACCGCCGCCCGATCGACCGCGCGTTCGTCGAGTCGATCTTTGCGCGCGACCATCCGGGTTGCGCCGAGCCGGGCGTCGTCGCCGCGTTCGCCGACGCCATCCTGGCGCTCGACGATTCGATGCCGAACGGCACGTACGTCGACATGTGCTCGAAGCTGCCGGTCGTCGACCCGGCGAAAATCGCGATGCCGACGCTCATCATGCGCGGCCAGTACGACGGCATCGCCGCGCTCGACGACCTGATCGAATTCTTCCGGCGGCTGCCCAATGCCGACAAGCAGTTCGCGATGATGCCCGGCATCTCGCACGCGAGCTTCCAGCAGAAGAACTACCGCGTTGCCTACCACATCCTGCACGCGTTTTTCACCCAGCCCGCGCCCGTCTACGGCGGCGAGTAGCGAAGCGCCGCACCCGTCATGGCCGTCCAACCCACGCTGCTGCTGATTGCGGATATCGCCGGCTACACGCGGTTCATGAAGATGCACGACACCAGTCTCGTCCACGCGCAGCAGATCATCGCCGATTTGCTCGAGGCGGTGATCGACGCCGCCGGACCGAGCCTGCGGCTCGCGAAGCTCGAAGGCGACGCGGCGTTCTTCTACATGCCGTCGCCCGCAGACGGTGCGCCGGCGCCGGCGCTGATCGAGGAACGTACCGCTGCAATCTACCGCGCGTTCCATGCACGCGCCGCCGACATCAAGGCGAACACGCTGTGTCCTTGCGATGGATGCCAGCAGGCGGGCAATCTCAAGATCAAGCTCGTCGGACACGCAGGCGGCGTGGCCGTCCAGAAGGTCAAGCGCCTGACCGAGCTCGCCGGCGTCGACGTGATCGTCGTGCACCGGATGCTGAAGAACGACGTGCCGGTGTCCGAATACCTGCTCGTGACGAAGCCCGTCCACGCGATGCTCGGCGACGCATTGCGCGAGCGCGCGGCCGCATTCGATCTCGAGCTCGACGATCTCGGCAAGACTTCCGCCTGGTATATCGATCTTGCCGACTGCGTGGCGCCGCTTCCGCCGGCACGCAAGCGCTCGCCGCTCGCGCGGGTCGGCGGACTGCTGCGCTTCGAGGTGCGCAACCTCCCGTACGCGCTGCACCTGCGCAAGGCCCGCGTCGGATTTCGGAACCTCCCCGATGCGCATTGAATGCGCGCGTTCGCGCAACGCGCACGCGCTGCCCCGAGGCCGCCGGTGACCGACCTCGTCGAGGTGCGCGACCTGTCGATCGAATTCCAGACGCGCGGACTCACGATTCGCGCGCTCGACCGCGTATCGTTTCGCATCGCGCCAGGCACGACGCTGGCGCTCGTGGGCGAATCGGGCTCGGGCAAGTCGATCACCGCGCAGGCGATGATGCGCATCCTGCCTCCGAGCGCAAGCATCACGTCGGGGCAGATCGTGTTCACGCAGCCCGACGGTCGCGAACGCCCGGTCGACATCGTCCGGCTCGCGCCCGACGGACGCAAGATCCGGCGTATCCGCGGCCGGCACATCTCGATGATCTTCCAGGAGCCGATGGTGTCGCTGTCGCCGTTGCACACGATCGGCGACCAGGTGAGCGAAGCGCTGTTCCTGCATCATCGGATCGGGCACCGCGAAGGGATGGCGCGCACCGAAGACATGCTGCGGCGCGTCGGATTTCCCGATCCCCACCGCGCGCTTCGCACGTATCCGTTCCAGCTATCCGGTGGACTGCGCCAGCGCGCGATGATTGCGATGGCGCTCGTGTGCCGCCCGTCGCTGCTGATCGCCGACGAGCCGACCACCGCGCTCGACGTCACGATCCAGGCGCAGATCCTCGCCCTCGTCAAGGAGCTGCAGGCCGAGCTCGGCATGGCGGTCCTCATCATCACGCACGATCTCGGCGTCGTCGCGAACGTGGCCGAGCACGTCGTCGTCCTGTATCAGGGACGCGTGATGGAACAGGGCCGCGTCGAGGCGATCTTCGAGCGTCCGGCGCATCCTTATCTGCGCGCGCTGTTGCGTGCCGTTCCGCACTTCGACATGAAGCCCGGCGAGCGGCTCGTGTCGGTGCGAAGCGTCGACTACCAGACGGGACCGCTCGTCGAGACGCGCGAAGCGTGGCCCGCAGGCGCCGACGCGCCGCACCTCACCGTGCAAAGCGTCGTCAAGACGTTCGCGCAGGGCACGAGCGGCTTTCTCGTTCGCCGCGAGGGTCCGGCGTTTCGCGCGGTCGACGACGTGAGCCTCGCAATCCGCCGCGGCCAGTGCTTCGGCCTCGTCGGCGAAAGCGGCTGCGGAAAGACGACGCTGTCGAAGGTCATCATGCGGGCGATGGAGCCCGACAGCGGCAAGGTGCTCTACAACGATCGCGGCACGACGATCGACGTGACCCGTGCGAGCGGCGATACGCTGATGCAGTTCCGCCGCCGCGTGCAGTACATCTTCCAGGACCCGTTCGGCTCGCTTTCGCCGCGCATGACCGTGTTCGACATCCTGCGCGAGCCGCTCGTCATCCACGGCATCGGCGACGCGGACTACCGCGCGGAGATGGCGAAGGAGCTGATGCGGCTGGTGGGTCTCGACCCGCGGTACCTGAGCCGCTATCCGCACAGTTTCTCCGGCGGGCAGCGCCAGCGAATCGGCATCGCGCGTGCGCTCGCGCTGTCGCCCGACCTCATTCTTTGCGACGAGCCGGTTTCGGCGCTCGACGTGTCGATCCAGGCGCAGATCCTGAACCTGCTGAAGGACCTGCAGGCGGAGCTCGGCCTCACTTACCTCTTCATCTCGCACAACCTCGCCGTGGTCGACTACGTCGCCGACGAGATCGCGGTCATGTGCCGCGGTCGCATCGTCGAGCTCGCCCCGCGCGAGGTGCTGTTCCGCGACCCGATGCATCCGTATACGCTCGGACTGCTCGCGGCCGTCCCGTATCCCGATCTGCGGCGCAAGCTCGACCTCGCCGCCGTGCAGGCGGGCGCGGCGCGCAGCCCCGACGAATGGCCGGCGCCATTCGCGTGGGCCGACGCGAATGCCGGCGAGCTGGTGGACGTCGGCGACGGCCATCGCGTGCGGATGCAGACGGCCGCGGCAGCGCGCGAACCGGTGACGACATGAGGCCTGTTATCGAGCTTTACATAATTGCGTGACGTCGGGCACCCGAAGCTTCGTCGTCCCCGCGAAGGTGGGGACCCAGTGGCGCATTCGAGCGAAAGACGCTAGGTTCCCGCTTCCGTGGGAACGACGGAGCTCTGCAAATTGTGATGGAATTCCGTAATGCTCAATAACGCCATGGCCGCCGCCCGGCTGCTCCTCGTCGCGCTCGTCGTGCTGTTCGCCGCACCTGCGCTGGCCGAGGAGCCGCCGTCGCTCGCGGCCGACGTTGCCGCGGGGAAGCTGCCTCCGCTGGCCGAGCGCCTGCCGCGCGCACCGTTCGTCGTCGACGTCGCACGCGCGGGCTGGTCGCCGGGCCGCTACGGCGGCGAACTGCGCATGCTGATGGCGAAGGATCGCGACATCCGCATGATGGTCGTTTACGGCTACGCGCGGCTCGTCGGATACGACGAGCATCTGCATCTGGTGCCCGACATCCTGCAAAGCCTCGACAACGACGGCAACCGCGTGTTTACGTTGCATCTGCGGCCCGGCCACAAGTGGTCGGACGGACAGCCGTTCACCGCCGACGATTTCCGCTATTTCTGGGAGGACGTCGCGAACAACAAGGATCTGTCGCCGTTCGGGTTGCCGCGCGCGCTGCTCGTCGACAATCACGGGCCGAAGTTCGAGGTGCTCGACGCCACGACGGTCCGCTACACGTGGGACGAGCCGAACCCGCAGTTCCTGACCGCACTCGCGGGCCCGAGCCCGCTGTTCATCTATCGGCCCGCGCACTATCTCAAGCAATTCCACGCGCGCTACGCCGGGCTCGACAAGGCCAATGCACGCGCCGTCGCCGCCGGTTCGCGCAACTGGGCGGGATTGCACCAGAAGATGGACGAGCAGTTCCGCTTCGACAATCCCGACCTGCCCACGCTCGAGCCGTGGATCAACACGACCGGGCTGCCGACGACGCGCTTCGTGCTCGTGCGCAATCCCTATTTCCACCGTGTCGACCGGATGGGCCACCAGCTTCCGTACATCGACCGCGTGATTGTCGGCGTCACCGACGACAAGCTGATCCCCGCGCGCACCGGTGCGGGCAATGTCGATTTGCAGGCGCGCTACCTGCGCTTCGACAACTACACGTTCCTGAAGCAGGCCGAGACGCGCAACCGGTACCGCGTCTACCTGTGGGAAAAGGCGATCGGCTCGCAGGTGGCGCTCTATCCGAACCTGAATGTCGACGATCCGGCGTGGCGGACACTGATGCGCGACGTGCGCTTTCGCCGCGCGCTGTCGCTCGGCATCGATCGCCACGAGATCAACGAGGTCGTCTATTTCGGCCTCGGCCAGGAGTCGGCGAACACGGTGCTGCCGAGAAGCGCGCTCTACCGTCCCGAGTTTCGCGCCGCGTGGGCCGCGTTCGATCCGAAGCGCGCCAACGCGCTGCTCGACGCGATCGGCCTCGCCAAGCGCGATGCGAATGGCATCCGGCTCCTGCCCGATGGGCGTCCGATGGAGCTCATCATCGACACGTCGGGCGAAAGCACCGAGGAAACCGACGTGCTGGAGCTGATTCGCGATACCTGGCGCCAGCTCGGCATCGCGATGTTCGCGCGGCCGTCGCAGCGCGAGGTGTTCAGGAAGCGCGTGTTCTCCGGCAAATCGATGATGTCGGTCTGGTCGGGCCTCAACAACGGCGTGCCGACGCCCGAGATGAGCCCCTCCGAGCTTGCGCCCACGGCGCAGGAGCAACTGCAATGGCCGATGTGGGGACAGTACTACGAGCAGAACCGCAACGGCGGCGAAAAGCCGGCGCTGCCGGAAGTCCAGGAGCTCGGGCGGCTATACGACGAATGGCGCCGCGCCACCAACGACGACGAGCGCGAGCGCATCTGGCTGCGCATGCTCGCGATCCACGCCGACCAGGTCTACACGATCGGCACCGTCACGCATGCGCTGCAGCCGGTCGTCGTCAGCGATGACCTGCGCAACGTGCCCTCCGAGGGCATTTACAGCTGGGATCCGGGCGCGTACTTCGGCATGTACCACACCGACGCGTTCTGGTTCGGCACCGAGGCGCGCTGATGCTCCAGTACATCACCAAGCGCATCCTGATGATGATCCCGACGCTGTTCGCGATCAGCATCATCGTGTTCACGATCATCCAGCTTCCGCCCGGAAACTACCTCGAGAGCTACATCGCCGAGCTCGAGGCGCAGGGCGAATCGGTCGACCAGCAGAAAGTCGCGTTCCTGCGCGAGTACTACGGCCTCGACAAGCCGCTTCCCGAGCAATACCTGCATTGGGCGGGCGGGATGCTGAAGGGCGACTTCGGCTATTCGTTCGAATTCAACATGCCGGTGACGAAGGTGATCGGCGACCGGATGCTGCTGACGGTCATCGTTTCGTTCGTCACGATCCTTTTCACGTGGGCCGTCGCGTTTCCGATCGGCATCTACTCGGCAACGCATCAATACAGCTGGGGCGATTACGGATTGTCGTTCCTCGGCT
>DASSVX010000087.1:0-12985 GCA_035705655.1 Casimicrobiaceae bacterium
CGCGATCTTCACGGCGCTTCCTTCCGCCGCCGCATCGCGCAGCCACACCCAGGCTTCCGCGCAACCCGGATCGGGCTACGAGCGCAGGGAGGACGTGCGCGCGTTCATCGACGCTCTGGTCCGCGACGACGGCTTTTCGCGCAAAACGCTGACGCGCTGGTTTCGCGACGTCCGCTATCAGCCGAAGATCGTCGAGGCGATGGATCGCCCCATCTCGGCGCCGCCGAAATGGTTCGAATACGCGCCGCAGTTTCTGACGCCCGAGCGCATCGACGGCGGCGTCGCGTTCTGGCAGGCGCACGCCGATGCGCTTGCGCGCGCCGAGCGCGACTTCGGCGTGCCGCCGGAGATCGTCGTCGCGATCATCGGCGTCGAGACGTTCTACGGCCGCAACGTCGGCAGCTACCGCGTCATCGACGCGCTGTCGACGCTCGCCTTCGACTATCCGCGCCGTGCCGCGTTCTTTCGCGGCGAGCTGCGGCAATTCCTGCTGCTCGCGCGGGAGGAGAAATTCTCCCCGCTCGTGCCGAAGGGCTCGTTCGCGGGAGCGTTCGGCGTAGCGCAGTTCATGCCTGGCAGCGTGCGCGCCTATGCCATCGATTATGACGGCGACGGCCGCATCGACCTGTGGCAAAGCGGCGACGATGCGGTCGGCAGCATCGCGAACTACCTGGCACGGCACGATTGGCTGCGCGGGCAGCCGATCTGGTCGAAGGCGATGATTGCGTCATCGCAGCGCGAGGCGGTGCTGCGCAGGCTCGACGGCGGGTTGAGCGAGCGGCGCCCGCTTGAAGCATGGAATGCCGATGGCGTCGCCGCGGAGCGGCTGCCCGATCCGATGTCGCCCGGGCCGGTCGGCCTCCTCGCGCTCGAGGCGGCCGATGCCGATGGCGACACCGATGCGCAGGACTTGCGCATCGTGTTTCCGAATTTCTACGTGATCACGCGCTACAACAAGAGCCGGCTCTATGCGTCGGCCGTCACGTCGCTCGCCGAGGCGATTCGCGCGCAGCACGACGGCGCGGACGGCTCAGCGCCGCGCTGAGGCGAGCGATCGGGCGCGGGCGACGAGCTCGCGCGTCGACCCGTCCGTATCGTCGGGGAGCGGCACCGCGTCGACCAACGCCGACACGATCGGCTTGGCGAGCGTCTTGCCGAGCTCGACGCCCCACTGGTCGAACGAGTTGATGCCGTAAAGCATGCCTTCGACGAACGTGCGGTGCTCGTACAGGGAGAGCAGCGCGCCGAGATTGCGCGCGTCGAGCTGCGGCAGCAGCAACGTCGTCGATGCGCGATTGCCCGGGCAGCGCCGCGCGGCGACGGCGGCGTCGAGCTCGCCGCCTGCAAGGCCCCGCGTCGACAGCTCGTTGCGCAACGCGAGCTCGCCGTGTCCGGCCATCAGCGCCTGCGCCTGCGCTAGTGCGTTGGCGACGAGCAGCGTCTGCTGGTCGCCGAGCGGGTGCGCCGCGCGCACCGGCACGATGAATTCGACCGGCACTTCCTGCGTTCCCTGATGCAGCCACTGGAAGAACGCGTGCTGACTGTCGGTGCCGACATCGCCCCACAGCGCGGGAGCCGTCGTCGCGTCGACGGGCGTGCCGTCGCGGCGCACGCTCTTGCCGTTGCTCTCGAGCGAAAGCTGCTGCAGATAGGCGGGCAGGCGCGCGAGGGCCTGCGCGTACGGCACGACCAGGCGCTGGCGGTGGCCGAGCCAGCGCGCGTTCCAGTAACCGACGAGCCCGAGGACGACCGGGAGGTTGCGTGCCAACGGCGCCATGAGGAAGTGCGTGTCCATCGCCTGCGCGCCGTCGAGGAGGTCGCTGTACGCCTTCCAGCCGGCGCGGATGGCGATGACGAGGCCGACGGCGGACCACAGCGAATAGCGCCCGCCCACGCCTTCTGCCATCGGCAGGATGTCGTCGGGGCGCACGCCGAACTGCCTCGCGGCGTCGGTGTTCGACGTGACGCCGATGAAGTGCGGCGCGAGATCGCGATCGTCGCCGAGCCCGCGGCGCAGCCACTCGCGCGCAGTGTGCGCATTGGCGAGCGTCTCCTGCGTCGTGAACGTCTTGGACGTGACGACGAAGAGCGTCGACGCAGGGTCGCGCCCGGCGAGCACGCGGGTCGCATGCTCGGGGTCGACGTTGGAGATGAAGCCGGCCCCCGGCGCGCCGCTTCGTGCGTCCTCGCTGCCGTCCAGCGCTTCGCACACGAGCCGCGGTCCGAGGTCGGAGCCGCCGATGCCGATGTTGATGACGAAGCGCACCGGGCGCCCCGTGGCGCCCTTGCGGCGGCCTTCGCGAATGGCGGCCGTGATCGCCGCCATGCGCTCGCGCGTCTCGCGCATTCTTGCCGTGACGTCCACGCCGTCGACGTAGATGCTGGTCGACGCGGGTGCGCGCAGCGCCGTGTGCAGCACCGCGCGATGCTCGGAAACGTTGATCTTTTCACCGGCGAAGAGCGCGGCGATCCAGTGCGCCAGGTTGGCCCGTTCTGCGGTGCGAAGCAGCGCGTCGAGCGCGTCGGCGTCGACGCGCTCCTTGGAAAGGTCGGCGTGCCAGTCGTTCCAGCCGAGCGTCAGCGCCTGGACGCGGCCGGCATCGCATGCGAAGAGCTCGTGGAGCGTCGTCGCCTTCAGGCGGCGCGCACAGCTCGCAAGATCGACGGAGGCGGAGGATGGATCGACGTGCATGGGCGCGGTGAGGACGCGTGAACGCGCGCTTGCGTGCAATCCTAGCAGGCGCGTGGCCGCCGGGACGCGGGCGGGGCTAGAATGCACGCCACGTTCAGTACCGGAATCCGCAGCTCGAAAGAGCGTGCCGTCAGCCGCTTTCCCATCGGAGACAACAATGACCGGACGTACCGCGTTTCGTTCCATGGCTTTGGCCGCCGCGCTCGTGCTCGCGGTGGCGCTCGGCGCACCGGGCGCGCTCGCGCAGGGGCAAAAGGTGCTGAAGTTCATCCCGCAGGCCGATCTGCGCATCCTCGACCCGATCACGACGACCGCGTACATCACCCGCAACCACGGGTACATGATCTACGACACGCTGTTCGCCACCGACGCCAAATTCCAGGTGCAGCCGCAGATGGTCGACAAGTACGAGCTCAGCCCGGACAAGCTGACGTATACGTTCACGCTGCGCGACGGGCTCAAGTTCCACGACGGCGCGCCGGTGCGCTCCGCCGACTGCATCGCGTCGGTCGAGCGCTGGGCGAAGCGCGACGCCCTCGGCCAGAAGCTCGCCGAGGCGACGCAGGCGTGGAAGGCCGTGAACGACAAGACGTTCGAGCTCAAGCTGAAGAAGCCGTTCCCGCTCGCGCTCGAGGCGCTCGCGAAGCCGTCGTCGAACGTGCCGTTCATCATGCCCGAGCGCATCGCGAAGACCGACGCGTCGACGAACATCACCGAGGCGATCGGCTCGGGGCCGTTCAAGTTCGTGAAGTCCGAATGGGTGCCGGGCAACAAGGTCGTGTACGTGAAGAACACCGATTACGTGCCGCGCAAGGAGCCGCCGTCGTGGGCGGCCGGCGGCAAGGTGGTCAAGGTGGACCGCGTCGAATGGATCTACATTCCCGATTCGGCCACCGCGGCGGCGGCGATCAACGCCGGCGAGGTCGACTGGTGGGAGCAGATGCCGCCGGATCTCATCCCGGTGCTCGCGAAGAACAAGGACGTGAAGGTCGAGAACATCGACCCGCTCGGATCGATGGGCGTGCTCCGCTTCAATTTCCTGTATCCGCCGTTCAACAACCAGAAGATGCGCCAGGCGCTGCTGTACGCGATCGACCAGAATGATTACGTGCTGGGCATCGCCGGCGACATGAAGAACGGCCACCCATGCTACTCGTACTTCACGTGCGGCACGCCGCTTGCAAGCGAGGTCGGCGCCGGGCCGATGAAAGGCAAGCGCGATTTCGACAAGGCGAAGGCGCTGATCAAGGAGGCGGGCTACAAGGGCGAGAAGATCGTCATCATCGACGCTACCGACCAGCCGATCGTGCACTCGCAGTCGCTTTTGACCGCGGAGGCGCTGCGCAAGCTCGGGCTCAACGTCGAGGTGCAGGCCGGCGACTGGGGCACGCTGATCACGCGGCGCTCGTCGAAGGAGCCGATCGACAAGGGCGGCTGGTCGATCTTCCATACGTGGCTCGTCGGGCCCGACGTGACCAGTCCGGCGGTGAACTTCGCGCTGCGCGGCTCGGGCGACAAGGCGTGGTTCGGCTGGCCGACCGACGCGAAGCTCGAGGAGTTGCGCGAGGCGTGGTTCGCGGCGAGCGACCCGGCGGCGTCGAAGACGGCGGCCGACGCGGTGCAGGCGCGCGCGTTCGACTTCGTGCCGTACATCCCCACTGCGCAGTTCATCCTGCCGACCGCGTACCGGACGAACCTCTCGGGCGTCATCATCGCGCCGGTGACGTTCATGTGGAACGTGGAGAAGAAATAGGCTTCGTCGCGGTCCTGCCGTTGGCGCCGCGGGCTGACGGCGGATGATCCGGTACGTCATCCGCCGCCTGCTGTCGACCGTCGTCGTGATGGCGGTCGTGGCGTTCGTCGTGTTCTCGCTGCTGTACCTGACGCCGGGCGATCCCGCAGCGATCATCGCGGGCGACATCGCCACCGACGAGGACATTCACCGCATCCACGAGCGCCTCGGTCTCGACGATCCGTTCGCCGTGCAATTCGGCCGCTGGGTGCGGGCACTCGCGCATGGCGACCTCGGCACGTCGATCTTCACCAATCTGCCGGTCACGCAATTGATCGGACAGCGCATCGAGCCGACCGTTTCGCTGACGCTGTGCACGCTCGTCGTGTCGATCGCGCTCGCGTTGCCGCTCGGCGTGCTGGCGGCGGCGAAGGCCGGCACCTGGCTCGATCGTGCGGTGATGGCGTTCTCGGTGCTCGGCTTCTCGGTGCCGGTGTTCGTGCTCGCCTATATCCTGATACTCACGTTCTCCGTGCATCTCGACTGGCTGCCGGTCCAGGGCTACCGCAACTTTCGCGACGGCGCGTGGGAGTGGCTGCGGCATCTGATCCTGCCGAGCATCGCGCTCGGCACCGTGTACGTCGCACTCATCACGCGCATCACCCGCGCCAGCATGCTCGACGTGCTCGCGCAGGATTACGTGCGCACCGCGCAGGCGAAGGGCCTCGCCCCCGGCGACGTGCTGATCGGCCACGCATTGAAGAACGCGGCCGTCCCGGTGATGACGATCATCGGCATCGGCGTGGCGCTGCTGATCAGCGGCGCGATCGTCACCGAAACGGTATTCGCGCTGCCCGGCATCGGCAGGCTCACCGTCGATGCGATCCTGCGCCGCGACTACCCGATCATCCAGGGCGTGACGCTGCTCTTTTCCGCGGTCTACGTCCTCGTCAATCTCGTCGTCGACCTGTCGTACGCGCTGTTCGATCCGCGCATCAGGTATTAGGGCATAACTCCGCGTTCGCATGGCAACCGCGCTTCCCGCCGAATCGATCGCCGTTGGCCGATCCCTGTCGCCGACGTGGGCGCGCTTTCGCGACGCGTTCCGCCGTCACCCGATGGCGCTGGTCGGCGGCGCCATCCTCGCCGGGATGGTGCTCGTCGCCGTGCTCGCACCCTGGCTCGGAACGATCGATCCGCAAGCGGTGTCGCCGGTGAAGCGCCTGCGGCCGCCGTCCGCGGCCTACTGGTTCGGCACCGACATGCTCGGGCGCGACGTCTACAGCCGCGTCGTGTACGGCGCGCGCGTCTCGCTCATCGTCGGACTCGCCGTGGCGGTCGTGTCGACGCTGCTCGGCGTTGCCATCGGGCTCGTCACCGGCTACATCCGCTGGCTCGATGCGATCGTGATGCGCGTGATGGACGGACTGATGTCGATTCCATCCGTGCTGCTCGCGATCGCGCTGATGGCGCTCACCAGGGCAAGCGTGGGCAATGTGATTGCGGCGATCACGCTCGCCGAGGTTCCGCGCGTCGTGCGCCTGGTGCGAAGCCTCGTGCTGACGCTGCGCGAGCAGACGTATGTCGAGGCGGCGATCGCCGCCGGCACGACGCTGCCGCGCATCCTGGCGCGCCACATCCTGCCCAATATCGTGGCGCCGTTGCTCGTGCAGGGAACGTACGTCTGCGGCTCGGCGATGATCACCGAGGCGATCCTGTCGTTCATCGGCGCCGGCACGCCGCCCAACATTCCGAGCTGGGGCAACATCATGGCCGAGGGGCGAAGCCTGTTCCAGATCGCCGGTTACCTGATCCTGTTTCCCGGCATCTGCCTGTCGCTGACGGTGCTCGCCGTGAATCTGCTCGGTGACGGCATGCGCGATGCGCTCGATCCGCGCCTCGCGCGGCGGATGTGACATGAGCGCCGCCGGGCCGCCCCAAGGCGCGAATTGCGCCCCCGTGGGGGGCAGCGCAGCGCGTGAGCCCGACGGGCCGTCCCGAGGGCGAACATCTGAGGGCGAAGCCCGAAGCGTGTCTGACAAGCCGCAAGCGTGGGGGGATCATACAAGCGACACGAGCGCCGGGATGGATGCGCTGCTGGAGGTGGACGACCTCACGACGCATTTCTTCACGCGCGACGGCGTCGTGCGCGCCGTGGACGGCGTTTCGTTTCGCGTCATGCGCGGCCAGGTGCTCGCGATCGTCGGCGAATCGGGCTGCGGCAAGAGCGTCACTTCGCTGTCGATCATGCGCCTGATCGCGTCGCCGCCGGGGAGAACCGTCAAGGGACGCGTGCTGTTCGAGGGACGCGACCTGCTCGAGTTGCCCGAGCCCGAAATGCGGAAAATCCGCGGCAACGCGATCTCGATGATCTTCCAGGAGCCGATGACTTCGCTCAATCCCGTGCTGACGATCGGCCGCCAGGTCGCCGAAGCGCTGATCCTGCATCGCGGGATGTCGCGCGAGCAGGCGCTGGCACGTTCGGTCGAGCTGCTGCAGGAAGTGCGGATACCGGCGCCGGAACGGCGGGTGACGCAGTATCCGCACCAGCTTTCCGGCGGCATGCGCCAGCGCGTGATGATCGCGATGGCGCTCGCCTGTGCGCCGCGGCTCCTGATCGCCGACGAGCCAACCACCGCGCTCGATGTCACGATTCAGGCGCAGATTCTCGACCTGATGCGCGAGCTCTCGCAGAGGACGGGCGCGTCGATCGTGCTCATCACGCACGACCTTGGCGTGGTCGCCGAGATGGCGGAACGCGTCGTCGTGATGTACGCGGGGCGCAAGGTCGAGGAGGCATCGGTGGCCGAGCTCTTTGCCCGTCCCCGTCATCCCTATACGCGCGGCCTGCTGGATTCGATTCCGAAGCTGCGTGGCGCAGCCGTGGCGAACACCGACGGATCCGGCAGCCGGCGTCGCCTCGCGGAAATCGCTGGCACCGTGCCGGCGCTTTCCGAGCCGATCGTCGGCTGCGCCTTTGCACCGCGCTGCGGGTTCGCGACTGCGCGCTGCCGCGTCGAATCGCCGCTGCTCGAGCAGAAGGCGCCGGCGCATTTCGCGGCCTGCTGGGAATCGGATCGCATGGTGAGCGCAACATCGACGCGACCGTCGCAGCCGCGAACCCGGGGCGTGCTCCATGAGTGATGTGCGTGCCGGCGCGCCGCTCCTCGCGGTGACGCACCTGACCAAGCATTACGCGATGCGCAGCGGCCTCTTCGGTGGCGGACGCGGCGCCGTGCACGCCGTCGACGACGTGAGCTTCACGATCGCCGAGGGCGAGACGCTCGGTCTCGTCGGGGAGAGCGGCTGCGGCAAGTCGACGATCGCGCGCACCGTGCTCGGACTCACCGCGCCAACGGCCGGGGCAATCGCCTGGCGCGGCGAGCGGATCGACCGGCTGCGCGCCGCCGCGATGCGTCCTTACCGCCAGGCGCTGCAGGCCGTCTTCCAGGATCCGTACGCATCGCTCAATCCGCGCATGCGTGCAGCCGACATCGTGGCCGAGCCGATCCGCAATTTCGAAACGGCGTCGGCCGGCGATGTCGGCGCGCGCGTGCTGTCGCTGTTTCAGCGAGTCGGACTGCGGGCCGATCAAATGCCGCGTTATCCGTACGAATTCTCCGGCGGGCAGCGGCAGCGGCTGGGCATCGCGCGTGCGCTCGCTCCGCGGCCGAAGCTGATCGTCTGCGACGAGCCGGTCTCGGCACTCGACGTGTCGGTGCAGGCGCAGGTCATCAACCTGCTCGCCGATCTGCAGGATGAATTCGGCTTGTCGTATCTGTTCGTCGCCCACGACCTTGCGGTCGTCGAGCACATCAGCCATCGCGTCGCCGTCATGTATCTCGGGTGCCTCGTCGAGGTGACGACGACGCGGGCGCTCTTCGATCGTCCGCTGCACCCGTATACCGAGGCGCTGCTGTCCGCGGTTCCGGTGCCCGATCCTGCCGTGCGGCGCAAGCGGCTGATCCTTGCCGGTGACGTTCCAAGCCCCACCGAGCTGCCCTCCGGTTGCCGCTTTCATACGCGTTGTCCGTACGCATTCGACCGCTGCCGTGTCGACGATCCCGCGCTCGTCGAAGCGGCACCCGGACACTTCGTCGCGTGTCACTTGCGCGAACCGGCCGCGGCGCCATCACTCGTTTCGCATTGAAGGGCCATTCCATGCACCATCGTCCCGACGCGGTCGCGCTCACGAAAAAGCTGCTGGCGTTCAACACGATCAATCCGCCCGGCGCCGAAGAGGCGTGCGCGCGCTACCTCGGCGACCTCCTGAAGTCCGCGGATTTCGACGTCGACTACGCCGCGTTCGCGCCTGGCCGAACGAGCGTCGTCGCACGCATCGGCGGCCATGATGATCGTCCCTCGCTGGGATTCACCGGCCACATGGATACGGTGCCGCTCGGGGGCGTGCCGTGGAAGCGGGATGCATTCGGCGCGAGTCTCGAGGGCGGACGGCTCTACGGCCGCGGCGCGAGCGACATGAAGAGCGGCGTCGCCGCCTTCGTCGTCGCCGCCATGGCGCAGGCCGGGCGGCTGCGGGAATCGCCGGGCATAACGCTGGTGCTGACCGCCGACGAGGAGTGCGGATGCGGCGGCGCGGCATTCCTCGCGCAAGAGACGGACCTGCTGGGAAGCGTCGGCGCGCTGCTCGTCGGTGAACCGACGGCGAATTACCCGCTCGTCGGGCACAAGGGCGCGTTGTGGCTGGAGGCGCGCGCGTCGGGCGTGACCGCGCACGGCTCGATGCCCGAGCGCGGCGACAATGCGATCCACAAGGCGGCGCAAGCGGTGCGCACGTTGCAGGATTTCGATTTCGGCGTCGAGCCGCATCCGCTGATGGGCAGGCCCACGCTCAACATCGGCACGCTGCACGCCGGCCTCAACATCAACTCGGTTCCCGATCGGGCGTCGATCGGCATCGACATCCGTACCATTCCCGGCCAGCAGCACGCCGGTGTGCGCGACCGTTTGCAGCGCGCGCTCGGACACGCAATCGAGATCGCGCCGATCGTCGACGTCGAGGCGATCTACTCCGATCCCGCTGCGCCCTGGATGCAGCAGGTGTTCGGCATTGCACAGGCGCACCTCGGCGAGCGTCCGCAACCGCGCACGGCGACCTATTTCACCGACGCCGCGGTGCTCAATGCGGTCTATCGCGACGTGCCGATCTGCGTGCTGGGTCCGGGCGAGCCGCAGCTTGCGCATCAGACCGACGAATACTGCCTCGTCGATCGTGTCGAGCAGGCGGTGGCCATCTACGACGATCTGATCCGGCAATGGTGCTTCTGATGGATCACCTTAACCACCTCGATGCAACGGCCGCGGCGCGCAAGCTCGCGACCCGCGAAATCACTGCGGAAGCGCTGCTCGCCGATTGCGTCGAGCGCATCGGCGAGCGCGAGCCGGTCGTCCACGCCTGGACGTATCTCGATGTCGATGCGGCGATGCGTCGCGCGCGCCTGCTCGATTCGCAGCCGGCGTCGGGTCTGTTGTACGGGCTTCCCATCGCGGTCAAGGATCTGTTTGACACGTTCGACATGCCCACCGCCTGCGGCTCGCCGATCTATGCCGGGCATCGGCCGGCAGGTGATGCGGCGTCGGTTGCGCTCGCCCGGGAAGCGGGCGCCATCGTCGTCGGCAAAACGGTGACGACGGAATTCGCGACGTTTCATCCCGGGCCGACGTGCAATCCGCACAATGCGTTGCACACACCGGGCGGCTCGTCGTCGGGCTCGGCGGCGGCGGTGGCGGATTTGATGGTTCCGCTGGCGTTCGGCACGCAAACGGCCGGGTCGATCATCCGGCCGGCGGCGTATTGCGGCGTCGTCGGTTTCAAGCCGACGTTCGGCACCGTCACCCGCATTGGCGTGAAGATGATCTCCGATACGCTCGACACCGTCGGCGGGTTCGCCCGCACCGTGCCCGACGTGGCGCTGCTCGTCGCCGCACTGAGCGGACGCCGTTCGCTGCTGATCGACGCGCCGCCCGCCGAGGCACCGCGCATCGGGTTGTGCAGGACGCACGAGTGGCCGCGCGCGGAGCCTGCAACCGTCGCGCTGTTCGAGGACGTCGAGCGGCGGCTGTCCGCCCGCGGGGCGAAAGTTCGCGACGTCGCGCTGCCCACGCCGTTCGCCGGTCTCGCCCGCGCGCAGACGACGATCATGGTGCGCGAGGTGGCGCAGTCGCTGGCGCACGAACGGCTCGCGCACCGCGAGGCCCTGAGTGCCGACATGATCGCAATGATCGACGCGGGACTCGCGGTTTCGGCAGAAGACTACGACGCCGCACGCGCATTGGCGCGCACATGCCGCGCGATGCTGTCCGCGGTGTTCGCCGATGTCGACGTGCTCGTCGCGCCAAGCACGCCTGGCGAGGCGCCGGCCGGAACGGCCACCGGCGATCCCGTATTCAATCGCATCTGGACGCTGCTGCGCGTGCCGTGCGTGCACGTGCCGCTCGCACGCGGCCCGCGCGGGCTGCCGATCGGCGTCACCGTCGCAGGCAATCGCGATTGCGACCAGAGGACGCTGCTCGCAGCGGCATGGATTCATGAACAATTCGGCTCGCGCTGAAATAGTCGACAAGGACCTGCCGCAGAAGGAGGACACGCGCCTGCTTGGACGGCTGCTGGGCGACGTGCTGCGCGGGCAGCTCGGCGAAGCCGGTTTCGATCGCATCGAGACGATTCGCCAGACGGCAATCGGCTTTCGCCGCTCGCGCGGCGACGACGCCGAGCGCTTGCGCAAGGCGCTCGCGGAACTGCTCAATCCGCTGCCGATTGGCGCAGTGCTCGAGGTCGTTCGCGCATTCAGCTATTTTTCGCATCTTGCGAACATCGCCGAGGACGTGCACCAGAACCGGCGCCGGCGTGCCTACGCGCTCGCGGGCTCGCCGCCGCGCCGCGGCGACATTGCGGATGCGTTGCTGCGCATCGCCGAGGCAGGGGTGGATCGCGCCGCGATCGAGCGCTGGCTCGGCGAAGCGATCGTCAGCCCCGTGCTGACCGCGCATCCGACCGAAGTGCAACGGAAGAGCATCCTCGACGTCGAGCGCGAGATCGCGCGCCTGCTGACCTGGCGCGACCGCACGACGCTCACACCCGACGAAGCGTCGGATTTCGCGGCGCGCCTTGCCACGTCGATCCTCGGCCTGTGGCAAACCGCGATGCTGCGCCTGTCACGTCTGCAGGTGAAGGACGAAATCGACAACGGGCTCGCGTATTACCGCTACACGTTTCTCGACGAGATCCCGCACCTGTACGCGGCGTTCGAAGCAAGCGTCGCCGGGCAATTCGGCGTCGGACGCGAACGCGTGCCGGCGTTCCTGCGGATGGGCTCGTGGATCGGCGGCGACCGCGACGGCAATCCGTTCGTTGGCGCCGATACGCTGACGTACGCGATCCGCGCGCAGGCCGGCGTGCTGTTCGAGCACTATCTCGACGACGTGCATCGACTCGGCGGCGAATTGTCGCTGTCGACGCGCCTCGTCACGCCGTCGGCCGAATTGCTGGCGCTTGCCGGCGCCGCGCACGACGCCAATCCGCATCGCCAGGACGAGCCGTATCGGCAGGCGCTGATCGGCGTGTACGCGCGCCTTGCCGCCACCGCGCATGAATTGACCGACCTTTCGCCCGCTCGCGTCGTACAGACGGACGCGGCGCGCTACGAGACGGCGCAGGCGTTTCGCGCCGATCTCGACACGATCGCCGCCTCGCTCGCGCAGCACGGCGCGGCGCCGCTGGCCGCGCGCCGCCTCGAACCGCTGCGGCGCGCCGTCGACGTGTTCGGATTCCACCTTGCGGCACTCGATCTGCGGCAGAACAGCGACGTCCATCAGGCGGTTGTCGGCGAGTTGCTCGCCCGCGCGCAGGTGGCGGGCGACTATTCCGCGCTGCAGGAGGACGAGCGCGTTGCACTCCTCGTGCGCGAGCTCGCGACCTCCCGGCTGCTGCATAGCCCGTATCTCGACTATTCGGAGCGCGTTGGCGCCGAGCTTGCCGTGCTGCGCGTGGCTGCGGGCATTCATGCGCGCTACGGCGCCGACGCGTTGCCGAACTACGTGATCTCGAAGTGCCAATCGGTTTCGGATCTGCTCGAGGTCGGTGTGCTGCTGAAGGAGGTCGGGCTTCTGCGCGAGCATGAGCTCGCGATGAACATCGTGCCGCTGTTCGAAACGATCGACGACCTCGACCGGTGCGGCGCCACGATGCGCGCGGCTTTCGCGTTGCCGCTGTACCGGACGCTCGTTGCGAGCCGCCGCGACTGGCAGGAGATCATGCTGGGCTATTCCGACAGCAACAAGGACGGCGGCTACCTGACGTCGAGCTGGGCGATCTACCGGGCGGAACGCGCGCTCGTCGATGCCACCGCGGCGCATGACGTGCGGCTGCGGCTCTTCCACGGCCGCGGCGGCACCGTCGGCCGCGGCGGTGGCCCGAGCTACGACGCGATTCTCGCGCAGCCGGCGGGCAGCGTCAGCGGCGGATTGCGGCTGACCGAGCAGGGCGAGATCATCGCGAGCAAGTATTCGGATCCCGAGCTCGGCCGGCGCAATCTCGAAGC
>DASSVX010000088.1:0-2394 GCA_035705655.1 Casimicrobiaceae bacterium
GCCCTGGCGGCCCTCGCCACCGCAGCGGCCCTGGCCGACGGCAATCACAAGGGCAACGGGAACGGGAATGGCACTGGCGGCAACGACGAGGACAACGGCACGACGTTTGCCACGAAGCTGGTCGGCTACGAGGAAACGCCGGTGACGCTCAACTCGCCGGGCAGCGGCTCGTTCACGGCGGCCGTGAATGCCGCCGGAACCGCGATCGACTACACGCTTTCGTACACCACCCTCTCGTCCGCGATCACGCAGTCGCATATCCACTTCGGCCGTCCCGCCACCACCGGCCAGATCGTGCTTTTCCTGTGCACGAACATCGGCCTGCCCGCCGGGGTCACCGTACCGATGCCGCAGGCCTGTCCACCGGGGCCAGCGACGATCACCGGGACGCTGACCGCTGCCGACGTCATTGCGCGACCAACCCAGAATATCGATGCCGGCGCCGCGGGGTTCGCCGAGATGATCAAGGCGATGCACGCACGTGCGGCATACGCTAACGTTCACACGACGCTATTCACGACCGGAGAGATCCGCGGCGCGATCGAACCGCGCGACGACGGCAACGACGACGACTGATCGAAGGTTTCGTTCGTGGGTCCTCGAGCCGGGCACGCCTGGCTCTTTTTTTGTGCGCAAGGCCGATCGCGCGCGGCAATTGACCGGTCCGGGCCGCACCCGGACAATCGCGCATTCGCGGATGCCGAACGCGACGGGCTGCAACGTCTCGGCGACACGCACCTTGAAGGAGCATCGAAATGCGGGCCACGCTGCGATTCCTGTTGCCACTCACCCTGCTCGCGCTGGTTGGCGCATCGCCAGTGGCCGCACAGCAGCCGGTGCGGGTGGGGTCGAAGAATTTCACCGAGCAGTTCGTGCTTGCCGAGCTGTACGCGCAGGCGATGGA
Source organism: Casimicrobiaceae bacterium (assembly GCA_035705655.1). Taxonomy (GTDB): domain Bacteria; phylum Pseudomonadota; class Gammaproteobacteria; order Burkholderiales; family Casimicrobiaceae; genus VBCG01. Next base: position 905 of record DASSVX010000088.1, read on the forward strand.
AGCGGCGGGCATCAAGGTCGAGCGCAAGCTGAACCTCGGCGGCACGCTGATCGCGCACAAGGCGCTCGAGGAAAAGCAGATCGACTTCTACCCCGAGTACACGGGAACGATGCTGCTTGCCGTGCTGAAGCAGCCGGCGATGAGCGAGCGCAAGGCCGTCTACGACAAGGTGAAGACGGCGTATGCGGCGAAGGGTCTCACGCTGCTGAACGAAGCGCCGGTCAACAACACGTACAACATGGTCGTGCGTCCCGAGACCGCCGCGCAATACAAGCTCGTCACGCTGTCCGATCTGGCGAAGGTCGCGAACCAGCTCAAGCTTGGCGCCGGCCCCGAGTTCCGCGATCGCGAGGACGGCCTGCCGGGCCTCAAGGCGAAGTACGGCATCGTCTTCAAGGAGGACGTGCAGATGGCGATCGGGCTGCGCTACCAGGCCATCGCCAGCAAGCAGATCGACGTGGTCAACGGGTATTCGACCGATGGAATGATCAGCGCGCTCAAGCTCACCCGTCTTGCGGACGACAAGAACCTGTGGCCGCCGTATTACGTGGTTCCCGTCGTGCGCAACGAGGCGCTCGCCGCGAATCCGAAGCTCGCCGACGTGCTGAATCGCGTCAGCGCGACGCTCGACGAATCGGCGATGGCTGCGATGAACTACAAGGTCGACGGCGAGAAGATGGAGCCGCGCGACGTCGCGCGCGATTTCCTGAAGGCGAAGGGCATCGTGCATTGAGGGGGCTGACGTGGTGCCGGTTTGCGTCGGTGAACGGCGTGTCCGCATCGCCGACGTCGTCGCCGTCGCGCGTGACGACGCCCGCGTCGAGCTCGCGCCGGTCGTGCGCGCACGCATCGGCGCCGCGCGCGACGTCGTGCTCCGCCTTGCGCAGAGCGACACGCCGATCTACGGTCTCAACACGGCGCTCGGGGCCAACACGGGGCAGCCGCTCGACCCGGACGATCTCGCGGAGTACCAGCGACGCGCGATCCGCGCCCGCGCCGTCGCGGTAGGGCCGGCCTACGACCGCGCGTCGGTGCGCGCCATGCTGTTCGCGCGCATTGCGGGCATGGCCGCCGGCGGCTCCGGCGTGTCGCAGCCGGTCCTCGACGCACTCGTCGAGTTCCTCAACCGCGGGATTCATCCGGTGGTGCCGCGTCAGGGGTCGATCGGCGTGGCCGACCTGCCGCAACTTTCGCATCTTGCACTGCCATTGATCGGCGAGGGCATGGCCGAATTCGGCGGCGTCTTGCTGCCGGGTGCCGAAGCGCTGCGGCGCGCGGGACTCGCCGGCGTCGCGCTGGGTCCGAAGGACGGGCTTGCAGTGATCAGCGCGAACGCGGCGACGATCGCGCGCGGCGCGCTTGTCGTCGCCGACGCGCTCGCGCTCGTGGCCGCCTGGCGTGCGGCCATCGCGCTGTCGTTCGAGGGGTTTCGCGCCAACCTGTCACCGCTCGACCCGCGCGCGGTTGCCGCGCGGCCGGCGCCCGGGCAG
>DASSVX010000089.1:0-21006 GCA_035705655.1 Casimicrobiaceae bacterium
GCTGGGAAGCGGTCGGCCTCGTATCGTATCTGCTGATCGGCTTCTGGTACACGCGGCCGACGGCGATCTACGCAAATCTCAAGGCCTTCATGGCCAACCGCGTCGGCGACTTCGGCTTCATCCTCGGGATCGGGCTCGTGCTCGCGTACTTCGGCACGCTCGACTACGCGCCGGTATTCGCGAAGGCGGCGTCGATGGCCGGTACCGTGCTGCCCTGGAGCGGGGCGCACTGGAACCTGATGACGGCCATCTGCATCTGCCTGTTCGTCGGCGCCATGGGCAAGAGCGCGCAGGTGCCGCTGCACGTGTGGCTCCCCGATTCGATGGAGGGCCCGACGCCGATCTCGGCGCTGATCCACGCGGCCACGATGGTCACCGCCGGCATCTTCATGGTCGCGCGGATGAGCCCGCTGTTCGAATGGTCGGAAGCGGCGCTGTCGTTCGTCACGATCATCGGCGCGATCACCGCGCTGTTCATGGCGTTTCTCGCGATCGTGCAGAACGACATCAAGCGGGTCGTCGCGTATTCGACGCTGTCGCAGCTCGGCTACATGACGGTGGCGCTCGGCGTGTCCGCCTATTCGGCGGCGATCTTCCACCTGATGACGCACGCGTTTTTCAAGGCGCTGCTGTTCCTCGCGGCGGGGTCGGTGATCGTCGCGCTTCATCACGAGCAGGACCTGCGCCGGATGGGCGGCCTGCGCAGGTACATGCCGATCACGTACATCACCGCGGTCGTCGGGTCGCTGGCGCTTGCGGGAATTCCGCCGTTTGCCGGCTTCTTCTCGAAGGACGCGATCATCGAGGCGGTATCGCTGTCGCACATTCCCGGCCACACGTTTGCGTACGCCGCGGTGCTCGGCGGCGTATTCGTGACCGCGTTCTACTCGTTCCGGATGCTGTTCCTCGCATTCCACGGACCGGAGCGTTTCCACGGGCACGCGGAAGCCGAGCACGGCGAGCACGACGAGCGCGCGGTCCCGTCGCACGACCCGTCGTCGGAAAGCGCCGAGGAGCCCGACCCGCACGGCCACGAGGGCGGACCGCCGCGCGAATCGCCGTGGGTGATCACCGCGCCGCTGGTGCTGCTCGCCATCCCGTCGGTCTACGCCGGCTGGGCGTACATCCAGCCGATGCTGTTCGGCAACTGGTTCGGCGGCTCGATCGTCGTGCGCGAGCCGCATGCGGTCGTCGGCGAGCTCGCGCACGAGTGGCACGGCGCCGTGCCGTTCATCCTGCACGGCCTCGTGTCGCCGACGTTCTGGCTCGCGCTCGCGGGTATCGTCACGGCCGTCTACCTGTACCTGGTGAATCCGGCGATGCCCGCGAAGATCGTCGCGCGCTTCCGTCCCATCTACACGCTGCTCGACAACAAGTACTACTTCGACCGCTTCAACGACTGGTTCTTCGCCGGCGGGTCGCGCTGGCTCGGCCGGTTTGCATCGAACTACGGTGACCGGACAATCATCGACGGATGGGTGGTCAACGGCTCGGCTGCGTTCGTCGGCTTCGTCGCGCGCGAATTCCGGCGCATCCAGTCGGGCTATGTCTATCACTATGCGTTCGTGATGATCGTCGGCGTCTTCGGGCTGCTCTACTGGTGGGGCGTGCGATGAGTCCGTCGGGCGAGCGACAGCGAGCCAAGGCCCGAAGGGGCCGCCGACGGACGAGTCGCACGAGGCCGACACTCGCAGCTTCGGTTCGCGCCGCTGGTACAGCGAGGCCGAGGCGATGAGCGGAGCGATGGCGCCGTATCTGTCGCTCGCGATCTGGGTGCCGATCGTCGCCGGCGTCGTCGTGCTCGGCTTCGGCCGCGACCGCGATGCAGGCTTCGCGCGCTGGATCGCGCTGATCGGCGCGGTTGCCGGGTTCGTCGTCACGGTGCCGCTGTATCTTCATTTCGACACATCCACGTCGGCGATGCAGTTCGCCGAATACGCAGACTGGGTGCCGCGCTTCGACATCCATTATCACCTCGGCGTCGACGGCATCTCGGTCCTGTTCGTCCTTCTCAACAGCCTCATGACCGTGCTCGTCGTCTGGGCCGGCTGGGAAGTGATCACGACGCGCGTCGCGCAGTACATGGCCGCGTTCCTGATCATGTCGGGTCTCATGAACGGCGTGTTCGTCGCGCTCGACGGCGTGCTTTTCTACATTTTCTTCGAGGCGATGCTGATCCCGATGTACCTGATCATCGGCATCTGGGGCGGCCCCAACCGCGTCTACGCGGCGCTCAAGTTCTTTCTCTACACGCTGCTCGGCTCGATCCTGATGCTGGTCGCGCTGATCTACCTCTACAGCGTGTCCGAGAGCTTCGAGATACTCGAGTGGTACAAGGTGCCGCTCGAATTGAGCGTGCAGTTGTTCCTGTTCGTCGCGTTCTTCCTGGGCTTCGCCGTCAAGGTTCCGATGTGGCCTGTGCATACGTGGCTGCCGGATGCGCACGTCGAGGCGCCGACCGGCGGCTCGGTCGTGCTGGCGGCGATCATGCTCAAGATCGGCGGTTACGGCTTCGTGCGCTTCATCCTGCCGATCGTCCCGGACGCGTCGCGCTACCTGTCCGGGTTCATCATCACGCTGTCGCTGATCGCCATCATCTACATCGGCTTCGTGGCCATCGTGCAGGCCGACATGAAGAAGCTGATCGCGTATTCGTCGGTATCCCACATGGGATTCGTGACGCTGGGCTTCTTTCTCTACAGCCAGCTCGGCGTCGAAGGCGGGCTGGTGCAGATGCTGTCGCACGGGTTCGTGTCCGGGGCGATGTTCCTGTGCGTGGGCGTCATGTACGACCGGCTGCATTCGCGTTTGATCGCCGACTACGGTGGCGTCGTCAACACGATGCCGAAATTCGCCGCATTCATGATGCTGTTCGCAATGGCGAACGCCGGCCTGCCCGGCACGTCGGGCTTCGTCGGCGAGTTTCTCGTGATCCTCGCGGCGGTGAAGGTGAATTTCTGGATCGGCTTCGGCGCGGCGCTCACGCTGATCCTCGGCGCCGCGTACTCGCTGTGGATGTACAAGCGCGTGATCTTCGGGGCGATTGCGAACGCCAACGTCGCCGGGATGATCGACATCGGCCGCCGCGAATTCTGGCTGCTTGCGGTCTTTGCGGCCGCGGTCCTCTGGATCGGCATCTGGCCCGCGCCTCTCGTCGACGTCATGCACGTCTCGGTCGCCGACCTGCTGCGCGTTGCCGCGCGCTCGAAACTGTAGGCGGGGCCATGTTCGCTCAACTCCATTACTGGGCCGCGCTCCCCGAGATCGTCATCCTCGCCGCGGCGTCACTGATCCTGCTGGTCGACCTCTTCGTGCCCGACGACCGGCGGCACGTCAGCTACTGGCTGACGCAGCTCACGCTGCTGCTCGCGGTCTGCGTCACGCTGACCACGCTGCGCCTCGACTCGATCAAGGGCTATCACGGCATGGTCATCGACGACATGCTCGCCGATTTCCTGCGCATCGCCTGCTTCATCGCCGTGTCGCTGATGCTGTTCTACTCGCGCAGCTACATGATCGCGCGCGGGCTCTTCCGCGGCGATGTCTTCGTGCTGACGCTGTTCGCGCTGCTCGGCATGCAGGTGATGATCACCGGCAACAACTTCCTGACGCTCTATCTCGGACTCGAGCTCATGTCGCTGTCGCTGTACGCGCTCGTCGCGGCGCAGCGCGACCACCCGCGAGGCGCCGAGGCCGCCATGAAGTACTTCGTGCTCGGCGCGCTCGCGTCGGGGATGCTGCTCTACGGCCTGTCGATGATCTACGGCACCACGGGATCCCTCGATCTCGATACGGTTGCGCGCGCCATCTATGCCCGGCACGAAAGCACGCTGCTGCTGACGTTCGGGCTCGTGTTCGTCGTGTCGGGCCTCGCGTTCAAGCTTGCCGTCGTGCCGTATCACATGTGGGTACCCGACGTGTACGACGGCGCGCCAACGTCGATGACGGTGCTGATCGGCACCGGCCCGAAGATCGCCGCGTTCGCGATGACGCTGCGCATCCTCTCCGGCGCGATGCAGGGCGCAGCGTTCGACTGGCAGGGCATGCTGATCGTGCTGTGCGTGCTGTCGATGGTCCTCGGCAACCTGATCGCCATCGCCCAGTCGAATCTGAAGCGCATGCTCGCCTACTCGACGATCGCGAACATGGGTTACATGCTGCTCGGGTTCCTGACGGCGAACCGGTACGGCTTTTCGGCGGCGATGTTCTACACGATCGCGTATGCGCTGACGAGCCTCGCCTCGTTCGGCATGATCATGCTGCTGTCGCGCGAGGGCTTCGAGAGCGACCGGCTCGACGATTTCAAGGGGCTGAACCAGCGCTCGCCGTGGTGGGCGTTCATCATGCTGCTCGTGATGTTCTCGCTCGCCGGCCTGCCGCCGACGCTCGGCTTCTACGCGAAGTTCATGGTGATCGAGTCGGCGATCAACGAAGGCTTCGTGTGGCTTGCGGTGGTCGCGGTCGTCACGTCGCTGATCGGCGCCTTCTATTACCTGCGCGTCGTCAAGCTGATGTATTTCGACGAGCCGGTCGAAAGCGCACCGATCGTCGTGCGCGGTGACACGTGGGTCGCGCTGTCGGCGAACGGGCTGCTGCTGCTCGTGCTCGGCATCCTGCCGCAACAGCTGATCGGGCTTTGCGCTATCGCGCTGACGCAGTCCAATTTCCCCTAGGATGGACACCGCCCCGCGCGCTCCGCTCGCTGCCCCGCGGGGGGCTGGTCGGTCGGTCGGGGCGGCCGTTCCCGGCTGACGGCGCGGGGCAAGGCGCGCGCTCACGCCTCATGCGCGTGCTACCATCCGCGCTCCCATGCGCGTCGGCTTCTTCGTCACCTGCCTCGTCGACCTGATGCGGCCCTCGATCGGGTTCGCGGCGCTGAAGCTGCTGGAATCCGGTGGCGCCGACGTTTATGTGCCGCCGAATCAGACGTGCTGCGGGCAGCCGTGCTACAACTCGGGCGATCGCGCCGATACGATCGCGCTGGCGCGCAAGGTGATCGAGGAGTTCGAGGACTGCGACTACGTCGTTGCGGCGTCGGGCTCGTGCAGCGGCATGATCCGCACGCACTACGGCGAGCTCTTCGCCGACGACCTCGCGTGGTCGGCTCGCGTCGCGCGGCTCGCGGCGAAGACGTACGAGCTCACCGACTTCCTCGCCGGCGTGCTGAAGGTCGACCGCGTGCCGGGCGACTATCGCGGCACGATCACCTATCATGATTCGTGTGCGGGATTGCGCGAGATGGGCGTCAAGGCGCAGCCGCGCGCGCTCCTCGCGAAGATGCCCGGCGTCCGCCTCTCGGAGATGGCCGATTGCGAGGTGTGCTGCGGCTTCGGCGGCACGTTCGCCGTGAAGCTCGGCGAAATCTCGTCGCGCATCGCCGACAACAAGTGCCAGCATATCGTGACCAGCGGCGCCGACGCGGTCGTGCTGGGCGATCTCGGCTGCATGCTGAACATCGAGGGGCGGCTGCGGCGCCGGGGCGACGCGACAAAGGTGCTGCACATCGCCGAAGTGCTGGCCGGTGTGATGCCCGAGCCGACCTGACGAGCCGCCGATGCAGGTCGCATCGATGTACTTCAAGGAGCGTGCGCACACGAAGCTGCACGATGCGCAACTGCAGGCGAGCCTCGCCAAGTTCCAGGGGAAGTTCGTTCCGGCCCGCAGGGCGGCGATCACCGAGCTCGATGACTTCGAAGGCACGCGCGACGCCGCGGCGGAGATCCGCCAGCGCGCGCTCGACGACCTCGACGTCTGGCTCACGATCTTCGACGAGAACGCGCGTGCGCGCGGCGCGACGGTGCTCTACGCGCAGACACCGGCGGAGATCAACGCGCTCGTGCTGGAGATCGCGCGCCGCCACGACGTGCACAAGATCATCAAGTCGAAGTCGATGGTGTCGGAGGAGTCCGGGCTCGATCATGCGATCGAGGCGGCGGGCCTCACGGTGGTCGAGACCGACCTCGGCGAATACATCCTGCAGATCAACAATTACGAGCCGCCGTCGCACATCATCGGGCCGGCGCTGCACAAGTCGCGCGCCGAGGTGTCCGACCTTTTCGCGGCGCGTCACGGCACGCCGCGCAAGGACGCGATCGACGAGCTGTGCCTCGAGGCGCGCAGCGTGCTGCGCGAGCATTACCTCACCGCCGACATGGGCATCTCCGGCGGCAATTTCTTCGTCGCCGAAACGGGCTCGGTCGTCCTCGTGACGAACGAGGGCAACGCAACGCTCACCACGACGCTGCCGAAGGTTCACATCGCGATCTCGGGCATCGAGAAGATCGTTCCGACGCTCGACGACGTGGCGACGCTGATGCGCCTTCTGCCGCGCTCGGCGACCGGGCAGTCCATTTCGAATTACGTCGATATCCTGACGGGCGTCAAGGGAGTGGACGAGTTCCATGGCGCCGAGCACATGTATTTCATCGTCGTCGACAGCGGTCGCAGTGCGGTGCTCGGCAGCGACGTGCGCCAGGCATTGCGCTGCATTCGTTGCGGCGCATGCATGAACCACTGTCCGGTCTATCAGAACATCGGCGGCCACGCCTACGGCTGGGTCTATCCGGGCCCGATCGGCATCGTGCTGACGCCGATGTACGTGGGGCTCGAGAAGGCGCTCGACCTGCCGTATGCGTCGACGATGTGCAATCAGTGCGGTGTCGTGTGTCCGGTAAAGATCCCGCTGCCCGACCTGCAGCGCAAGCTTCGCGAAAAGGAATTCGAGCGGAACCTGCGCCCCTGGCACGAGCGGCTCGGATTGAAGGCGTGGGGTTGGCTCGCGCGGCGGCCGGCGCTCTATGGGTTCGTTTCGCGCATCGGCGTGCGTCTGCTGCGCGCATTGGGCGATCGCAACGGCATGATCCGCACGCTGCCGCTGGGCGGCGGCTGGACCGACGAGCGCGACATGCCAGCGCCCGCGGGACGCACGTTCCGCGAGCTCTACAAGGCACGCGCTGCCGGGCACGCACCGGAGTAACGGAAGGAATCATCGGATGAATGCGCCACACCCGCCGCATGTCGCGGTCCCGCATCTGTCGCGCCGCGGCGATTCGCTCGGCACCGAGAATGCGTTCGTCGTGCTCGCCGAAGTGAATGCGCTCGCGCGGAGCGGCAAGGACATCGTGTCGTTCTGCATCGGCCAACCCGACTTCCCGACGCCGCGCAACATCCAGGATGCGGCGATCGCCGCGATTCGCGACGGCAGGCACGGATACACGCCGTCGGCCGGCATCGACGAACTGCGCGCCGCCGCGGCGCGCGATCTCGGCAGCCGGCGCGGCATCGACGTGCGTCCCGAAGACGTCGTGGTCGGCGCTGGCGCGAAGCCGTTCATCGCGTACACGATCGCGTCGGTCACCGATTACGGCGTGGGCGACGAGGTCATCTATCCGGTGCCGGGATTTCCGATCTACGAGTCGCAGATCGTCGCCAACGGCGCGGTGCCGGTGCCGATCTTCCTGCGCGAGGCGCGCGATTTCGCGTTCGATCCTGCCGAGCTCGAGGCGAAGATCACGCCGAAGACGCGGCTTCTGATTCTCAATTCGCCGCAGAACCCGACCGGGGGAATTCTTTCGGCGGCCGACCTCGACGCGATCTCCGCGATCCTCGTTCGGCATCCGCAGATATGGGTATTCGCCGACGAGATCTACTCGCGGCTCGTCTACGAAGGCCGCTTCGACAGCCTGGCGAGCCGCGACGCGATGCAGGCGCGCACGATCGTCTGCGACGGCGCGTCGAAGACCTGGGCGATGACGGGATGGCGGCTCGGCTACGCGGCCAACCGCGCGCTCGCGCCGACGTTGACGCGCTGGATCACCAACACCGAATCGTGCGCTTCGCACATCTCGCAATGGGCCGGCGTCGAGGCCATCGACGGGCCACAGGATTCGGTCGTCGAGATGCATGCGCGCTTTCGCGAGCGCCGCGACCTCATCGTGCGGCTGCTGAACGAGGTGCCGGGCATCTCGTGCAGGACGCCGGGCGGCGCGTTCTACGCGTGGCCGAATGTCACCGAAGCGTGCAAGCGCGTGAAGGCGGCCGATTCGGAAGCGTTCCGCAAGCGCCTGTTGCACGATGCGGGGATCGCCGTGCTCGCTGACATTCACTTCGGCCGTCGCGTTCCGGGGGATGGACAGCACATCCGCTTTTCGTATGCGGCATCGAGCGAGGCGATCGAAAGCGGCATCGCGCGGCTCGATGCGTTCGTGCGCAAGCACGCGATGTAGCGCGATGGCGATCGACGACAACCAGGTGTCGCGCGAGGCGGTGCTCGCGCGCGTGCGCGCCGCGCTGCACCGCGAAGGGCCCGACGACGAGGCGCGGGCGGCCGCCCACGCCTATCTCGCCGCCCGCCGGCAAGGTCCGCGACCGGCGCTTCCCGCCGATCTCGTCTCGCGCTTCCTCGATCGCGCCGCCGATATGTCGAGCACGACCGAGCGCGTCGGCACGATCGAAGCGGTGCCGGCGGCGGTGGCGCGCTATGCCGCGAGCCTCGGCGTGGCGAGCGCGAGCGCCGTGTGCTGGCCCGAGTTTGCATCGCTCGACTGGCGAGCGGCCGGTGTCGGTGTCGACGTGCGGCCCGCCGCCGGCGAGGATGCAATGGGCATCACCGGCTGCTTTTGCGCGATTGCCGAAACCGGGACGCTGGTATTCGCAAGCAGCAGCGACACGCCCCCCGCGACCTTCCTTTTGCCCGAGACGCACGTTGCGATCGTGCGTGGCGCGCAGATCGTGGCGGGGATGGAGGACGCGTTTGCGCGGTTACGCGAGGAACGAACGGAAATGCCGCGTGCGCTGAACCTCGTGTCGGGACCCTCGCGCACCGGCGACATCGAGCAGACGATCGTGCTCGGCGCGCATGGTCCGCGCCGCGTGCATATCGTGCTGGTCGGCTGAGACTTAATCCGCGAATTCGCGCATCACCGTCTCGATCGCCGAGCGATCGGACAGGAACGCGTCGATGCACGTCGGATCGAAGTGCTTGCCGCGCTGTGACCTGAGGAACTCAATCGCATCGTCGAGCGACCACGCGTGCTTGTACGGACGTTCCGACACGAGCGCATCGAACACGTCGGCCACGGCGACGATGCGCCCGACGAGCGGAATGTCCTCGCCGTGCAGCCCGTTCGGATAGCCCGAACCGTCGAACTTCTCGTGGTGCCCGAGGGCGATGATCGCGCCCATCGACAGGTATTTCGACGGGCTGCCCTTCAGGATGTCGTAGCCCATCCGCGGGTGCTCGCGCATGACCTGCGTCTCCTGCGGAGTCAGCGGACCCTCCTTCAGCAGCACCGAATCGGGAATGCCGATCTTGCCGATGTCGTGCATCGGCGCAGCCACCTCGAGCACATGCACCGTTTCCGTCCCGAGGCCGAGGTGCTGGCCGATCAGCGCCGAATGCCTTGCCATGCGCATCAGGTGGTTGCCGGTGGTCTTGTCGCGGAATTCGCCCGCCTTCGCGAGCTTGGACAGCGTCTCGAGCTCGCGCTCGTGGATCTCGGCGACCGACTTGTCGACCTGGTATTGCAGCACGCGCGCCTGGTCCGACAGCACGATCTTGTGCCGGCGCAGCTCGAGAAGGTTCGCGCACCGCGCGCGCGTCTCATGATCGTCGAGCGGCTTGATCAGAAAGTCGGTGGCGCCGGCCTCGAGCGCGTCATAGCGGATCTTGCGATCGTCGACGACGGTGATCACGACGATCGGCACGTCGACGCAGTGGGGCAGCGCGCGGATCTGCTTGACGAGCTCGATGCCGTCGAACTCCGGCAGCTTGTAGTCGGTGAGGACGATGTCGATGCGATTGTTACGCGCGAACTCGAGCGCGCGCGACGGCGTATCGAAGAGCTCCAGGTTCAGCTTGCCGTCGATCTGGCGGACGATTTCCGCGAGCAGCAGCCGGCTGCTGAACAGGTCGTCGACGATCAGCACGGTGTTGCGCTGCGCACGCGCGAACGCAAGCTCCGAGACAACGCCGGTGGCGGGTGCGGGACGTGCCAGAACGGCCGACATGGGTTCCTTTTTGGGAGGGATGCGTCCGTTTAACGGGACACGAACACGAATGGGCGCAACATTAGCAAGAACAGTGCCCGCAACTTTGCTGCGCAACCCACCCCTACGCTTCCCGAAATTCACCGCGACCACCTTGTCGAATCAGTCATTTAACATCGAACCGTCCAGAAGGTGCCGCAAGCGCGCAAGGGCAGCCGGGACGTCCTTGCCGCCTTGCGTCGCGAATGTGACGGCCACTTTCGCCATCGTGCCACGGCGACCCCGGGATCGCCAGTTTTACGAAATCGCGCGACCTTCCACTGCAATATAATGCCTGGTAGTCTTTATGGCTTGCGGTAGTATAATGCCGCATGGTCCAGGCTGCACTGCAGAAGACTTCGCTCGACGCGGGCCCTCGTCGTGCGGGCGGGGATGCTTTGGCAGCCGAGGCGCGCTTTGCCGCCGATCTCGGCGGGCGCATTCGCACGTTGCGCGATCGCCGGGGCATGTCGCGCAAGCTGCTCGCGCGCACATCGAACGTGTCCGAGCGTTATCTCGCGCAAATCGAGTCCGGCAACGGCAACATCTCGGTGATGCTGCTGCGTCGCGTCGCGCATGCACTCGGCGTGGCGATCGGCGACGTTCTCGAGCCCGGCGACGAAGCGGGCGCCGTGCCGCGCAGGCGCATTGCACTGATCGGCATGCGTGGCGCAGGGAAGTCGACGCTCGGCGCAATGCTCGCCGAGGCGTTGCACCTTCCGTTGACCGAATTGAGACACGAAGTGACACGCGAGACCGGGCTGCCCGCAGGCGAGGTGATTGCACTGTATGGTCATGCCGCGTATCGGCGTATCGAACGGCGTGTGCTCGCACGCGTCGCGCGCGAGCAGGCGCAGGCGGTGATCGTCGCCGGCGGCGGCATCGTCGACGAGGAAGACGCGTTCGATCTTCTTCGCGCGAACTGCTACACCGCATGGATCAAGGCGCGGCCCGAGGAGCACATGGCGCGCGTGCTCGCGCAGGGCGACCTGCGGCCGATGGCGGGCAATGCGCGCGCAATGGACGACCTGAAGCGGATTCTTGCCGCGCGCGACGCGATGTACCGGCGCGCCGATGTCACGATCGACACGTCGGGAGAGACGGCGCAGCAAAGCTTCGCCAAGCTGCGCGCGGCGGTCGCATCCGCCTTCGCGCCGGCAACGCTGCAGATGGAGAGCGCATGAGTGCCGCCCGCGAGCCGCCACGCGTCGACTACCAGACGCAGCCCGACCGCTACCGCCATTATCGTGTGCGCTACGACGGCGCGGTTGCGACGCTTGCGCTCGACGTCGACGAGAACGGCGGCATCCGGCCCGGGTACGCGCTGAAACTCAACTCGTACGACCTTGGCGTCGACATCGAGCTCCACGACGCGCTGCAGCGCATCCGCTTCGAGCATCCAGAGGTGCGCGCGGTCGTGCTCACGAGCGGCCGGGAACGCGTGTTCTGCTCGGGCGCCAACATCTTCATGCTCGGCCGCTCGTCGCATGCCTGGAAGGTGAACTTCTGCAAGTTCACTAATGAAACGCGCAATGCGATCGAGGACGCGAGCCGGCACTCGGGCCTCAAGTTCCTCGCGGCCTGCAATGGCACGACGGCCGGCGGCGGTTACGAGCTTGCACTCGCCTGCGACGAAATCGTGCTCGTCGACGATCGCTCGTCCGCGGTCAGCCTGCCCGAAGTGCCGCTCCTCGGCGTGTTGCCGGGCACCGGTGGCCTCACGCGCCTGACCGACAAGCGCAGGGTGCGCCACGACCTCGCCGACATCTTCTGCACGACAACCGAAGGCATCCGCGGCACGCGGGCAAAGGAGTGGCGGCTCGTCGACGAGGTCGTCAAGCCCAGCGAGTTCGCGGCGTACGTCGCGCGTCGCGCAGGCGAGCTCGCCGGCATCAGCGACCGGCCGGCCACGGCCCGCGGCGTCGCGCTTTCGCCGCTTGCAAGAACGATCGACGACACCGGCTATCGCTACGAATTCGTCGACGTCCGCATCGATCGCGCGGCGCGGCGTGCAACGCTTTGCGTCAAGGCGCCGTCGGCCGATCAACCCGATGACGTCGACGAAATCGAGCACGCGGGCGCGCGCTGGTGGCCGCTGCAGATGGCGCGGGAGCTCGACGACGCAATCCTGATGCTGCGCACGAACGATCTCGACATCGGGATCTGGATCCTTACCACCGACGGCGACATCGATCGCGTCCTGGCGGTCGACGACACGCTCGCAAGACACGCCGGGCACTGGTTCGTGCGCGAGACGATCGGGCTGCTGCGTCGCACGTTCGCGCGCCTCGACGTGTCGTCGCGCACGCTGATCGCACTCGTCGAGCGCGGCTCGTGCTTTGCCGGTACGCTGTTCGAGCTGGCGCTCGCCGCCGATCGCACGTACATGCTCGACCTGCCCGACGAACCGCAAGCCGCGCCGAAGATCGCAGTGTCGGCGATGAATTTCGCCGCGTATCCGCGTGTCGACGGCCAGCCGCGAATCGGCGCGCGCTTCTATGCCGAAGCGCAGCCGATTGCCGAGGTGCGGGCGGTGCAGGGGTCGAAGCTCGGGGCGAGCGACGCGGTGCGGCTCGGTCTCGTCTCGGTGGCCCTCGACGAGCTCGACTGGAGCGACGAAATCCGGCTGGTGCTCGAAGAGCGCGCGAGCATGTCGCCCGATGCGCTGAGCGGCATGGAAGCGAACCTTCGCTTCGGTGGCTGCGAGACGATGCACACGCGCGTCTTCGGCCGCCTCTCCGCATGGCAGAACTGGATCTTCGTGCGGCCCAACGCGATCGGCGAAGCGGGCGCCTTGAAGGTGTTCGGGACCGGCACCAAGGCGCGGTTCGACTGGGATCGCGTATAGCGGGGCGCGCTCGCGCCCATTCATGCGGAGAAGTCGATGCAAACGTCGATGAATTACGGCGACCGGATTCCGAACAACGTGAACCTGTCCGACGATCGCGCGCTGCAGCGTGCGCTCGAGCGCTGGCAGCCGGCATTCCTCGACTGGTGGCGCGACATGGGGCCCGACGGCTCCTCGAATTTCGACGTGTACCTGCGCACGGCGGTGAGCGTCGAGCCGCAGGGTTGGGCGGAGTTCGGTTATGTGAAGATGCCCGATTACCGCTGGGGCATCTTCCTCACCCCCGTGGCCGGCGGCGCGAGCATCGGCTTCGGCGAGCACAAGGGCGCGCCGGTGTGGCATGACGTCCCCGGCGAGCATCGCGCGAACCTGCGGCGCATTGTCGTCACGCAGGGCGACACCGAGCCTGCGTCCGTCGAGCAGCAGCGCCACCTCGGCCTCACCTGTCCGTCGCTCTACGATCTGCGCAACCTGTTCCAGGTCAACGTCGAGGAAGCCCGGCACCTGTGGGCGATGGTGTACCTGCTGCACCGCTATTTCGGGCGCGACGGACGCGAGGAGGCCGAGGCGCTGCTGACGCGCCGCTCGGGCGACGCCGACAATCCGCGCATCCTCGGCGCGTTCAACGAGCGCACACCCGACTGGCTGTCGCTGTTCATGTTCACCTACTTCACCGACCGCGATGGCAAGTTCCAGCTCGCGGCCCTTGCCGAGTCGGGTTTCGAGCCGCTTGCGCGGACCACGCGGTTCATGCTGACCGAGGAAGCGCATCACATGTTCGTCGGCGAGTCGGGTGTTGCGCGCGTCATCCAGCGCACGTGCGACGTCATGAAGCAAATGCAGATCGGAGACCCTGCCGACGTGCGGGCGCAGGGCGTCGTCGATCTCGACACCATCCAGCGCTACCTCAATTTCCATTACAGCGTCACGATCGACCTTTTCGGCGCCGACCAGTCGTCGAACGCGGCCACGTTCTACACGGCGGGGCTCAAGGGACGCTACGAGGAAGCGAAGCGCGACGACGACCACGTGCTGAAGGGGCGCAGCTACCCGGTGCTCGATGCACGCGACGGGCGCCTCGTCGACCGCGACGTGCCGATGCTCAATGCGCTCAACGAAGTGCTGCGCGACGATTTCATCCGCGATTCGGTGGCCGGCATCGGACGCTGGAACCGCGTGATCGAGAAGGCCGGTATCGCGTTTCGCCTGCAGGTTCCGCACAAGGCGTTTCATCGCAAGATCGGATCGCTGGCGCAGCTTCGCGTAGCCCCCGACGGCAGCGTGGTGTCGGACACCGAGTGGGACGCGAACGTGCATCGATGGCTTCCGACCGCCGACGACCGCGCATTTGTCGCGGCGCTGATGGGGCGCGTCGTCGAGCCCGGCCGGTTCGCCAACTGGATCGCCCCGCCCGCCGCCGGCGTCAACCGTCAACCGGCCAGTTTCGAGTACGTGCGGTTCAATTGAACGACGCCACGGCGACCGAGGAGCAGCGGATGCGCGCCGCATCGAGCCCCGATTACGCTTTGCAGCACCTGATCGATCCGGAGGTGTGCATCCGCTGCAACACGTGCGAGGCGACCTGTCCGATCGGCGCCGTTACGCACGATGCCCGCAACTACGTCGTCGATTTCGCCAAGTGCAACGCGTGCAATGCGTGCCTGCCGCCGTGTCCGACCGGCGCCATCGATCACTGGCAGGCGGTGCGCAAGAGCGCACCGTACACGCTCGCCGATCAGTACGACTGGGACAGCCTGCCGGCGCCGGTGGCAGTCGAGGCGGGGCATGCCGGGGAAATACCGGCGGAAGTGCGGCAACTGGCCGAGGTCGCGAGCGCGGGGCAGGCCGGTGCGACGTCTGCGCCGTGGTCGGCGGCACAGCCGTGCGTCAACCTGTACCTGCCGGCACAGCCGGCGATCGCACGCGTTACCGGCAACTATCGGCTGACTGCCGTGGATGCCTCGGCCGACATTCGCCATATCGTGCTCGACTTCGGCAGCACCGCCTTTCCGGTGCTCGAGGGCCAGACGCTCGGCATCCTGACGCCGGGCGAGGATGCGCACGGAAAGCCGCACTACGTGCGCCTGTATTCGGTCGCGAGTCCGCGCGACGGCGAGCGGCCCGGCCACAACAACATTGCGTTGACCGTGAAGCGCGTGACCGTCGATCACGACGGACGCGCGGTGGCCGGGGTCGCGTCGAATTACCTGTGCGATCTCGCGCTTGGCGACGAAGTGAAGGTGGTCGGTCCGTACGGAACGAGCTATCTGATGCCCGATCACCCGGGTTCTTCACTGATGATGATCTGCACCGGCACCGGGTCGGCGCCGATGCGCGCGATGACCGAGCGGCGACGCCGACGCCGGATGTTGAAGGAAGGCGGCGAGCTCCTGCTGTTCTTCGGGGCGCGCGTCGAGCATGAGCTGCCGTACTTCGGCCCGCTCACGAAACTCCCCTGCGAATTCATCGATGTGAACTTCGCGTTTTCGCGCGTTTCCGGGCAGCCGAAGGTGTACGTGCAGGACCGCATTCGCGAGCGTGCGGCGAGTGTGGCGCGCATGCTGCAGGACGACGACTGCTACATCTACGTGTGCGGGCTGCGTGGGATGGAGAAGGGCGTCATCGACGCGTTCCGCGACGTCTGCGACACGCACGGTGTCGAGTGGAATGCATTGCTGCCGGCGCTGCAGTCAACGGGCCGGTTGCATATCGAAACGTACTGAGTGCGCGCCGCGCACGACGGCCGGCTACGGGGTCAGTGCAACGGCGAGGGGTATCCAGAATCCGAGCATCGAAACGAGGATTGCGCACAGGATGCCGCGCATCGCATCCAGCGCATCGTCCGCACTGGTCGTCCGTCGCCACTCGAGCTGCGACATCCGAACCGGGTGTACGAGCGTTTGTCCCATGATCACCTCGCAATGAGGTCAGATGACCCGAGCTTGCCGCCAGCGGCAAATGCGCGCAATGCGCAAGCCGCCGGTTCCGCTGTAGGACGATCGCGGCGGGGCCTTCTTGTACTGACCGGCAAACCGGGGTAGGCGGCCTCCTACCCGACGTCCCGCGCGTTGCCGATGGCCCCGGGCGCCACTGCCGGCTAGGATCATTGAATGGCGCCGCACGGCGGCGCGTCGAACCGAAGGAGCGAACATGCGCAAGGCGCTCGCTGTGCTTGCAATACTTCTGTGCTCGGCCACGCCGTCGCTTGCGCAAGTGAGCCTCGGCTTCAACAGCCCCGGTGTGAGCATCGGCGTCAATCTGCCGGTGTATCCCGACCTTGTGCGCATCCCGGGCTATCCCGTCTATTACGCGCCGCAGGTGAATGCGAATTACTTCTTCTACGACGGCCTCTACTGGGTATTCGACGGCGTCAACTGGTACGCGAGCACCTGGTACAACGGGCCGTGGCAGCTGGTGACGAGCGACGCCGTGCCGCTGTTCCTGTGGCGCGTGCCGGTGCGCTACTACCGCGAGCGGCCCGCCTACTTTCGTGGCTGGGCGCTGAACGCGCCGCCCCGCTGGGGCGCGCATTGGGGCAACACGTGGGCGCAACGCCATCGCGGCTGGGATCGCTGGAACCGCGCATCGGTGCCGGCCGCGGCGCCTTTGCCAACCTATCAACGGCGCTATGCGGGGAACCGGTATCCACGCGGCGATGAGCAGCGAGCGCTCGAGACCCGCAACTATCGTTATCAACCGCGCGAGCGCGTCGCGCAGCAGCACTTCCAGCAGCGTTCGACGCAGAGCACGCCGGCTGCGCGGCCGCAGGGAAGAACGGGCTTCGCGGAGAACGGACGCGAGCGCGGACGCGAGCGCAACGGGATCGATCGCACGCAGAATGCGAATCGGAACGTGCAACGCGTCGCACCGCCCGCGACGGCGCAACGCGGCGGCCCGCCGGTTACGGCGCAACGCGCCGCGCCGCGCGAGCGAGGCGCGCCGCCCACGGCAAGGCGCGCGGGTCCTCCGGACGTTGAGAATGGCGCGCCTCGCGCCGCGCCACCTCGCGGCGAGGCACGCGCTGCGCAGGGGCGAGGCCCGCAGGCCAGGGAGCCCGCGCAGGCGGCGAACCGGCGCGGCAACAGCGGCGCTGCACATGCACGGGGTGACGAGCGCCGGGACGAGCACAACGGATAGCCGCGGGTTCGGTCCGCTCGTCCGGTCCGCCTCCAGGGCCACGCGTTTTCGCGTGGCCTTTTCGCAGTCCGCCCCGGCGGCAGGGGGTCGGTGCGCCCGAATTCAACCGCAAGGCCCGGAGTGCGCGGGGGCGATGGGAATCTTAAGGTGGGAGCCTCGATAATGCGAAAGAGCGAGGGATCCACGATGACCACCCAGGCAATCAACGACACGGCCGCGGCACGCACGCAAAGCGATCCGCGCTGGGCCGCCGTCGTCGCACGCGACGCGCGTGCAGACGGCACGTTCTTCTATTCGGTGCGAACGACCGGCGTCTACTGCCGCCCTTCGTGCGCCGCGCGTGTTGCGAGGCCCGAGAACGTTGCGTTCCACGCCAGTACGCACGACGCGGAGCGCGCCGGATTTCGTCCGTGCAAACGCTGTCGTCCCGATCGGCTGTCGCCGTCGCAGGCGCAGGCGGCGCTCGTTTCGACGCTTTGCCGGTTCATCGAAGCGGCCGATCACGTGCCGACGCTCGCGGAGCTTGCGACGCGCGCCGGGTTGAGCGCGCATCATCTGCATCGCACGTTCCGTGCGATCACCGGCGTGACGCCGCGAGCCTATGCGGCTGCGCATCGCGCGCGCCGGGTCCGGGATGCGCTGGCGGCGAGCACGACGGTGACCGATGCGATCTACGACGCGGGGTATGGCTCGAATGGACGTTTCTACGACGAAGCGAACGGGGTGCTCGGCATGACGCCGACGCGCTTTCGTGCGGGTGGCGCCGGGACACGCATTCACTTTGCGATCGGCGAATGCTCGCTGGGATCGATCCTGGTCGCGCAAAGCGAGCGCGGCGTGTGCGCGATCTTCCTCGGCGACGATCCCGACCGGCTGGCGCGCGATCTTCAGGATCGCTTCCCGAATGCGCAGCTCGTCGGCGGCGACGCGACGTTCGAAGGCGTGGTCGCCAAGGTCGTCGGGTTCGTCGAGTCGCCCGATGCCCGGCTCGACCTGCCGCTCGATGTGCGCGGCACCGCGTTCCAGCGGCGCGTATGGCAGGCGATGCGCGAGATCGCGCCGGGCGAGACGGCGAGCTACAGCGAGCTTGCACGGCGCATCGGTGCACCGAAGTCGACGCGCGCGGTGGCGGCCGCGTGCGCCGCCAACGTGCTCGCGGTCGCAATCCCCTGCCACCGCGTGGTGCGCAGCGACGGTGCGCTGTCCGGCTATCGCTGGGGGGTCGAGCGCAAGCGCGCGCTGATCGAGCGCGAGGCGCGCAAATGATGGCCGCGTCGCCATGAATGCGCGCGCGAACGATGAAGCGGTTCGCGCCGCGGCGGGCGGCATCGAGCCGCGGATCGACGCGGTGGATTGGGCGCGCGTCGCGGTCGAGCTCGACGCGCAGGGCAGCTCGGTGATCGAGCGCCTGCTCACACCCGGCGAGTGCGCTTCGCTCGTGTCGCTCTATGGAAGCGACGCGGCGTTTCGCGGCCGAGTGGTCATGGCTCGCCATGGTTTCGGTCGCGGCGAGTACAAGTACTTCGCCTATCCGCTGCCGGCTGTTGTGGCGAATCTGCGCAGCGCGCTCTACTCGCGGCTCGCGCCGATCGCCAACCGGTGGTACGAGGCGATGCGCATCGACGTGCGCTTTCCCGCACGGCACGATGAGTTCCTCGAGCGATGCCACGCGGCCGGCCAGCGCCGGCCGACGCCACTGCTGCTGCAGTACGGTGCAGACGATTACAACTGCCTGCATCAGGACCTCTACGGCGCGCAGGTCTTTCCTCTGCAGATCACGATCCTGCTGTCGGAACCGGGTCGCGATTTCGACGGCGGCGAGTTCGTGATGACCGAGCAGCGCCCGCGCATGCAGTCGCGTCCGCATGTGGTGCCGCTGCGGCAGGCAGACGCGGTCGTGTTTGCCGTCCATCAGCGTCCGGTGCGCGGTGCCCGTGGCTTTTATCGCGTCAATCTGCGCCATGGCGTCAGCCGCGTGCGCACCGGGCATCGCCATACGGCCGGTATCATCTTCCACGACGCGGCGTGAGGACACGCGATCTGTTCGACACTGCGGCGCGCGGCCCGTACGTGGAAACGCTCGCGCCGGGTGCGGCGATCCTGCGCGGCTTCGCGCGGCCGTTCGAGGACGCGCTGATCGACGCGCTGAACGACGTCGTCGCGTCGGCGCCGCTTCGCCACATGGTGACGCCCGGCGGTTTCCGCATGTCGGTCGCGATGACGAACTGCGGCTCACTCGGCTGGGTGTCGAGTGCGACGGGCTACCGGTACGACGCGGTCGATCCCGACAACGGCAACCGCTGGCCGCGGATGCCGCGCGCGTTTCTGAGGCTCGCAAAGGACGCCGCTGCACGCGCCGGATTCGCCGGCTTCGTGCCCGACGCCTGCCTCGTCAACCGCTACGCGCCCGGTGCGCGGCTAACGCTGCATCGGGACCGTAACGAGCGGGATTTCGAAGCGCCCATCGTGTCGGTATCGCTCGGCCTGCCGGCCACGTTTCTTTTCGGCGGCCTCGCGCGCTCGGACAGGCCGCTTCGAGTGCAACTGCATCACGGCGATACCGTCGTCTGGGGCGGACCTGCCCGGCTTCGCTACCATGGTGTGGCCGCGCTCGAGGCCGGCGAGCACGACCGGATGGGTGCGCAGCGAATCAACCTGACGTTGCGCAAGGCCGGATAGCCGCGCAGCGGATCAGAGCGGCTTGATTTCCACTTTCCGGAACTTGACGACGCCGGCCGCCCACTGCAGTCCGATGTTGCCGCGAAGTGCGTTCGCCTTGTCGGTTTCACCCGTCTGCACGCCGTTCATCACGACGACGATCCGCGGACCCCGCGCGGTGATCTCGTAGGTATTCCATTTGCCGCCCGCCTTCGGCATGTTCGTGATCGCCGAAAGATGCGTGATCGCGCCGGTCCCGTAGGTCGGGTCGGGCCGCTGGTCGAAGATATTCGCTTCCGTGCAGTTGGTGTCCTTGATGTCGCGAAGATCGGGACAGCGCATGTAGATGCCGGAATTGGCATCGTCGCTGACCCAGAATTCCGCGCGCAGCATGAAATCGCCGTACGCGTTCTTCGTCATCAGGAAGCTGCTCTTCCCCTTTTCACCGGTGTCCGCCTGCGCGACGCCATCGACGATGCGCCAGTTCGCGTCGCCGATGCGATCCCAGTTTTCCGTGAAGCCTTTCGGGCCGTCGAGCAGCGTGACCCATCCGGTTGCCGGCGACTGCGGCGACATATCGGCACAGCCGGCGCTGACGCCGACGAGGAGGGCGATGACGATGAGGCAAACGCGTTTCATGGGAAGCCTCCCGGGTCGAGATACGCGGCGGCAGGATGCGGTACGGCGACCGTCGCGTCAAGGGCCGGGAGATGGGCCGGGAAGTGGCCTGGTCGGCCGGTATCCGCCGGCATGTTCGTCGGCAGGACCGCGCGGTTTGCTAAGGTGTCGGCCGGATTCGACTGTCGGCCTTTGGACAACGTCACTCACACCCTGATCGGCGCGCTCCTCGGCGAATCCGCCGCTCGCCTCGCGCCCCCCGCCGGCAACGGGCGGCAGGCGAAGCTGCGCCGCGGGCTGTTCCTGGCGGTCGCGATCGTCGGCAGCAATTTCCCCGATGCCGACCTGCTGTCCACGCTCGGTGCGGACGGCAAGCTCGCGTATCTGCTCGAGCATCGCGGGCACACGCACACGGTCGCTGGCGCGCTTCTGATCTCGCTTGCAATGCTCGGCGGGTGCGCACTGTGGCAGCGGTGGCGTGGCCTCGTGCTGCCCGCGCGCGACCGCCGGTGGCTCGTGGCCCTTGCGCTGCTCGCGCCGCTCTTTCACATCGCGATGGATGCGTTGAACACCTACGGCGTGCATCCGTGGTGGCCGTTCGACAATCGCTGGTACTACGGTGACGCCGTATTCATCGTGGAACCGCTGTTCTGGGCCGCCGCAGCGCCGCTCGCCTTTCTGCTCAGGAGCTGCACGGCACGCGCATTCGTCGTGCTCGC